>JBEEOO010000001.1:0-132230 GCA_041191585.1 Actinomycetota bacterium
AGCGAAACCAAACATGGTTGCCGGATTAGCCTGCTGCGCCTCTCCGAGAATGACGATTCCGATGGATACGGCAACAAGTGGATCGATGACCGTGAGCCCAGCAATGACAAGATCGGGCGGACCCGAAGAATACGCGTTCTGAACAAACCAACCACCGAGGGCGACTGCGATACCGAGGGCGACTAAGCACAGCACCGTCAACCACTCGAAATCACCTTGATAAACGCGTTGAATAACCACCTTGGCAAGGGTGGCCACAAAACCGTAGAGCACTCCAGCACCAATGATGTAGGTGATCGCGTTCACGTGCTTAGCCAGGAATGCGAAGAGCAATCCAAAAATACTCAGTATTACCGCAAGCACACCAAGAACCTCGCGAAGTCGGTCGTCGCTAAGTTCAACTTCTTTTGCAACCGAACTAGCCATAACCACAAAACCGGCGATACCGATAGTGCAAAGCCCGATCGACAGTGCAGTCAGCTGGGTGATTTTGGTGCGATTGATTCGAGCGTTCAAAAATGAAGTGATGACCAGTGCAATGGCTCCAATTGGCTGCACGACGATCAGAGGGGCAAGGGTTAGCGATCCAAGCTGCAGGATGATTCCAACCACCATTAGACCGAGACCGGTGACCCAGCGAGGTCGGGTCCATAGCGCAAATAACTGCTTGAGGTTAAGACTGCCTTTTGAGCGCTTTTTAGGAACGTGATGCTCGACTACCGCATCGTTTTGAAATTGGGCACCAAAAGCCAAAGCCACTGCAGCGAGTACGGCTAGCAGAATCGCTAGCCAGCGCAGATCAAAACCTGGACCCATTAGTCTCCCGATCGGTGTTACTTTGAGCCTACCTTCTGGTCGGACGGATTGCCCTGAGGCGAAAGGTAGATTTGAGCTATGACAATCAGACGCATTTGTATCACCGGTGAACCTGTTCTGCACACCCGAGCTAAAGAGGTTGAAGTTTTTGATGACGAGCTTCGTCAGCTCGTTGCAGATATGTACGACACCATGGACAAGGCACCTGGTGTTGGCCTAGCGGCTCCTCAAATTGGTGTCGATTTGCGAGTGTTTGTTTATGACTACGACGATGATGAAGGCAACGAACGACGTGGTGTTGTCATCAATCCGGTTCTAGAAATTGGGCCAATTGCTGACGAGCCTGCCGACGAAGACACCGAGATCGAGGGTTGTTTATCAGTTCCAGGCGAGCGATTCCCGCTGAAACGCGCTGAATCAGCAAAGGTCACTGGCGTAGATCTCGATCAAAACCCGATCAAAATTGAAGCCGAAGGTTGGTTTGCGCGCATTATGCAGCATGAATTCGATCACCTAGACGGCAAGCTCTATGTTGACCGTTTGGCACAACCGTGGAAGCGCTTGGCTGACGAAATCATCGAGGATGAGGGCTGGGGTAAACCGGGCCTCAGCTGGCTCCCCGGCAAAGATAAACTCGAAGGCTAATTGCCTAAAAGAAGAAGCGAATAATTGCAGCTAACGCAGCGGCGGCGGCCACTGTTACGATGAATGGGGCGCGCAGCTTTAGAAGTACAGCAGCAAAAATCAACGCAGGGATTCTCGCGTCGAAAACAACCTGTGAAGAGGTTGTAAAGCCCTGAACTCCAACCAGGGCTGCAAGCAACGCAATTGTGAGCAGGGTTGCAATGTTTTTGACGCGCCCGTGATCTAGGTATCGCTCAGGGATTAAATAGCCGATGATTTTCCAGGAAAACACTGCTGCGCTGGCCAACAGAATGCCAATTAGAACGCTCACTTGTGCCTCCAAGCGACAACAATCGCAAACCCACCAGCAACCAGAATTGAAGCACCCGTAGGCAGAATCGGTGAAAGCGCAGTTGCAATAACCACCGCACCGAGTGCAGTGAGAATGGTTTTGCTGTCTTTTAGGCGCGGCCAGAGCAAACCTAGAAATGCAGCAGCGGCGGCGGCATCAAGGCCCCAAGCCGCTGGGTCGCCGAGTGAATCACCCAGAACGGCGCCAAGAAACGTGGCTAAGTTCCAAAGAACATAGATCGCGATGCCGGTTGCCCAAAACCCTTTTCGTTGATCTTGAGTGGTCTGCTGAGCCAATGCCACTGCTGTCGATTCATCAATTGTTAGCTGCGCCGGCAACAACTTGGATAGTCCGGTTCGCTTGAGAATAGGAGCCATGGTGACTGCATAAAAACCGTTGCGCACACCAAGCAACCAAGCGGCAGTGATAGCAGCACCTACTGCGACTCCCCCGCCGGCCGCAATCACACCAATAAACGCAAATTGAGAAGCACCGCTAAACATCAATAGCGATAGCAGTTGGGTCTGCCAAACGTTTAGCCCGGCGGCTATAGAAAGTGCTCCGAAAGAGATTCCATAAACGCCGGTGGCTAGACCAACGCCGATTGCTGTAGTCAGAATTGGGTCAGATTTAAAGCGCAAGGCGACCCTCCGATTCGTACAGTGCTAGCAAAAGTTGCGTACGGGTGTTGATGTGTGTGCGCTTCTGCATGTCGTCGAGAATTTGCTTTACGCGATACTTCGGAGCATCAATACGCTTCGCGATTTCAAACTCCGAGTTGCCGTGCAGCAGGAGTCTAATTACTTCGCGCTCTCGGTCGGTTAGGTCGCCAAGACGAATCAAAAAAACTGGGCTTTCATCAGCAGCAATCTGAAGTTCTACGAACTTTCGTAGCAATATGTCGGTTTCGAAATCATTGTCTTTGTTGGTGATTCTGAAGATTGCTTGTAGAAGTTGCTCTGGGCCCATGTCTTGAGTGACCAGGTCGTTAGCGCCAGCGCGAATAGCTGCAATCAGCAGCTCATCGCTGTAATAAGGCGCAGTCATGATGATCTTGGCATCCAGGTTGTCGTCGCTAAAAAATGACTCGCGAAGTTTTTGAATGAGCCAGGCGCCATCCTGCGCTTTTAGACGTTGATCGATAATCAAAACGTCTACCAATGCCTCAGGGATGCGCTCGAGGGCGCGAATCGCGTTATCTTCTTCGAGAACTATACGGAGGTCATCTTCAGACTCGATTACCAACTTGCGGCCCGCCTTGATGTCTTCGTCGCCATCAACTAGAGCGATACGGATTTGATCAGTCAACTCGAGTTCCAGGAGCTAATTTGCCGATGTTAGGGAAAATGGCTGAAACCGTGAACCCGACCCCTGGGACCCTGGTGACCTCCACGCTGCCGTCATAAAGTGCAGCGCGTTCTTTCATCGCGGTCACGTTTACTCCCGAAATGGGTTCGACCAAAGCTCGATAGTCCTCATCTGAGTTGTAGCCCTCGAAGAACGCAGAATCGCGGTTGGCTACCTCAATTCCGTTGTCTTTGATTAGCACCTGCATGCCATCAGAAACCCATGAGAAATCAATGGTTACGTCGGTTCCAATCGGACAATGCTGCTTCACGTTCTCAAGAGCATCGAAGGCAATTTTGAAAATTACCAACTCGGCACCTTCGTTTAGTGCAAATCGCTGCCCATCGTGACGAACGGCGGCGTTGAAACCAAGCTCGCGATAGGTAACGGCAAGCGCTTCAAGGTCGTTGATGCGTGGCGGTGCGGCCTTAATAGCCTGCTCGCGGTTGAGCATGTCATAGAGACGACGAAGTTCAACGTGTGCAGCCTTCGCACTGACTCCGACTCGCTCGAGACTTCGCATTGCTGCCGAAGGATCAGCCTTTGCGGCATACAAACCGCCCTCGGTCTGGCTGACTACTGCGGTGACCTTTTGAATAATTAGTTCGTTAATGTCTCGAGCTATTTGAAAGCGTTCACGCTGCTGAGCGTTCTCAAGTGCAAGTTGCGCCTGACGATTCATCGAAATAGCTCGGTCGAAGTCGGTTCCGACGTGAGTTTCGCGAGTGATAACTAGAGAGCCAACTAGGGCAAAGAGCAAGTTAAGGCTCAAGACAAGCAAGCAACCTAGTAGAAACGCAGTGAATCTGCCGTCATTGCCATTGATTTCGAGTCCGAAAAACGAGCTTCCGAGTTGATAGTTAATGGCGGTGTTTGCAGAAACTGCGATACCCCCGACGATGGCCACGGCAACGCCGATACGTCGAAGCAACTGTGAACGAGTGCCCGCTGACAGCAAGATGGCAAAACTGGCTGCGAGACCTGAATACACCGGAAGCAGTTCGAAATAGATAATTAGCACCGAGCTTGCCGCAATTAGCAAAATTGAAACCGGCCAATAAATGAAGACCATGCCTGTTGAAAGGCATAGAAGTGACGCGACAAGAAGTGTCTCTGGACCCTGGAAAACCAGATCTAATCCACCAAAAATAAGGAAGGTAGAAATGATAAAGGAGCCGGATGCTAACCACTTGTGGTTGCGGATCCACTCGAACATGTGGCCTCCTGCATTATGGCTCCCCGGCTTGGACTCGAACCAAGAACCTATGCAAATAAATCTCAGCTGGAAACCAATAGTTGGCAATTTAGAGAATTATTTTGAACTTAGGTTTCCGTTTGCAACGCTGCTCAATAGCCGAGACCGCTATCAACCGTGCCGACCCAATCGCCTCGACCTTGCAGTGCTAAAACATTTACTCTGATTCGCTCAGCAAACATTCGAAGAACCATCTCTTTGGTGTCGGCGGTGTGTGGAGTGATAAGCATGTTTTTTGCCGCCCACAGTGGGTGCCCGTCAGGAAGCGGTTCAGGATCAGTCACGTCAGTGGCAGCTCCAGCTATCAGACCTTCGTTGAGTGCGGACACAAGCGCCTGAGTATTTATAACCGGGCCTCGGGCAACATTTACTAAATAACTAGTTGGCTTCATCAATGAGAGTCGCGCTGAGTTAATTAGATGGCGAGTCTCGTCAGTTAGAGCGCAAGCCAAAATAACCAGATCGGCGGCGGGAAGCACCGAATCAATTTCACTGAATGCAATCTGCTCGAATTCGACCAAATCAAGCCCGGGGCGATTCCGCACCAGTGTGATTTTTGCGCGGAAAGGTGAAAGCAACTTCAGCAACTCAGTCGTGATTCCTCCAGCGCCGACAATCACGATGTTTGAGTCATAGAAACTGAAAGCAAATTTGCGCCCCCAAGATTCAGCTTTTGCGCGTTCAGGAATCACACGAGCGAGCGCCAATGAGAGGGCCAATGCGTGTTCGGCAACTGGTTCAGAGTACGAGCCTTTTGCTGAGGTGATTCGCAGCTGCGGTCGCGTCTTTGCCCATTCGATAATTTCAGCAAACGCATCAACACCAGCAAACGGCAATTGAACCCAGGTTATTTGCGGGTTCTGCAGCAGGGTTGTGCGAAGCAATTCTGGGCTGGCATAGTCGGTCCAGATAATTGAAGTGACATCTGGGCTTAGGGCTACCACCTCGCCACCAGCAGCTACAACAGCTTCCTCGTATGATGCAAAAGTTTTAGGTTCTATAGCGATCAGAGGTTTCAACTTGCTTGCAACTTTCGACGCTGGGCTTCTAGTTCAACTAAAGCTCGCTGAATGCGTGCACCATCTCCGTTGTCGGCAGCTGGGTCAATCCGACGCAACTGAGCCAACAGCTCGGCCTTTTCGAGCCCTAGGGCGTTTATCAACGCTTTAGCAATAACACCCTGACCGTAGCGGGCTAATCCGGCTTCATCAGACGCAGGAAGCTCTTTGGCAGCAATCTCGCGAACCATCGACAGCAGTTCAGGCTGAACTGCTGTCGCAATTTGATTCAACCAGTCTGCCTGGCGCTGAGCAGATGCAACTAACAAAAGCGCCCGAAGAATGACGTTATGAGCTGGGGTGCTAAATCCAACAGTGGCGATCTTCTCGAGCGCTGAAGGCTCGTATACCTGCGGCAGCTGAATTAGAACCTCGAGGACCTGGCGCTCGAACCTGACGATTGGATCATTGAGATTAATTGTGGCAGTCAGCTGCTGCTCGAGAAGCGCGTCAGAGTTTTCAGCTGAAGGTTGATCTGAACTAGCCTGAGCCGCTCTAAGGCCTGCCACAGCTGAAGAAGTGGCCTGTTTCATGGCAATTTCGACCAAACTAGAGATTTCGTTTCCGTCGAGGCTTACCCAGCCAGCCAGCTCTCTGATGTATGCCGGGCGTAGTGCTGCGTCGCGGATTCCGGCAATGACTGGCGCTGCGGCTCGGGCCGCACCGACGCGGCCTTCAACAGTGTTTAGGTCAAATTTGGCGATGCGCTGACGAATTGCAAACTCAAACAACGGCTTCTTGTTCTCGATCATCGCCTGAACGGCCATGTCACCCTTGGCTGCGCGCAGGTCGCATGGGTCTAGCCCATCAGGTCCAACCGCAACATAGGTCGCTGCTGCAAACTTGTGCGAGTCATTGAAAGCTCGCATCGCGGCCTTCTGGCCCGCGGCATCTGGGTCGAAAGTGAATATAACCTCTGCAGGAGTCTCGCGTTCGGCAGAAAGCATACGGTTCAAAATTCTGATGTGATCATCACCAAAAGCGGTGCCGCAAGTGGCCACAGCCGTTGTGACGCCAGCCAGGTGACAAGCCATGACATCGGTGTAGCCCTCAACGACTACGACCTGCTGCTGTTTAGCGATGTCCTTCTTAGCCAAATCGATTCCGTAGAGCACCTGGGATTTGTGATAGACCAACGTGTCGGATGAGTTCAGGTATTTTGGGCCATTGTCGTCGTCAAAAAGCTTGCGTGCCCCAAAGCCAATGGTTTGGCCTGTGCTGTCGCGAATCGGCCAAATCAAACGACCACGAAACTTGTCATAGGTGCCCTTGTCACCCTTTGTAACCAGGGCTGCTTGAATCAGTTCTTCAGCGGTGAAACCCTGTTTAGTCAGATGATCAAAAAGCGAGCTCCAGGTTTTAGGGGCGAAACCTATTCCGAATTGCTCGGCAGCTGCGCGGTCAAAACCTCTACTTTTTAGAAAGTCGCGACCGACAATGGCTGCGTCTGTCATTAGCTGCGACTGATAGAACGCTGCGGCGGCGGCATTAGCCTCGAGAACTCGCGCACGCTGACCTTGATCCGGGTTTGCAGAACCTTCTTCATATGAGAGCGCAAAACCGATCTTGCCAGCACATTTCTCAACCGCTTCAGTGAATGACAGTTGATCCATTTGCTGCAGGAACTTGTAGACATCGCCACCCTCACCACAGCCGAAGCAGTGATAGAAACCTTGGGCCGGACGAACATTGAAAGATGGTGACTTTTCGTCGTGAAACGGGCAAAGACCCTTGAGCGAACCCACGCTGGCAGGGCGCAAGGCTACATACTCTGAAATGACATCGGCGATGTTGATGCGCGACTTGACCTCGTCAATGTCTTTTGCACGAATTTTGCCGGCCATAGTTTCGATTCTAGAGAGCGGTGGTTTGTTTGCTGGCCACTAGCCTGTGGTGCAGAGTGATGGCACTCTGATCAGTCAGTGAAGCAACCTGGTCGATTACAACTCTTCGCTGCGACTTCTCGTCATTAGCCAAGCGCCATGCTGAAGAGCAATAGGCGTCGAGATTTTCGCCGTTGCTTGCGAGAACAGCTTCAGCCAACTCGATCAAGAGACCGCGCTGCCATTCGTAATAAGGCTTGCGGCTCTCGATTGTCATCAGAAAAGCTGAGACAACCCCCTTGAGGATTGCGATCTCAGCGCTGACGGTGCGAGGGACCGAAAGAGTAGAGCCAAATCTTGCCAAAGACTCGCGCGGTGAAGTGTCGATGACCGCGGCAATAGTAGCCGAAACAAAACGACCAATTAGTTCGCTGGTGAGATTCTTGAGGTGCCCGTGGATGTCATTGCTGGCAGCATAGTGCGAAATCCAATACTTGGTTCCGCGAAGTCTCACTAGCGCTTGCTCCAGCTCGTCGAGTGAGTGTTTTTCACCACTCCAGTCTTTGACCTTGCGAAGAATTTCAGCCTCAGCAGCAGGATCATTCAAGACCTCTAGGTCAACGAATCCAGATACGATGGCGTCTTCGAAATCGTGAACTGAATAGGCAACATCATCGGCGAAATCCATGATTTGAGCCTCGACACATTTCTGGCGAAGCGGGGCATCGATGCGCAGCCAATTGAAGACCTCAAGGTCATCCTCGTAAGCACCAAACTTGAGCGACTGATCCGCACCAGAATCCTCAACTCCAGCGTCACGGCGCCAAGGATATTTGCAGGTGGCATCGAGGCTTGCTCTGGTGAGGTTCAAACCAAGACTCTTGCCTTCGGCATTGAAGACTTTCGGTTCAATGCGCGTTAGTAGCCTGAGGGTCTGGGCATTTCCTTCGAAACCACCAAAATCCGCCGACCACTCGTTCAAGGCTTTTTCGCCATTGTGCCCAAAAGGCGGGTGCCCGAGATCATGCGCGAGGCAGGCCATATCTACGACATCTGCGCTAACCCCAAGGTCGATTGCCATCTCACGGCCGATTTGAGCAACTTCGAGTGAGTGCGTGAGGCGAGTTCGAGCAAAATCTCCACCTGATGGCGACAGCACCTGAGTTTTCGCGCCTAAGCGGCGAAGCGCAGAAGAGTGCACAACTCTGGCTCGGTCACGCGCAAACTCACTGCGACGAGTTGCCTGGTTGCGAACCTCTGGCAAGAATCGCTCGCGATCAAAATCGGTGTAGCCGAGTTCGGCTGAATCGCGCATATCCATTAGCCACCCGACACATTCAACTCAGCGTCTAGCAGGTTAGCCTTCTGCGAAGCGTTGAGTTCGGCAGAATCAAGCCATCCCTCTGGCAGTGAGCAGGTTTTGACACCACCGAGGCGCCCACGTGGGCCTTCAGCTAACTCACCCGGATAAGGCGCAGTGCGCTCGAGCGTGCCAAGAATGTCATCCATGTGACTAAGGCTTTGAACCTGCGACAGCGCAGCCCTGAATTCGCCACCTACTGGATAGCCCTTGAAATACCAGGCGACGTGCTTGCGGATGTCGCGACAGGCATGCTCTTCGCTCTCAAAGAATTCAACAAGCAACTCGGCGTGACGCTTGAATGCGTCGGCTACTTCTCCGAGATTTGGCTGTATCTGC
Source organism: Actinomycetota bacterium (assembly GCA_041191585.1). Taxonomy (GTDB): domain Bacteria; phylum Actinomycetota; class Actinomycetes; order Actinomycetales; family Microbacteriaceae; genus Rhodoluna. The sequence goes on from JBEEOO010000001.1 coordinate 8,975, forward strand.
TCGATAGCGGCGTTCGAATTTGGATCGCGAGCGTATTCATCAAAAGCTGCCTGAAGGTCACCAAAAAGCCAAGGTCGACCGAGGCAACCGCGCCCGACTACAACTCCGTCTACGCCGGTTTCACGCATCATTCTGATGGCGTCAGCAGCACTCCAAATATCGCCATTGCCAAGCACCTGCACGTCTGGCAAAGCCTCTCGAAGATCGGCGATCGAGCCCCAGTCGGCATTTCCGGCGTAATAGTCGGCAGCTGTGCGGCCATGGAGCGCAACGGCTGTCACACCTGCGTCACGTGCAGCCTTGCCCGAATCAAGAAAAGTCAGGTGGTCGGCGTCGATTCCCTTGCGCATTTTCACGGTTAATGGAATTTCGCCCGCTGCCTTAACAGCCGACTGAACAATAGCCTCGAAGAGATCGCGCTTCCATGGCAGCGCTGCTCCCCCACCTTTGCGAGTCACCTTTGGCACTGGGCAGCCAAAATTTAGGTCTATGTGATCAGCGCGATCCTCGTCGACCAAAATCTTGATGGCGTCAGAGATTGTTTTTGGGTCGACACCATAGAGCTGCACCGAACGAATTTCTTCGCTTGGGTGGTGACCGACCAAGCGCATGGCCTCAGGGTTTCGTTCAACCAGAGCGCGTGATGTGATCATCTCAGCAACATATAGCCCACCGCCAAACTCGCGGCAAAGCAAACGAAACGCGGTGTTTGTGATGCCAGCCATCGGCGCTAAAACCACTGGGGTTTTGATCGCTAACTTGCCGTATTTGAGGCCCGGCATGGCTGACACCACAGACATTCGACTAAGAAACTAGCTTGCCGCCAAGGTATTCGCGAAGCTTGCTCAGCGAAACACGCTCTTGCTGCATTGTGTCGCGCTCGCGCACAGTCACAGCCTGGTCGTCGAGTGAATCAAAGTCGACGGTGATGCAGAACGGAGTTCCGATTTCATCCTGACGACGGTAGCGACGACCGATTGCGCCAGAGTCATCGAAGTCGATGTTCCAGTGGCCACGAAGTTCAGCTGCCAAATTGCGAGCTATTGGTGAGAGGTCTTCGTTTCTTGAGAGCGGCAGCACAGCTGCCTTGACCGGAGCTAGGCGGTAGTCGAGGCGGAGTACGGTGCGAACGTCGACACCGCCCTTGGTGTTAGGCGCCTCGTCCTCGTGATACGCGTCAACCAAGAAAGCCATTAGTGAACGAGTTAGGCCAGCAGCCGGCTCAATAACGTATGGAATCCAGCGCTCTCCCTTGACCTGGTCGAAGTAGCTTAGGTCGACCCCTGACTCGGCTGAGTGAGTCTTTAGGTCGAAATCAGTGCGGTTAGCGATGCCCTCAAGCTCACCAAACTCACTGCCCTGAAAACCGAAACGGTATTCGATGTCAACAGTGCGCTTTGAATAGTGCGAAAGCTTCTCTTTGGCGTGCTCATAAAGTCGAAGGTTGTCTGGATTGATACCTAGATCGGTGTACCAGTTCATGCGCTGTTCGATCCAGTAGTCATGCCACTCTTCGTCAGTGCCTGGCTCGACGAAGAATTCCATCTCCATCTGTTCAAACTCGCGAGTTCTAAAGATGAAGTTTCCCGGGGTGATTTCGTTGCGGAAAGACTTTCCGATCTGACCGATACCAAAAGGAGGCTTCATTCTGGCCGCGCCAAGAACGTTCGCAAAGTTCACGAAGATTCCTTGTGCGGTTTCTGGGCGAAGGTAGTGCAGACCTTCTTCGGCGGCCACTGGGCCCAAGAAAGTCTGAAGCAAACCGTTGAATGCCTTAGGTTCAGTCCAGGTGCTCTTGCTGCCGCAGTTCGGGCAGGCAATGTCGTTCATCGATTCAGGCGCGCGACCCTTCTTCTCTTCGAAGGCCTCTTCTAGGTGGTCCTGGCGAAAACGCTTGTGACAAGCAGTGCACTCAATCAGTGGGTCTGAGAATTCACGAACGTGACCAGAGGCCTCCCAGACCTTGCGAGGCAAGATGACCGAAGAGTCAAGACCAACGATGTCTTCGCGGCTGTTAACCATGGTGCGCCACCACTGACGCTTGATGTTTTCCTTCAGCTCAACGCCTAGCGGTCCGTAATCCCATGCGGAACGGCTTCCGCCATAAATTTCACCGGCCTGAAAGACAAAACCACGACGTTTTGCGAGTGAAATAACTGAATCAAGACGGTTTGGGGTGGCCACTTAAACTCCATAGTTCTCGGTGCTGCTGGATGCCGCGCCGGTTGTGTGCGAAGTGCCTAGTCTAACCGCGAGTGGCTAGTTTTTACCGGTTTTAGCCGGCTTATCCACTGCCCCACCAAAACGGCGATTGCGAGACGAGAAGTTCGAGATAGCAGACCAAAGCGATGTGCGATCGAAATCAGGCCAAGGGGTGTCGATAAATACAAATTCGGCGTAGGCAGACTGCCATAGCAAGAAATTGCTTATGCGCTGCTCGCCCGAACTGCGGATGAATAGATCGACGTCTGGCAGATACCCGCTGTTTAGATACTTAGAAATTGTTCGCTCGGTTATTGATCCGGGTTTGAGCTTGTTGGATTCAATGTCTTTAGACATCTGATTGATCGCATCGATCATTTCTATTCTTGAGCCGTAGTTAACACACATTGTCAACACCAGCTTTGAATTCTTTTCGGTTAGCTTCTCGGCTGCCTCGAGTTCGCTTATTACGGTTGACCAAAGCTTAGGCCGGCGACCGGCCCAGCGAATGCGCACACCCCAGTGATTCAACTGATCGCGACGACGACGCAAGACTTCGCGATTGAAGCCCATCAAGAAACGAACTTCTTCAGGTGAGCGTTTCCAGTTCTCGGTTGAGAACGCATACACCGTCAGGTATTTCACGCCAGCCTCGAGAGCCCCAGCGACAACATCGAGCAGTGCTGCCTCGCCAGCTTTGTGACCTTCGATGCGGGTTAGACCACGGCTATTTGCCCAGCGTCCGTTGCCATCCATGACGATAGCAACGTGTTTAGGCACGGCACCCGACTCGAATGTCGGCGCAAGAACGCCAGGCTTATCGACCGCCATAAATTCAGTCATTAGCGCTCCACGTGCTGAAGTGATTTGAGACCGCGCTCAATGTGCCACTGACTATAAGCAGCGACGATTCCTGATGCGGCTGAGCGAATGCTCTCTGGAGAAGAATCTAACAAAGCCCAGTCGCCAGATAGCAAGGCTCCTAGGTGTTCGGCGGTGAGTGGATCGATGACCGCGGCACCAGCCGGGCGACACTCGCGACAGACAACTCCGCCGACTTGCAACACGAATGCCTCGTGAGGTCCAGGCTCACCACAGCGCGAGCAGTCAAAAAAGTTCGGCGCCCATCCGGCAATTGCTAGAGCGCGCAACAGATACGAGTCAAGAATCAAACCAGGCTCGTGTTCACGATTAGATAGCGACCTAAGTGCACCAACCAAAAGCAGGTACTGCTGCGGCTGAGAGTCTTCGCCGGTCAGGCGCTCTGCTGTTTCAACCATTGCAGTTGCCGCCGTGTAGGCCGAATAGTCTTCGATAATCTCTCGACCATACGAGCCCAGGGTTTCAACCTGGCTAACCGTGTCTAGATTGCGCCCCTCGTAGAACTGAACGTCGGCAACCATGAATGGCTCGAGCCGGGCACCGAATTTGGATGCGGTTCGGCGAACACCCTTTGCAACAGCCCTAACCTGCCCGTGATACCGCGACAAAAAGGTTACAATTCGGTCTGCCTCACCTAGTTTGTGAGTGCGCAGAACAACCGCTTCATCTCGATAGGTAGGCACCAAACAAGTATCTACCCCGCAATGCGATTAGCCTCGGATTGCTCGGTTTACCGACGAAATAACTGCCTTAAGGGACGCGGTTGAGATGTCGCCATCGATTCCAACACCCCAAAGTGTTTTTCCGTTGACCTCTAGTTCGACGTAGGCAGCTGCCTGGGCGTCTCCGCCAGCCGAAAGAGTGTGCTCTACGTAGTCCAGCAAGCGAACCTGAACACCCTGTTGCTCAAGAACGTTCAAGAACGCCGAGATCGGGCCGTTACCGGTGCCGTGAGCCTCAAGCTCGCCCTCGCCATCGCGAAGCTGAATATCAAGCTGAACAACACCGTCCATTTCAGACTCGGTGCGCATCTTCTTTAGCTCGAAACGACCCCACTTTAGATCGATACGGTCGCCCGGCGCTGGCAAATACTCATCGATGAAGATGTCCCAAAGCTTCTCTGACGAAACTTCGCCGCCTGAGGAATCTGTGACGTTTTGAACCACGCGTGAGAACTCGATCTGAAGTTTGCGAGGAAGGTCAAGGTGGTGGTCGGTCTTCAAAAGATAGGCGACACCACCCTTGCCTGACTGTGAATTAACGCGGATAACAGCCTCGTAGCTGCGACCAACATCTTTAGGGTCGATTGGCAAATAAGGCACAGCCCAGACAAGATCGTCGATGTCGACGCCCTTCTCGCCAGCTTCTTTGTGCATGAGCTCGAAGCCCTTTTTGATTGCATCCTGGTGCGAACCAGAGAACGCGGTGTAAACCAAGTCGCCACCGTAAGGTGAGCGTTCATGAACCGGTAGCTGGTTGCAGTATTCAACCGTGCGTTTGATCTCATCAAGGTTGCTGAAATCAATGTGCGGGTCAACGCCCTGGCTGAAAAGGTTCAAACCCAAAGTGATTAGGTCCACGTTTCCAGTGCGCTCACCATTGCCGAAAAGGCAACCCTCGATGCGGTCTGCTCCTGCAAGATATCCGAGTTCGGCGGCTGCGACTGCGGTGCCGCGGTCGTTGTGCGGGTGCAGTGAAATCAGGATGCTGTCGCGCTTTGAAATGTTGCGACTGACCCACTCAATTGAATCGGCATAAACGTTTGGTGTTGCCATTTCAACGGTAGCCGGAAGGTTGATGACCATCTTGTGATCAGGGGTTGGCTGGATGATGTCGATTACGGCATCGCAAACCTCGACTGCGTATTCAAGCTCAGTGCCGGTGTATGACTCTGGAGAGTATTCGTAGTAGACATCGGTGTCTGGAATGATGGCTTCCATTTCACGACACTTCTTGGCACCGTGAACAGCGATCGCCTTGATGCCGTCTTTGTCTTGGTTGAAAACAACGCGACGCTGAAGCACTGAAGTTGAGTTGTAGAAGTGAACGATGGCTTTTTTAGCACCCTTTAGAGACTCATAGGTTCGTTCAATTAGTGAGTCGCGGGCCTGAGTAAGAACCTGGATAGTGACGTCACTCGGAATGTGACCGTCTTCGATAAGTAGACGCACAAAGTCGAAGTCAGTTTGGCTTGCCGATGGAAAGCCAACTTCGATTTCTTTGTAGCCCATGTTCACCAAAAGTTGGAACATCTTTAGCTTGCGCTCTGGGCTCATTGGGTCAATAAGTGCTTGATTGCCGTCACGTAGGTCAACGGCGCACCAGCGCGGCGCCTCGGTGATCAGCTTGCTTGGCCAGGTGCGGTCAGGCAGATCAACTTTGATTTGCTCGTGAAACGGCACGTATTTGTGCACTGGCATGCCAGAAGTTTTTTGGGTGTTTTCCATGTGGGTGTCTTCCTTGAAAGTTATGGGTCAGCCGACAAAAGGCTCCGCGACGAGGAAGGCCGGGTTAGGCCTCGTCGCGGCCACTAAGTAGCAGACCGAAGAACACGGCTTCAGACTACGCCCGATGTCTCTAAAAACCAAGTTTGCCGAGCTGCTTTGGGTCACGCTGCCACTCACTGGCTACCTTCACCCGAAGACCCAAAAAGACTTTGTGTCCAATCAGCTTCTCGATTTCAAGTCGTGCGCGCTTGCCAACGTCAATCAGTCGACCACCGCGGTGTCCGATGATGATTCCCTTTTGACTGTCGCGCTCAACAAAAATATTTGCATGGATGTCGGTTAGGTCTTTGCCCTCGCGCTTAGAAATTTCGTCAATTGTGACTGCAATTGAGTGCGGTAGTTCATCACGCACACCCTCAAGGGCAGCCTCGCGAATCAGCTCGCAAATACGATTTTCGAGTGTTTCGTCAGTGACCGAATCAGGCGGATAAAGCGCCGGCGATTCGGGCATCAATTCGATGAGCACCTTGGTCAGAACGTCAAGCTGGTCTTCGGCGACTGCGGATACCGGAATGATGGCATCAAAATCGCGCAACTTCTGAACATCGATCAATTGACGCGCGAGCGCCTCTGGTGATACAAGTTCACACTTTGTGACAATTGCAATCTTCTTGGCTCGTCTGAATTCGTCGAGTTGGTCGTTGATAAAAGTGTCGCCCGGGCCGATCTTTTCGTTCGCTGGAATGCAAAGACCAATCACATCGACATCGCCAAGGGTCTGTTCGACCAAGTCGTTTAATCGCTGACCCAGAAGAGTTCTTGGGCGGTGCAAGCCAGGCGTGTCGACCAAGATCAGTTGGCCATAATCACGGTGAACAATGCCGCGAATGGCACGTCTCGTGGTTTGCGGCTTAGCCGAAGTAATCGCAATTTTCTCGCCGACCAGTGCATTGGTCAGCGTTGACTTTCCGACATTTGGGCGACCGACAAACGAGGCGAATCCGGCGCGGTGGTTTTGGTTAGTCATCTTCTCCTGCTGAGTCAAAAGCGCTCTTTGCATCTCGAAGGTCCTGTTCGAGTTCTACCTTCACGGTGATCAAGCGCTTTCTTCTTGCTTCAACCACCTCTGCTGTCAGCTTAAGGCCAGAGACTATGACCGAGTCACCCTTGACAGGCAAACGCCCAAGTTCTTTGGTGAGCAATCCGCCAACGGTGTCGACATCTTCGTCTTCTAGCTCCAGTTCAAACAGCTCTCCCAGATCGAAAAGTGAATACCTTGCCGTCATTCGATAGAGCCCGTCTGAAATCTTGGCTAAATCTGGAGCATCGCGGTCATACTCATCTGAAATTTCACCTACGATTTCCTCAATCAAGTCTTCAAGTGTCACCAAACCGGCTACGCCACCATATTCATCAACGACTACTGAAATGTGACGCGAGGTTTGCTGCATCTCTCGAAGTAGGTCGTCAACCGGCTTTGATTCGGGCACAAAGGTGACCGGGCGAGCCAGGTCAAGCAGCGACAATCTGCCTGAGCCGGTTGCATTTTCATGCTGATAGCGCGCGACATCTTTGATGTAGAGGACTCCTCTAATGTCATCAACGTTGTCACCCACCACTGGCAGCCTTGAGAAACCTCGGGCCAAAAAGACCGACATTGATTGAGTCAGGCTCGCATCAGCCGAGATGGTCGCCATGTCTACTCGTGGAACCATGACTTCGCGAACAATGGTTTCTCCGAACTCTTCGACCGAGTCAAGCAGTTCTTGTTCGAACTCTTCGGGAGCTTCATCTTTTGGAAGTGAAATGGGACTGAAAGCGATTTGCATCGAACGAACCATTGGCAACGAAGCCTTAACCAACCAACGACCAAAATTCCGGTTCGCCAAGCTGCGCCCAAGAAGCTGGCTAACGAAAATTAGTGAAAACATCAGAGCGACAGCAGTTAGAGTTGTCGCCCACCATGGCATAGAAATCGGTGCCAGCAACTGCCCAATTAGAACACCGAAAATGCTCGCTGACACCATGCGCAGGAAGCCCATTGATTCGGTCGCGGCTTTATCTGAGGTTGAGAACTCGAGGGAAGCCCTGAGAACTGAGAAATATGGAACCGCGATGACTAAAAAAGCTAACGCGATACCAAGAAAAATAGGCATTACTCTGCTGAACCTCGGTGTGCATCAGAAATCGTCGGCTCAGGGATGGCGCCTTCGATTCCTTCGACCTGAAAAAAGGCGCCAAGAATTAGCTTCTGAAGACCGAACATTTCGGCCTCTTCTTCGGGAGTTCCGTGATCAAACCCCAAAAGGTGCAGGATTCCGTGAGTGGTCAGCAGTAGCACCTCGGCGGTCAAGTCGTGCCCGGCATTTTTAGCCTGTTTCTGAGCAACCTGCGGGCAAATCACAATGTCACCGAGCAGACCAGCTGGGGTTATGTCACCGTCTTTGCCAGGTCGAAGTTCGTCCATCGGAAAACTGAGTACGTCAGTTGCGCCTGGCTCATCCATCCACTGAATGTGGAGTGACTCCATGGTCGCCTCATCGGCGAAAATTACTGACAGGTCTGCGTCACGGTGTACGTGCAGTTGATCGAGCGCAAAAGTTGCAAGCTTGAGAACAAGCGCTTCTTCGACAGCAACGGTTGATTCGTTGTTGATGTCTATGGTCACTTGGCGCCACTCCCCTTAGATTTTGCATTCTGTAAAGCTGCGCTTGAAGACTTCGCTGATGCGGCGGAATCCAGTGCCGCATAGGCATCAACAATCTTTCCGACGAGAGTGTGACGCACCACGTCTTCAGAACCTAGTGTCGAAAAGTGAATGTCCTCAACTGCAGATAGTGCCTTAGCAGCGGTCTTGAGGCCAGATGTGCCGCCCGGAAGGTCAATCTGAGTGATGTCGCCGGTGACGATCATCTTTGAATTGAAGCCCAGGCGGGTTAGGAACATTTTCATTTGCTCGGGAGTGGTGTTTTGTGCCTCATCAAGAATGATGAATGCGTCGTTCAAAGTCCGTCCACGCATGTAGGCCAATGGTGCTACTTCAATCGTTCCGGCTGCTATGAGCTTTGGGACTGTTTCTGGCTCGAGCATTTCGTGCAGGGCGTCGAAGAGAGGCCTTAGGTAAGGATCAATTTTCTCATTGAGCGTGCCCGGCAAGAACCCAAGGCGTTCACCCGCCTCAACGGCCGGTCGAGTCAAAATTATTCGGCTTATTTCTTTACGCTGCAGCGCCTGAACTGCTTTAGCCATCGCCAGATAGGTTTTACCCGTTCCGGCCGGACCGATTCCGAAGACGATGGTGTTCTCGTCGATTGCATCCACGTAGTTTTTTTGACCTACGGTTTTTGGTCGAATGCTCTTGCCGCGTGAGCTCAGAATCGACTGACTGAGCACATCGGCTGGTCGCAGTCTTGAGTCTTCGGCGATCATTCGAGCTGAACGCTTGACGTCTGCTGGAGCAAGATCTTGACCGTCAGCCACCAATTCGATCATCTCTGAAATAAGCCTCGAAGCCGCTGCAACAGCCGATTCGACTCCGCTGAGTACGATCTCGTTTGAACGAACCATTACGTCAATCGACGGGTGATCAAGCTCGAGCGTCTTGAGAAGGTTGTCTTCGGGGCCGAGAAGCGAGACCATGTCGATACCCAGCACTGAAATGCGTTCGGTTGCGTTGCGCTGCGGCTCCTGCTTAGGCAATTGACCCCTTCGAGCTTTGGCTCAGAATGTGTCCGTGAACGTGAAATACGGTTTGACCAGCTGCAGCACCGGTATTGAACTGCAAGCGATAGTGTCCGTTGGTCTGCTCTGCAGCAACTTCAGCAACAAACCGCATAAATTCGGCGGTGATTCCGCTATCGTTCAGGGCTAAATCGCTCACGTTAGAAAAGTGCTGCTTTGGCACGGCAAGGATGTGCACTGGCTGCTCTGGATTGATGTCGTGGAATGCAATCGCGTGCTCGTTCTCAGCAACCTTGGTGCTGGGAATCTCACCGGCAACAATCTTGCAAAAAATGCAGTCTGACAAAGTATCTCCTTCGGTTCAAAGTCTAATTAGGACCAAGCGCCACTGACGGCGAGTAGCCCGGAAAGTGCCGCAACACCCGCAGTTGAGGTTCTCAGAATTGGCGCACCTAGATTTAAACGACGAGCACCGGCTGCCTCAAAAGCAGTCAATTCTTGGTCTGAGATTCCGCCTTCAGGGCCCACCACAAGCAACAATCTTCCGGCCTGCGGAAGCTTGTTTGAAGCCAAGCCGGCGCTTGCTGTTGGGTCAAGAATGATTACCTGTTCGAAGTCAGCAAAAGTCGCAGCGAGCTGCTTGCTGGTTAGCGGGTCGAAAACCGCTGGTTCGAAAACTCGCAGGGATTGCTTGGCGGCTTCATTGACAATGGTCTGCCAGCGGGATTTGCCTTTTTCGACTTTGGCGCCATCCCAGCGCGAAACCGAACGCTCCGATTGCCATGGATAAATTCCAAAAATACCCAGTTCAGTGGCAGCTTGGATTGCCAGTTCATCACGATCGCCCTTGGCTAACGCCTGTGCCAAGAAGAACTGAACGGCTGGTATTTGTTCGTCAATAACCTGAGTGACAGCAATTGTCAGACTTTTGCCATTCAGCTCTTGTACTTGTCCGCGAACCCTGAGCCCTGATCCGTTTGAAAGCTGAATAGCTTCGCCGGGTTTCATGCGCCGAACGGCTATTGCGTGCTTTGCCTCTGGGCCATCGAGTTCAACAAGCGAACCGACCGCTGGAGCGGTCGCGAATTCTGCCCGAAAAAGTGGCTCTACCAACTACTTGCGCTTTCCGGCAAAGAATCCACTTGCGTGCGACACCAGCTTGATGCTGTCTGATTTGCGCAGGCTGGCTAGGGTGCGGAACAGCTCTTTTTGCTTGCCATCAAGCTTCGTTGGAGTGTTTACCTGGAACTTGACCAGCAAATCACCGCGCCCTGAATTGCGCAGGTGAGTAATGCCCTTGGCCTTGATGGTCAGAACATCACCGCTTTGCTGCCCAGGTGCAATGTCGATGTCGATCTCACCGTCAAAAGTTTGAATCTTGGCACGAGAGCCTAGAACCGCATCGTGCAGCGGAACTTCGACGGTGCAGGTCAAATTGTCACCCTGTCGCCCAAAAATGTCGTGCGGCTTAACCGCGATGTCGACATATAGGTCACCACTCTGGCCACCGGCAAAACCAACTTCACCTTGGCCGGCAAGCTGCAAACGAAGCCCGTCTTCGACTCCAGCCGGGACATTTAGCTCGATGTTTCGACGAGCTCTGACTCGACCCTGGCCACGGCAATCGACACAAGGCGAAGGAATCACTTGCCCATATCCGCGACAGGTTCCACACGGCTGCGAGGTCACCACATTGCCCAAAAGCGAGCGCACCTGGCGTTGAATTTGACCCGAGCCACGACAAATGTCACAGATTGAAGGCTCGGTGCCTGGCTGGCAACAATCACCCTGACAGGTTTGACACAACACGGCGGTGTCGACTTCAACACTTCGCTGGCAACCGAAGACCACGTCGTCCAGGTTCAAATCAACCCGGATAAGTGCGTCTTGCCCACGCTCTTGACGAGACTTTGGGCCACGCTGACCGCCACCAAAACCGCCACCGAAGAAGGTGTCGAAAATGTCGCCGAAGCCACCAAAATCGCCACCGAAACCGGATGCCCCGCCCGAATCATACTGGCGTCTTGCGGTTGGGTCACTCAAAACCTCGTAGGCGTGTGTGACCAACTTGAAACGCTCTTGAGCTTCGTCGGCAGGGTTCACATCAGGGTGCAGTTCGCGAGCCAGCTTTCGATAAGCCTTTTTGATCTGGTCTTCGCTCGCATCGCGCGAAACGCCTAGTACTTCGTAGTGATCTGCCACTTTTGCCTTTACTGATTGCTGAGAGCGCGGGTTAGATAACGAGCCACGGCTCGAACAGCCGAAATGTTTTGCGAATAGTTCATGCGAGTAGGCCCGAGTAGGCCAACCTTGGCAATCTCAGAGCCCTGGTTTTCATAGCCGCTAGCCAAAATTGTTGCGCCACTGAGACCGGCAACCGAATTCTCGGTGCCAATTCGAACAGCAACGCCGTTGGCATCGTCTTGCATTTCGGCCAAGAGCTTGAGCAAAACAACCTGTTCATCGATAGCCTCTAGCACCGGCAGCAGACTGCCTGCGAAGTCTGCTTCGCGACGAGCCAAATTGGCAGTGCCAGCAAGCAGAATCTTCTCTTGGCGCGAAGAATCGACCTGGTCAAGAAGCGCATCAACTACCAACTGAACTTGAACGCCCTTGTCTAGCTGAAAACCTTGGATGAAGCCGCTCAAGCGGTCGCTGACCGAAGTGAGGGGCTGGCCAACCAGCATGGCTGAAAGGCGCGATTTGAGTTCAGTGACAAACTCAAGGTCTACCAGCTGCCCTAGCTCGATTACGTGCTGTTGCACTCGTGCTGAATCGGTGACCAAAATCAAAAGCAAACGAGTATCAGCAACGGCGATCAGTTCAACCGTTGCCACCTTGGCCTTGCCAAGGCTTGGGTACTGCACAATTGCAACCTGGTTTGTCAGCTGCGAGAGTGAACGCACCGCGCGGCTAAGGGTTTCATCCAGGTCGGCAGAATCAGAAAGAAAATTCTCGAAAACAGTCTTTTCGGCTGAGCTCAGCGGCTTGACCTGCTGAAGCTGATCGACGAACAGGCGATAGCCCTTGTCGGTGGGCACGCGACCGGCTGAAGTGTGCGGTGCGTGAATGAGTTTTTCGTCTTCAAGCAGCGCCATGTCGTTGCGAATTGTGGCAGCTGAAACGCCGAACTGGTGGCGCTCGACCAGTGATTTTGAACCTACCGGCTCGTTGCTTTCGATGTAGTCATTAACAATCGCTCGCAGAACCTCGAGGCTTCGTTCTGGAATCACTTTTCACCCACTTAGCAGTCTTGCCCTTTGAGTGCCAATTCTAATCTGCTGAGGCTGAAATCACTCAAGAATCTGGCGCACCAGCGAGTCAGCGAGCAGTCTGCCTTTTAGAGTCAAGACCAACCTGCCACGCAACGCTAATGGCCCGTCAATCAACCCATCTGCAATGAACTGCGACACTAGCTTGGGTGAGTTTGGGTTTATCTGTTTGACCAGGTCGAGTTCGAGCCCGTCGCTGATGCGAATCTCAAGCAGAATACGCTCAGCATCGCGAGTTGCTTGATCGAGCACTTCACGGCCCAGTGCCGGCGAATTGCCCTCGTTCAGTCGACTCGAATAGGCACTTGGATGCTTCGCATTCCACCAACGCACGCCGCCGAAATGGCTATGCGCTCCGGGGCCATAGCCCCACCAATCCTGGCCACGCCAGTAGGCCTTGTTGTGCAGCGATGCAGTTGAATCAGTTGTAGACCAGTTGCTGACCTCGTACCAGCTAAAACCGGCCTCGCTCAAAATCTGATCGGCGAGCTCGTATTTATCAGCCTGCAAATCTTCGTCGGGTTCAATTAGTTCACCGCTTCTGATTTGGCGGGCAAGCTTGGTGCCATCTTCGACTATCAACGAGTAGGCAGAAATGTGGTCGGGCTGCATTTCAACAGCCGCAGTTAGTGAGGTTTGCCACTCTTCAAGAGTTTCGCCGGGTGCGCCATAAATCAGGTCGACCGAAGTCGAAAGACCAACTGACTTTGCTGCCGAGACAGCGGTAGGCACGTTTTCTGGCTGGTGACTGCGCTCTAGGGTCGCCAAAACACTAGGAACTGCTGATTGCATGCCGAACGAGATGCGATTGAAGCCACCGGCGGCAAGGGTTTCGAGATATTGCTCATCGACATTGTCTGGATTTGCCTCAGTGGTTATTTCTGCACCTGAAGCTAGACCGAAACTTTGACGCAGTGCGTCAAGCGCCCTAACCAGGTCGGCTGCCGGCAATTGAGTTGGGGTTCCGCCACCGAAAAATACCGTTTGAAATGGCCGGTCATCGCTGGTGATTGCTTTTGAAAGTGCAATTTCTTTGATCAGAACATCAACGAAATCCGACTGTTTGACACCGCTTAGTTCAGTTGCCGTGTAGGTGTTGAAATCGCAATAGCCGCAGCGAACACGGCAAAACGGGATGTGCACATAGGCGTGCAGGGTCCGCAAGTCTCGACCAATAAGCGCCTGCTTTGGCAGCTCTCCGGAGTCAGGCACCGGCTCGCCGATAGGCAGTGGGCCAGCCACTACTTGCCCTTCTTCTCGCCCTTTGAATCAGCGTCGGTCGAAAGTGCGGCGATGAATGCTTCTTGTGGCACCTCAACGCGACCAACCATCTTCATGCGCTTCTTACCTTCTTTTTGCTTCTCGAGAAGCTTGCGCTTTCGGCTGATGTCACCGCCGTAACACTTGGCAAGAACGTCTTTTCGCATTGCACGGATTGACTCACGCGCGATAATTCGAGAACCAACCGCCGCCTGAATTGGCACCTCAAACTGTTGGCGAGGAATCAATTCGCGAAGCTTGCTGGTAATCATCACTCCGTAGGCATAAGCCTTGTCTTTGTGAACGATGGCGCTAAACGCGTCAACTTGCTCGCCCTGAAGAAGCAGGTCAACCTTGACCAAGTCGCCGGCAGCAAGGCCGGTTTCTTCGTAGTCAAGAGACCCGTAGCCCTGTGTCTTGCTCTTGAGCTGATCGAAGAAGTCGAAAACAATTTCTGCCAGCGGCAGGTCATAGCGAAGCTGAACGCGGTCTTCACCGATGTACTGCATGTCAACCATTACGCCACGGCGACTCTGGCAAAGCTCCATGACAACGCCAACGTAATCTTTAGGAATAAGCACGGTTGCTCGAACCATAGGCTCAAGCACCTGCTTTACCTTGCCGGTAGGAAACTCACTTGGGTTGGTAACGGTGATTTCTTTTCCGTCTTCCATGGTCACTTCATAGATAACCGAAGGGGCGGTTGCGATTAGGTCTAGGCCGAACTCGCGCTCTAGGCGCTCAGTCACAATCTCTAGGTGCAAAAGACCCAAGAATCCACAGCGGAATCCGAAACCAAGAGCAACCGAAGTTTCAGGCTCATAAACCAAAGCGGCATCACTGAGTTTTAGCTTGTCGAGCGCCTCACGAAGTGCCGGGTAATCTGAGCCATCAATTGGATAGATGCCCGAATAGACCATTGGAAGCGGCTCTTTGTAGCCCTTTAACGCCTCGGTAGCCGGACGCTGGTGATTCGTGACGGTGTCACCCACCTTTGATTGGCGAACGTCTTTTACGCCGGTAATCAAATAGCCAACTTCACCAACGCCAAGACCCTTGGTTGGCTCTGGCTCTGGCGAAGAAACGCCGATTTCAAGTAGTTCGTGAACTGCGCGAGTTGACATCATCTGAATCTTTTCGCGCGGTGCAAGCTTGCCGTCGATCATTCGGATGTAGGTGACCACACCGCGATAGCTGTCATAGACGGAGTCGAAAATCATGGCGCGAGCCGGGGCATCTGGGTTGCCAACCGGTGCCGGAATAGTGTTGACGATCTTGTCAAGCAAAATGTCGACACCCATGCCGGTCTTTCCAGAGACGCGCAAGCAGTCTTCTGGGTTGCCGCCGATTAGGTTGGCGAGCTCTTCGGCATACTTCTCAGGCTGTGCCGCTGGCAGGTCGATTTTGTTCAAAACCGGGATGATGGTGAGGTCGTTCTCCATCGCTAGATAAAGGTTGGCTAGAGTCTGAGCTTCGATGCCCTGTGCGGCGTCAACTAGCAAAACCGCGCCTTCGCAGGCAGCTAGAGAGCGTGAAACCTCGTAAGTAAAGTCAACGTGCCCCGGGGTGTCAATCATGTTTAGCGCGTAGGTCTGACCCTCTAACTCCCATGGCATGCGAACAGCCTGCGATTTGATGGTGATTCCGCGCTCTCGCTCGATATCCATGCGGTCTAGGTATTGGGCTCGCATTGAGCGGTCATCGACGATGCCGGTGAGCTGCAGCATGCGGTCGGCCAAAGTTGACTTGCCATGATCAATGTGAGCGATGATGCAGAAATTGCGAATTTGCGCCGGATTGGTCTTGGCTGGCTCTAGCCGTTTTAAAGCGCGTGGCGACAAAATTACCTCTAAAAGAATTGGGGACTCGTGCGCGAGTCAAATCATTCTCGCACAGCCGGCGTGGTTTTTTCGGTTCAAGCTTGCCTATAGCAGGATTGCGCTGGTAGCATAAAGGGTCGATACGGATGAGTGTCTCCATCCAAATCCCACACAAGTTTTGAATTTGTTCCGTGCGCCCGCTGAAGCGGTCGTGCAAATAAGAAAGTGAAACATGGCAAACATCAAGTCACAGATCAAGCGCGTTCTAACCAACGCAAAGGCTACCGAGCGCAACAAGGCCGTAAAGAGCGAGCTAAAGACCGCTGTTCGTGCCGCTCGTGAGGCAGTAGCAACCGGAGACAAGGCAAAGGCAGCAGCAGCTGTTGCTCTAGCAAACAAGAAGCTAGACAAGGCAGTTTCAAAGGGAGTAATCCACAAGAACCAGGCCGCTAACCGCAAGTCTTCAATCGCGAAGAAAGCTTCAGCTCTCTAAAGATTTATAAAAAACCCGCCGACTAAAGTTGGCGGGTTTTTTGTATAAGTGAAAGTTTGTTGCCGGCCTTTATTTAGCAGCGTGAATGTGCCCCGGTCGGCCAGCAATGAAACCGGCAACTGTCTGCACGCAGGTTGCTACCAGCACTAGCAATAGACCAGATGTCCATGAACCTGAAGCTTCGCGCAGTGCACCGATTGCAAACGTGAAGGTTGCCGCGATCAAATAGCCAATCCCCTGGGCCAAGGTTGAAAGCTGCGTGGTCTGCACGTGATTTGCCGCGCGAGTTGAAATAAACGAAAGCGACATCGGAAATGTGGTGGCCTGGCCTAGTCCGATAAGAATGCAACCGGCTATAGCAAGGTTTGGTGAAGCAAGCAGGAACGCATAGCCGAGAGCGGTGACCAGACTCACGCCCACGGCCAGCCAGGCGAGGCTCTTCATCCGTGTGAAAAAGTAACTCGCTATTAGCGAGAACGGGACGCCGATGAAGGTTGTGACCGCCAGCATGTTGCCGGCGTCAACTGCCGAAAAACCGAAATCGCGCAGCATCGAGGCGAGCCAATTTAGAACTAGATAGAAACCAGCTGACTGAAGCGCAAAAAAGCAAATGATTGACCAGCCGAGGCCTGAACGAAGAACTGCGTTTCTTTCAGCTTTGAAATCGCCTGAGCTAACCTGCCCACGATTGGAGTCTTGCTTGGCAAAGCGCAGCCAAGCCAATGCCGCCAGCAGCGCGACGGGAAGCCAAGCTAGTAGTGAGATGCGCCACGATCCAAATGAATCACCAAGAGGCACTGCGACTGCTGCTGCGATCGACGCAGCGACGCCAAAGATAGCCGCATAGGCACCGGTCGCCATTGGAACAGCTGCCGGAAACTCATTGCGTACGAAACTCGGAAGCAAGACGTTGTTGACGGCAATGGCGAAACCGATAGCCAAAGTACCCAACGCAAAAATTGTGAACTCACCGGAAATGCGAACAGCGAGACCGACCGCAATCACGATGGTGAGTAGAAATACTGACCGATTTAGGCCAAATACTCGCACCAGCAGCGGGCTGAAGAATGCGCCAAAACCAAACAGCAATACCGGCAAGGCGGCAATAAGGCTAACCTGCCAGGCTTCGAGTGCAAGTGACTCTTTGATTTCAGGCAAAAGCGCCCCCACCCCGGTAAGGGGTGGTCGCATAACCAGCGATAACAGAACCAGAGCCAGCCAACTAAACAAAAGACTTTTTTTAGCCAAAAGACTGCTCCCCCTTCGAAGCCAAAAGTTGCACGAGTTTTTCGAGTGCAAAAACGGGATCGCGCTCGGCACCCTTGGCCGCCGCGTCGGCCGTTGCAACTGCCTGGA
This sequence comes from Actinomycetota bacterium, assembly GCA_041191585.1. Classification (GTDB taxonomy): domain Bacteria; phylum Actinomycetota; class Actinomycetes; order Actinomycetales; family Microbacteriaceae; genus Rhodoluna. The sequence continues at coordinate 26,388 of JBEEOO010000001.1, forward strand.
TGGCTGCAGCGAGGCCTTCTTCGCTCCAACCCACCAAATCTTTGCGCGCGCGATCGAGTTGCCAAGGAGCCATACCTAGAGATTGCGGAGATGCTGCGCGGTTTGAGTGCAACTTAGCCAGCTGCCTTACCTTCATTGAAAGAGCGGCGACCATCGGAACCGGATCGGCTCCCGTAGCTAAAGCGTGGCGCAACAGGGCCAAGGCGGCACCGGTTTGGCCGGCAAAAGCCGCGTCAGCTACCTTGAATGCGTTAGTTTCAACTCGCCCGCCGTAATAACGCTCAACGATTGCATCGGTAATTTGTTCGGCATTGTCTTGCAGCAACTGCGAGCATGCGCTGGCAAGTTCGGCCAAGTCATCAGCGAAAGCGTCTAGCAGCGCTCTAACTGCGCCAACTGTTATTTGACGGTTTGCAGCTTTGAATTCAGCCTGAACAAAGGCAACCCGCTCAGCATCCTTCTTTATTTCGAGGCACGGCAATTCGATTGTGATTGAACTGGCTCGAAGTGACTCGATCAGCTTCTTGCCTCTAACTGAAGAACCGTTATGGCGGATGATTACGCAGGTTTCATCGGTGGGCTGCGAAAGATATTGAATGCCGTCTTCAATGAATGCGTCCGAGCATTTTTCGACACCAGAAACCACGACTAACCTAGGTTCGGCAAACAGCGATGGGCTGGTCAGATTTAGTAGTTGGCCGGATTGATAATCGGCGGCGTTCACTTCGTGAAACTCTAGGGCTTCGTCGACCTGCTTGAGCTGCTCGCGAATCGATCGAATGGCACGTGAAGCTAGATATTCTTCACCGCCTGAAATAAAAACCACCGGAGCAGGTGTAGCCGCCCGCCAATCAATGATTTTTGCCTTGCTCACCGCTAAAGCCTAGCCTGAAGAACCCAAGGCCCTGATTAGCCTGAGGCAAGCAATTTGACCGTTATTTGCCCCTCTGCCGATGTTGAAGTGTCAAGTGCAATTGATCCCAGCAAATCGGTTCGCAGGACCTTCGAGCCCACCCGCCGCAGCAGTGCCAGCGTGCGGTCTGTCGGGTGACCATAGCTATTCTTTGCACCAACAGAGACGATTGAAAAGCTGGGTTTGAGGGCCTCTGTGAGCTCGGCATACTGGTCAGCCGAACCGTGGTGAGAAACCTTCAGTATCAACGGCGATTTTCTTGCCACCCAGTTGCCGAGATGGCGCGCTATTCGCTGCTGAGCACGCTCGCCAGAGTCGGCCATAGTCAGCAAATCAAACTCAGTTCCGGCAAAGTGCATCACGGTGCTGGCGTCATTAGAGTCTTCAGGGTGAACGCCTATGCCGTCTGCATTCAGCACTCGCCATTGCAACCCTCCGAGCGAGCCATGCTGACCGATTGACGCTCGGTGAATTGGGATGTTCTTGCTCAAAAGCGCTTGATCAATTGCCAACTTGGCTGGGCGGTCATCTCTGAAAGCCGTCAGCAAAGCGGCCCCGACTTTTCGATTCGATATTGCCCCACCAAGCCCACCTACGTGATCGAAGTCATAGTGTGTGAGAACCAGTAGATCGATTCGACTTATGCCGAGTTCATCCAGGCATTGGTCAATGAGTTTCGGAGTTTTTCCGACGTCGATTAAGGCAATGACTCCGGCATCCCTGATCACTAAGGCATCACCCTGACCCACATCGCAGGCGACCACGTTCCAATCACCGCGCGCCCAGGTCACTGTTCTCGTGACAACAGCAGAATTAGAGCCAAAGAAGACTGCCCCAACCGCCAGAATAGCTGCCAAGGTTATACGTCGACGCCTTAGGTTCACAGATCTAAAGAAATAAACAACAAGTGCAACAACCGTGCCGGCGGCCACCACCCCAGTCAACCCACCAGGCCATAGAAACGTAGAAAAAGGCTGGTCGTAAAAGTAATTTGCGACAGCGGCAATCGGCCAAGCAAAAAGCGATGCCATCCAGCAAAGTGCCTGCGCAATTAATGGAAAGGGAATCGCAAGAAGGCAGGCTAATAAGCCAAGAATTGTGATCGGCGCAACGAGAGGCTCGACTAAGAGGTTTGCAAACAGTGAGTAGGTGGATACGCCTTCTTGAATAAACAGCAAGACTGGCCAGCAAGCAATCTGCGCAGAAAACGACACTGCCATAGGAATCGAAAGCCAAGCGGGTAGTTGTTTAGATAGGAATTCTGAGACTTTAGGCGCAAGAACGAGAATGCCAACGGTTGCCGATACCGAAAGCGCAAACCCGAGGTTAGCTGAAAGTTTGGGGTCTGCGACCAGAAGCATGACGACGCATGCCCCAAGAGCGCTCAAGGCTGAATTTTGTCGACCAGCAGCAACTGCCCACAAAACAACCAGAGTCATGGTTGCAGATCGAAGAACACTTGGTTCCGGGCCAACCAGAAGCACGTAGCAGACCAAAGCGGCACTAGCCAGACCTGCACGAATCAAGCGGCTAATTGACAGCCTCTTGAGTGCAAGATAAACCAGAGAAATCACAATTGCACAATTAGCCCCAGACACAGCGGTCAAATGCGAAAGCCCGACAGTCTGCATGGCTATCTGAGTGGATTCAGCGAGTTTTAAATCATCTCCGATAGACAGCCCAGAGACTAGGGCTTGGGAGTCGCCCGAAGCCCCGACATTTGTTTTCTCAAAGGCAGTTCGAATTGACTGAATAATCGGGAGAAATTCAATATCGGCAAGCGATGCATAAGGAATCTTGGGGAACCAAACCAATAGCGCCGCCCACAAGGCTAGGCCGATGCCCCAGACAATCAAAGAGTGACCTGCCCTTCGATTGCGGCAAACATTTTGTCGCCGATGCCAGCAACATTTTGCAGGTCAGTCTTGCTCTTGAAGCCGCCGTTGGCAGTTCGCCAATCAATGATTCGCTGCGCGAGAGTTGGCCCCACCCCCGGCAGCTGCTCAAGCTCGGCTTGCGAACCTCGGTTGAGGCTAATTTGCGCTGATTGAGGAGTGCCTGAAGACCTGACTCCCCCGATGCTTGCTGTATTAGAGACAGCCCCACGTTTGAGAACAAATATCTGCTCGCCGTCAGTGAGAATTCTGGCCAGATTGACGCTTGATTCATCAGCTCTAGCTGTGAAGCCACCGGCCTGAATAATTGCATCGATTAACCGAGCACCTGACTCGACTGAATAGAGACCCGGATCGCGCACTTCGCCAACTAGGTGCACATAAACACTCGGCTCTTGAATTTGAGGTGCCGTGTTGCCGCTGGGTGTTGCACTGGCTTCAATTGAACTCGTCGATTCTTCTGGGCCAGATTGAAGAGCATCGCCTGAGGCGGCAGAGAATGCACTACTAATCAAAAACGCAGCCAGAGCGACCACGCCCAAAAGTGCCAGGGCCAGCTTCTTGTTGAAGGTTTTTGCGCCGGTCAGTATCGGCTTTATTGACGCGATGATTTGACTCATCCAGCAAAACTAAAAAGCCCCGAACTCATTCGGGGCAAATTAGCTCAAACTGTGCAAAAACATACAGTTTTTGCGTCAACTTCTATTTTGTGGCGATGTTTACCAACTTTGGTGCACGCACAATAACGTTGGCGATTTCTTTGTCGCCGATAGCGCGTTTGATTGCTTCTGAAGACATAGCCATCTCACGAAGTTCGCCTTCAGAAATGTCGATTGGAACGTCAAACTTGTCGCGAACCTTGCCGTCAACCTGAGCAATTGCAACGGTTGAGCTCTCAACAAGCAAACTTGTATCTGCTTCTTGCAGGCCCGCTAGCGCGACACCAGGCTGGTGCCCGAGCAGTGCCCACATATCTTCGGCAGTGTATGGCGCGAATAGCGAAAGTGCTTTAGCAACAACCTCGGCAGCTTCGCGCACAGCCGGATCAGCTGGACCAGCTGAACCGTCGATGCCCTTACGTAGTGCGTTGACGAGCTCCATTAGCTTTGCGACACCAACGTTGAATTTGAAACCTTCAATTGCAGCCGTGAAGTCACGCAAGAAAGTATGGGTTGCTTTGCGCAATTCTTTATTGCCTGAAGTGAAATCAACCATAGTCGCTGAAGAAACGTCATTTGCTGCACGCCAGGCACGAGCCAAGAATTTGGCCGAGCCACCCGGCGAAACATCTGCCCAGTCGATGTCATCTTCAGGAGGGCCAGCGAATGCCATGGTCAGACGAATTGCATCTACACCGTGCTCGTCAAGCTGCTCAGACAGACGCACTAGATTCCCGCGTGACTTCGACATTGCCGAGCCATCCATCAAAACCATTCCCTGGTTTAACAGTCTGGTAAATGGCTCTTCGAAATCAATGTGACCTAGGTCGTGCAGCACCTTTGTGAAGAAACGTGCGTAAAGCAGATGCAAAATTGCGTGGGTCACACCGCCGACATACTGGTCAACCGGGGCCCAATCGCGAGCTGCCTCTTTAGGGAAAGCTTCAGTGGTTGAGTTCGGTGACAAGTAGCGCAAGAAATACCATGACGAGTCAACGAAAGTATCCATTGTGTCGGTATCGCGCTTAGCCGGTTTAGCACAATTAGGGCAGGTGACATTCACCCAGTCGGCAGCACCGCCAAGTGGCGAGGTGCCCTTTGGCTTTAGATCTAGCCCCTCGGCCGAAGGCAACTCAACCGGAAGCTGATTAGCCGGAACTGGCACTTCACCACAGTCATCGCAGTGGATGATCGGAATGGGAGTTCCCCAATAGCGCTGACGTGATATTAGCCAGTCACGCAGACGGAAGTTCTTAGTCTTCTTGCCCTTGCCAGACTTGGCTAAAAGCTCAACCGCTGCATCAATGGCCTCGGCTTTACGAAGCCCGTTTAGAGGGCCAGAGTTGACCATCACTCCGTCACCCGTAGTTGGAACGCCAGTGACCGCTGGATCGCTGCTTGAACCGTCTTCGGTGGCAACCTCAACAACCTGCTTAATTGGCAGACTCATTGCCTTAGCAAAATCAAAGTCGCGCTGATCGTGAGCCGGAACGGCCATGATTGCACCGTGACCATAATCGGCTAGCACATAGTCAGAAACCCAAATCGCTAGTCGCTCACCGTTAATTGGGTTGATAGCAAAACGGCCAGTGAAAACACCGGTCTTTGGGCGATCAGTGGCTAGACGCTCGATATCATTCGACTGTTTCACCATTTCTAGATAGGCGGAAAACTCAGCTTTGATTTCAGATCCTGAATCTTCAACTAGCTCGGCCGCCAAAGCGCTGTCAGCCGCAACAACCATAAAGGTAGCGCCGAAAAGCGTGTCAGGGCGGGTGGTGAAAACGGTAACTGGCTCGTTGCGCCCTTCGATTTCAAAATCAACGTCAGCACCGTACGAACGGCCGATCCAGTTGCGCTGCATCGTCAAAACTTTATGAGGCCAGTTGCCTTCAAGGGTGTCTAGGTCGTCAAGCAAGCGGTCGGCATAGTCGGTGACCTTGAAATACCACTGAGTCAGCGCCTTTTTAGTGACCAGGCTGTCGCATCGCTCGCAAAGACCCTGAACAACCTGCTCGTTTGCCAAAACAGTCTGGCAACTTGGACACCAGTTGACATTTGAGTTCTTGCGATATGCCAATCCCTTGTTATAGAACTCAAGGAACAGCCACTGGTTCCAGCGGTAATACATCGAATCTGAAGTGACCAGAACGCGATCCCAGTCAAATGAACACGCGTATCGACGCATTGATGCACGCTGTTGAGCAATGTTGTCGTAGGTCCAGCCACGAGGGTCTAGACCACGTTTGATAGCGGCATTTTCAGCTGGCAAGCCAAATGAATCCCAGCCGATTGGGTGCATGACGTTGAAGCCTTTTTGAACCCAATAGCGAGAGATGACATCACCGAGTGCATAAGCCTCGCCGTGACCCATGTGCAGGTCACCCGATGGGTAAGGAAACATGTCGAGGACATACTTCTTTGGTCTGGTGTCGCTTGGGTTTCCCGAGTCAAACGGCTTTAGGTCGTCCCATACCGGAAGCCACTTTTCTTGAATCGCACGAATGTCGTATTCGCGCTCTGCAGCGGCTGAATTATTTTGCTCGGTCATTCTGTAAAGGTTACCAATTAACGCCACGGCGATGCCACGCCGAGGGCATCCAGCAGGGCTTTTGCCTTCAATTCTGTCTCGGCCAATTCAGCTGCAGGTTCAGAATCGATGGTTATGCCACCGCCGATGCCGAGCGAGACATCGTGCCCTTCGTCTGTGCGTTGAAAAATCAGGGTTCGGATGATCATGCCGAACTCAGCTGAACCATCGGCACCCAGATAGCCGAGTGCGCCGGAATAAATTCCTCGCGGGCCACCCTCGAGGTCTTGAATTATTTCGATAGCCCTCGGTTTAGGTGCGCCAGTCATAGAGCCGCCCGGAAAACAGGCTCGAAGGGCATCGATTGCGTTTGATTCTTCTTTCAGCTGACTCTCAATAGTGCTGACTAGCTGATGAACGGTTGAGTAGCTTTCGATTTCGAAAAGCTTGGTCACAGTTACCGAATCGGCCTCTGAAACCACCGAGAAATCGTTGCGCATCAGGTCAACAATCATCAAGTTTTCTGAGCGCTCTTTAGAGTTGTTGAGCAATTCGATAGCGATTGCGTCATCGGCCTCGAAATCATGGCTTCGCGGTCTGGTGCCCTTGATTGGCTTGCTGCTGAGCAGGCCACTGCTTGACACTCGCAGAAACTGCTCTGGCGAGATTGAAACCACCGCTGTGTCGCCAAACTGCAGATAAGCGGCGTAAGGCGCGGCATGTGACTTTCTAAGCTTCAAATAAACCGAAAGCGGGTCAAGATTCGTCTTGGTTTGCAGTTGATTGGTCAAGCAGAGTTGATAAACATCACCGGCTGCAATCGATCTCTGTGCCGACTCGATCAGACTCAAATAGCTCTGCGGGGTGTGCCTAAGTGTCGCCTCTTCAGTTGCGCCCAAATTCTTATCGGTGCGCACTAAATACTGCGCAACCTGGCCACCAGCTAATCCAAGTCTCAGCAGGCCAGCGTGATGCCATTGCTCAAATTCATTCTCATTTTCAAAAGCGCCTAAGAAATACATGTGTCGGTTTTTGTGATCGAACACCATTGCTCGGTCGACAGCCAAGAACCGGTAACCACCTTCGAATTCAACAAATCCAACTAGGCCTGGACGCCAATCGAATGGAAGATCAAGTTGCGAGCCAATGTCGCCCGAAATAGTTAACTCGTTTTGCAAATTCGCTAGATCATCACCGAAATGAACCTGACCGCCCGAACCAATGACACTAAACGCCTGTGTCGGATGATTCTCGCGATCGAGCCAAAAGGAATTTTCGTTGCCTTCGTGCAGCAGAATGAAGGCATCGGCCGGATGCACCCAACCGCGCAGGGTTGCTGAAAATAACTGCAATTAGCAACCTTTCGTGTCCGCGCCAGATGACTGGGATTTTGAGCCCGCTCTTAAGCCGTAATCTATAGATTAGACCGACCTTGAAAGGAAGAAAAATGCCTGAATTTGGCGAGTTCTTCTGCTTTGAAGATGGTCAACTTATTTCGCGTATTGGCGAGGCCGGATCAGAAGTGAAGCTTGCAGTCGCTGACTCGTGGCTGGTTGAGGATGGAAAAGTTCGAGACCTCGAGGCTCACTTCGATCGTTTCACCTTGTGGGTGAAACAGATGGATGCCGAGTCGGCAGATCAGGTGCCTAAGTTTCTAAGCGCGGTTCGCGACGCTATTCCGCTTTCCGGTTCATGGTTTCCGCGAATTGAATTGCACGCTGAAGAGCTGCCCGGTTCGCGGCTTTACCTGAGGCTTCGCGAGTCACCAGCCTTGCATCCAACTGCAATTCTTTGGAGCTACCCGGAATCTGATCCAAGGACTAATCCAACCGTGAAGGGTCCCGATTTAAGTCTCGGCATGCAAATGCGACGGGCGGCTCAAATGCACGGTGCCGATGAAGCGGTAATTCTTGACGCCCAAGGTTTTATTGCTGAAGGTGCCTTGAGCTCGCTGGTTTGGTGGCGCAACGGCGTCTTATGCTCCTCGGGTCCAGACATTGCCTGGCTCGACAGCATCACTCGCAAAAAAGTATTTGAGGTTGCTGAATCCATGGGGATTGAAACCCGACTTGAAAGTGCGAAACCAGACGACTTGGTCGGTCTTGAAATCTGGTCATTGAGCTCGCTTCAGGGAATTCGCCTGGTGACCGACTGGATTGACTTGAAAGACCCTGTCGGTCAGCCAAAGTATTTTGAGTCGTTCTCTAAGCGACTTCGGCTTCTGGCTAGGTCAATTCGATAATTCTTTTCCTGTGTGCTCCGACGCGTTAGTTCCCTTGGTCCACTTATTTCATGAAAAGATTTGAACCGTGAATGAAATCATCAATTGGGTAATCGAAACGGTTCAGTCTGTCGACCCATGGTTGCGAATTTCACTCGCTGGGCTAGCCATAATGCTAGAGACATCGCTATTTGTTGGCTTGGTTATTCCGGGCGACACTGTTGTAATTGTCGCTTCGACGGCGGTCGAAAACCTGCCCGACTTTGGCTTTCTTCTTGGCGCAGTTCTGCTCGGGTCGCTAATTGGCGAGAGTCTTGGCTTTTTAATTGGTCGCCTCTTTGGCGAGAAGATTCGATTCAGCAAACTTGGCCAGAAGCTTGGTGAGTCTAATTGGCAACTGGCTGATACTTTCGTTGAAACCCGTGGCGGCCTAGCTGTCGGAATCTCTCGATTCTTGCCAGTTCTGCACTCTCTTGTTCCGGTTACCGCCGGTATGACTCGCATGAAATATCGGGTTTTTATTCGCTGGACAGTTGCCGCTTGCGCTATCTGGGCTAGCGCCTACGTCGGGGTTGGCTACATTGCCCGCGGCGCATACGAACAATTAGCCAGCTCTCTCAAATTTGGTGGTTTGATTTTTGCCGTTTTGGCGATTGCTTTTGCTGTTTTGATTCACTTTGGCAAGAAGCGGCTTGAACGAAAAGCTGAGCTTCTTATAGCGGCAGGCGAGGCCTCTGTGGCTTCTATTGCCGGAGGAACCGAGATTTTGCCTGATTCAAATGCAGAAGACCGTAGCTAATGTGCGGTCGTTTCGTAGTGGCAAAGACCGTTGGCGAGATTCTGACCATTTTTGAAGCTGATGAGATTGTCGGCAACATCCCTGGGCCTAGTTTTAACATTGCCCCCACTCAGCAGATTGCGATCATCGTTGACCGTTCATTTGAAAAAGATGAGGTTGGCGCACCCCTTGGCGAGCTGAATCGAGAGATTCATTCGGCGCGATGGGGTTTGGTGCCGCGTTGGAGCAAAGACGGTCCCTCTTCTGGAGCGCCGCTGATCAATGGCCGAATTGAAAGCATTCTCGAAAAGCCTTCTTTCAAAGACGCGGTGGTTCGTCGTCGCTGCGTTATTCCGGCTTCGGGTTATTTCGAATGGCACGTGAATTCAGATGGCACCAAGCAGCCGTTCTATGTCAATGCGGGCACGGATGGCATGTTCGCTTTGGCCGGCCTTTATGAGTGGTGGCGTGACCCGGCCAAGGCTGACAATGACCCGGATCGATGGTTGCTTTCAGCCACTACCCTGACTAAAGATTCATCACCTGAGTTGGCTCACATTCACGATCGAAATCCAGTTCTGCTAACCCCTGAGACTTTTGATGCCTGGATCGATCCGCACATCGAGGGTGACAGCGATCTGCTTGAAGCGGTTGCACGCGAATCCGATCAGGTTGCTGCCGAGGCTGAGTTCTATCCAGTTGATCAGGCCGTTGGTTCGGTTCGCAATAATTCACCAGAGCTAATCAAGGCTATTTAGCGTTTTTGTAGCGTTCTGCTTCCTTTAATTTGCAATGTCGTAGGTATCTCATACACTCTTAACATTCGAACAAATGTTCGAATAAGGCACCCTAACGGGTGCTGATTTAGATGGGGTGAATATGCAGATCGACGAAACGGTTCGGGTGTTTACCGACGAATCAGGTCGGCCCGCCGGGTTTACTTGGCGCAATCGGAATTTTCTGGTTTCCGAAGATCCGGTGCGCTGGTTTTCTAGACGTAACTGGTGGCTAGATGCCAAGAGCGTGCAGCGCGGCATCGGTGCTCACCTGCTCGAAATAGAAATGTGGAGACTGGTTGCTCAAGAGCTAACCGCAGAACCAAAGATGCCGGCACGAAATCAACCGGGTTTCGAACTGGCTCACATTCAAGACCAGCACGACTCGGGCAGCTGGCAACTGCTGCGCACTATCGATTAGCCATGACCTCTTTTGTTCACCTTCACGTGGCATCTGCTTTTTCGGCGCACTACGGGGTCACGCGACCAGAAATCATGGTCGAGGCTGCCCGGGCAATGGGTTTCGATGCGCTGGCCATAACCGATCGCAACGGGCTCTATGGCGCGGTTAAGCACATCGGCGCCTGTGTTCAGTTAGGTCTAGACCCAATCGTCGGGGTCGAGCTAGAGGTGCTTGATTTTGGCAAATCACTGGGTCGCGTGACCCTTCTCTGTCACGGGCAAACAAAGGGTTTGGGCTGGTCGGTTTTGTGCCAGGTCGTTTCGGCGGCCGCCAAACAAAACAAGCAGGCGGCGGTTGCCATCGAAAGGCGCACCCTGGCCAAACTTATGCAGCAAGGTGGTGGCACAATTCTGCTCGGGCCGCAGTCAAACCTCGGCGATTCACCCCAGGCAGGATCCAGCTCATCAATCGAATCTCAGCTAAGCGAATGGCTTCAGCTATTCAAGAGGCCGGGCAGCTTGGCAATCGAGGTGGTTAGCCACCTGACTGAACCCAAGTCTAGATTTTCAACAGCTCAAGCAAAGCTTTTTTTGCAGCTGGCTGATTCGCATAAAGTGCCTGCGGTGCTGACCAACGCCGTGAGATACCTAGAGCCTGACGATGCGCTAACCGCCGATGTTTTAGATTCAGCCCGACACCTAGAACCACTCGGATTTTTTGAACCGCAACCCAACGCCCAGGCTTGGTTAAAGCCAACCAGCCTGATGCAGGAATTAGCCGCCGAAATCTGCGATACCAAAGAGCGCGCGCAGCAACTTCTAACCACCACCGCCAGGTTGGCCGATCGCTGTCGATTAGATCCGGTTAGTGACTGTGATTGGGGCAGGCCAAAAACTCCCGAAAAATCAATTCTCGGGATCGACGGCAACCCGTTTGAAGTTCTTTGGCAAAAAGCTCATGCCGGCATCGACCGCTACTACCCCGGCGCCAACAGTTCGCTCAAGAATCAGGTGCTGCACCGACTCTCTAAAGAGCTGATCACTGTGAATCAGCTTGGTTTTGCCACCTACTTTTTGACCGTGGCAGACGTAGCTCAAATGATCAGAGACATGGGCATACGCAGTCAGGCGCGTGGCTCGGGCGCAGGATCGCTGCTCAATTATCTGATTGGCATTAGTGGCGTCGATCCGATTGAACACGAACTGCTTTTTGAGAGATTCTTAAGCACTGAACGAAGCAGCTTGCCCGACATCGATATTGATGTTGAATCTGCCCGCAGGCACGATATCTATCGGGCGGTTTTCAAGCGCTACGGCAGCAGCCGGGTCACACTGCTGTCGATGCAGAGCAAATATCAGGGCCGCGGAGCCATGCGCGACTCAGGTATGGCAATGGGGTTAGCCGAGGATCAAATAGATGAGATCGCCAAAAGCATGTGGCGGTTTAGTGCGCGCAGTTTTAGAGGCGCCCTTGCGGTCAAGCCAGAGCTGGCTGATTTTGCTGCCGCCGTAGAAACCGACCGCAAAATGAACCTTCTGGTCGACATAACCGAGCGGCTAGATCGGCTGCCCCGACACATATCAATGCACCCCTGCGGCGTTATTTTGGGCGATTCGAACCTGCTGAACCTCACCCCTGTCGAAATCAGCGGCATGGGTCTGCCAATGAGCCAGTTCGACAAAGACGACATGGATCCGATGGGCTTTCTGAAGCTAGACATCTTGGGCGTGCGCATGCAGAGCGCAATGGCCTATGCGGTTCGAGAAGCTCAGCGGGTCAGCGGAATAACAATCGATCTAGACAATGTGCCCCGAGATGATGCTGCGACTTTCAAGGCGATTCGAACCACAAACACCCTGGGTATCTTTCAAATTGAAAGCCCGGGGCAACGCGAACTAACCGGCAAGCATCAACCAACTGAATTCAATGACCTCACCATTCAGATCTCGCTATTTAGACCCGGGCCGATGAAGGGCAACATGATTGCCCCCTACCTAGATGGTCGACACGGCTTCGCCAAAGCCGACTACATTCACCCCGACCTCGAGCCGATTCTAAAAGAGACATTCGGTGTGGTCATTTTTCACGAACACGTTATTCGAATCTTGCACACCATGACCAAGTGTTCGTTAGCTAAAGCCGATGAAATGCGCAGATCGCTAGAAAAGCCTCGGATCAAGCCAGAGATCGAAAAGTTCTTTAGGGTCGAATCGGCTAAAAATGGCTATTCGAATGAGGTCATCCAAAAAGTCTGGAACGTCATCGAGGGCTTCAGCAGTTTTGGTTTCTGCAAAGCCCACGGTGCCGCATTTGCACTACCTACCTATCAAAGCGCTTGGCTAAAGACTCACTACCCCACCGAATTCATGGCTGGTTTATTCACCCACGACCCGGGCATGTATCCGAAGCGCCTTTTGCTTGCCGAAGCGCGACGACTTGGGGTGTCGATACTACCGATTGACGTGAACCGATCGAGCAATGAATACCGCACCGAAAAAACCGAGCACGGCGTCGGCGTGCGCATGGCGCTGACCGACATCCAAGGAATCAGCGATGCCGAGGTAGAGCGAATAATCGCCGAGCAGCCATTTGTTGACCTGCCTGATTTCTATCTGCGTGCCAAGCCTTCTAGAAGGTCACTCGAACACCTCGCGACAGTTGGTGCATTCGATTCATTGGTTGGGCTTAGCACTTCGGCAGATCCGCTCTCTCGAGGAAACATTCTGGCTCGAGTCAGGCAACTGAACGCCATAAAAACTCGACCAAAGAGCTTGGCTTCGCAGACTGTTTTAGATTTTTCAGTTCTAGATTCACTGCCCACCGGAAACCCTGATTTGAGCAGCGTCGAACGAGTCGAAGCTGAGATCGCAATCACCAAGTTAGACATCTCTGGGCACATTCTCGACAGCTTTAAGCCAATGCTCGATGAGATGGGCGTTATTCGAAGCGATGAACTGGTTGGGCTTAGAAGCAAAACCGATGTCCTAGTTGCCGGAGTTCGAGTTGCTACTCAGACTCCCCCGATGCGCTCAGGAAAACGAGTGGTTTTCTTGACGCTAGACGACGGTCATGGCTGCAGCGACGCAACCTTCTTCGAAGAAGCGCAACAAAGAAGCAGTCGCATTCTGTTCAACAACAAACTTTTGCTGGTTTCTGGCAAAACTCGGCGCACCGGGGTCAAGGGGGTGTCAATAATGGCCGAAAACGCCTGGGATTTACGTGACCTCTGGTCCCAGTGGGTCAAGCAGAAAGAGGCCGGAGTTAGCTACAGCGAACGAATAGCCTGAGCGATTGCCTGAACGTGATCCATCACGATCAGGTGACCACCGGGGTGCACCATTAGCTCGACACTGGCACCCAGTTGCTCAAATTCATGAACCATCGCTTGCGTCTTAGCACTGGGCGAATAGCCATCGGTTGCGCCATTGGCGATCCAGACGGTTTTTCCTGAAAGATCCGGCAGGCCCCCTCTAAGTGCTTGATCGGTCGAGACGAAACTCTTGGTGGTTCCGAACGCAGCAACCGCGCAAACGGCCTCTGGGTGACACAAGAGCAAAGAACCAGCCGCATTTGCACCATTAGAAAACCCGACAGCGACCACGCGATTTGCATCGAATCCATAAGCGCGTGCAGCATCTGCCAAAAACGAGGCAAGCTCGTCGGCATTGCGTACGATTCCGGTCTCGTCAAAACTGCCGTCTTCGAAGCGCATAAAGAAACGAGCCATGCCATCGGCAACCACCAGGCCGCGAACCGAAAGTAGGTTAGCCTCGGGGTTCAATGCGCGACCCAAATTGATTAGATCGTGCTCGTCTGCCCCAGTGCCGTGAAGCAGAAACAGCGTTTGGGCGGTCGAAGAATCCGCAGCCGGCAACCAAACATGAGGTCGGCTGATTGTGCGCGGATCAACCACGGTCATAGTTAGATGGCCTTTTGCAGAAACTCTTCAAGAACTGCCGCAGTCGCCGAGCAGCCAGAGCGAGTGACGCCAGCATCCATGTAGTCAAGAAGTTGGTCTAGAGTCTTGACGCCACCTGATGACTTGACCTTTAGGCGGTCGCCAACAGTCTTCTTCATGAGCTGAACGTTGTGCAGAGTTGCACCCTCGTGAGCAAAACCGGTTGAAGTTTTGACATAGTCAGCGCCCGCCGATTCGGTCAACTGACATGCCTTGACGATCAAAGCGTCATCGAGATAGGCGGTTTCAAAAATAACCTTGATTGAAACCTCAGGCAGGGTCTCTTTAGAGGCCTCGACAACGGCACGGATGTCGCGCTCGACCAACTCAAAGTCACCTGAAAGCAATGCTGAGATGTTCAAAACCATGTCGAGCTCAACAGCACCGTTTCTGATGGCGTCAATGGCCTCAGCGACCTTGGCGACAGTGGTTGTGGTGCCATGCGGAAAACCAATTACGGTGGCGACCTTTACGTCGCTGCCTGCCAATAGTTTGGCGGTTAGCGCGACATCCATTGGTCGAATGCACACGGTTGCAACGTCATATTTGAGGGCCAAAGCGCATCCCTCTTCGATGTCTCGGGTGACGAAATCTGGCTTCAGAATTGAATGGTCGATTGTCTTCGCTACCTGCTCAAAGGTGTAGCCGCGATAAGTTTTGCTCATTGAACCAGTCTAGATTTAATTCATGCGCGTAATCGTCACTGCCAAGCCGGGCTCAAAAAAGGGCCCGCTTATCGAGACAAATGATGACGGTTCACTAACTGCGTTTTTGCCTCAGCGGGCCGTTGACGGCGCTGCCAACGAAGGTCTGATTGCTTTGCTGGCGAAACACTTTGGGGTTTCTAAATCAAAAGTCAGTATTGAAGCTGGATTCACATCAAGGATTAAAAGAGTAGAGATCGACCTTTAGAGGCGGCATCGGCAATTTCTATTTGAAGTGAGCTCAGCACCGCCATGGCCCTCTATTAGGAGTCCGTTCACAGACAAAAAAATAAACCCCACCGAAGTGAGGTTTAAATTTGTGGACCTAAGGGGACTTGAACCCCTGACCCCCTGCATGCCATGCAGGTGCGCTACCAGCTGCGCCATAGGCCCGTTTTGTTGAACAGCAACCCGACAATCCTACAACGGGAAACTCGAAATAAAAAACCTAGGCTACCGCAAGCTTCACGACTGGGCAGTCCTTCCAAAGTCGCTCAAGTGAGTAATACATGCGGTCTTCTTCATGCATAACATGGCAGACAACATCACCGAAGTCCAGCAAAATCCAGCGCCCAAGAGTCTTGCCTTCGCGACGAAGAGCTTTTGTGCCCGACTCAAGCAACTTCTCTTCAATTTCATCTGCGATCGACGCCACCTGACGTTCGTTGCGACCAGACACAAGCATAAAAATGTCGGTTAGCGGCATTGGTTCAGACACGTCAAGTGCAACCAGATTCTCGCCCAGCTTGTCAGCGGCAGCCGATGCAGCGATGTTGGCAATTTCGATAGCTTGCGCAGTTGCGGTCATGTATTCCTTTGTTTCTTTAGATGAGATTGAGCATGTATCCGGCTAGAACCAGAGAACCAATACCAACGAGTGCAATTGAAACGGTCAGTGCAAAATAAAGCTGACCCTCCCCTTTTTTTAGCTTGGCCGGAACGATTGAAAGATCGGCGCCGAAATACGACGCATTGGTTGCACGCATCGGTGCGATAGAGCTGACGTTTGCGTTTTGAGCATCTAGAGCGCTAGATGCATCGATGGCCTCAGCCGCTGCAGTCGCAATCTCGCCGGTGTGGGCAGTAAACATCGAGATGTCGATTGCACCGGTAGTGAGAATTTCACCGGTTTCAAGAACATGGCTGAGGTTTTTTGATTCGGGCAGCTCGTCGATCACTATCGAAGCGGTATGCGACTCGACCAGTCCGGGCGAAACCTCAAAGTCAGGCTTAGGGACAACTGGAACAAGCGGATAAAACTTCGGCTTATTCTCGGCAGCTGAGTTTTCGGCATCCTTGAGTTCGCCTTTGTCGGTCATTCTTGACCTCGGTATAGCTGATGCTTAGCAATGTATTGGACTACGCCGTCAGGCACGAGATACCAAACCGGCTTGCCATCATCAACGCGAGCACGGATGTCTGTTGATGAAATAGCCAATGCCGGAATCTCTAGAGTCGAGATGGCACCGTCAGGTGCGCTTGGCAGTTCAAGGGCGTGCCCAGGGCGACTAACCGCGACAAAGTGGGCAAGGTCCCACACGTCATCTACTTCTTTCCAGCTAAGAATCTGGGCAATTGCGTCGGCACCTGAAATAAAGAAAAGCTCGGCATCGGCATATATTTTGTGAAGGTCGCGAAGTGTGTCGATGGTATAGGTCGGTCCAGAACGATCAATGTCGACTCGACTGACTTTAAATCTAGGATTCGACGCTGTCGCAATGACAGTCATTAGGTAGCGGTGCTCCCCTGCGGTCACCTGTTTCTTTTGCCAGGGCCGGCCGGTTGGAACGAAGATAACCTCGTCGAGACCAAGAGCCGTGGCTGCTTCGCTGGCGGCAACAAGGTGGCCATGGTGAATTGGGTCGAAGGTTCCACCCATTACCCCGAGGCGCTTTTTTGCCATAGAGAAAGCCTGATGGCTTAGTGGTGAGCCTTTGAGTTGCTTGCCTTGTGGTCGTGGCGGTTAGCAACATCGCGGTATGACCAGGTGATTAGACCTAGAAGGATGAAAACTCCCATGGCGATAACGCCGAAGAATACTGACGGGAAAGGCAGCTCTACGCCGCCGGCGTGCTCAACAGCTTCTGCAAAGATTGCGTTCATTTTTCTCCTAAAGACGCTCTAAGAATAACCTAGAGCGCGCCATTATTTTCTAATTTGCCCCTGGCCACGAACTAGCCACTTTGTGCTGGTTAGTTCTTGAAGCCCCATTGGGCCACGGGCATGAAGCTTCTGAGTTGAAATGCCTACCTCGGCGCCAAATCCAAATTCGCCGCCATCGGTAAATCTGGTCGAGGCATTCACCATCACAGTCGAAGCATCGATTTCGTTCAAGAAGCGCTCCGCGTTAGAGACATTCTCGGTAATGATCGATTCGGTGTGCTTGGTTGAATACTTAGCGATGTGCTCTAAAGCCTCATCCAGGTTGGCAACAACCTTCACCGCGATGTCTAGGTCGTGGTATTCAGCCTGCCAGTCTTCTTCGGTGGCCGGAACCGCAGCAAAGAAGTTTGCTTGAGTGACGTCATCGCCGTGAACAGTTACGCCTGACTCAGCCAATCGATCTAGCACGACCGGCAGAATGCGCTCAACGGCATTTTCGTGAATCAGTAAAGTCTCAACAGCATTGCAGACGCTCGGGCGCTGAACCTTTGCGTTGTGAACGATGTCAACTGCCCAATCAAGGCGTGCTGATTCATCGATGAAGATGTGAACTACGCCGTCACCGGTCTGAATGACAGGCACTTTAGCCTCGGTGACTACCTGCTGAATCAGGCCAGCACCACCTCGAGGAATCAGTAAGTCGATCAAGCCCACCGCACGCATCATTTCGAGACCGCCATCGCGACCAAACTCGTCTACGGTCTGCACTACATCAGGGCTTAAGCCTGAAATCTCAAGGGCATCGCGCAGCAACTGAACCAAGACGCGGTTGGTCTCTTCCGCCGCACTGCCACCGCGAAGAACTACTGCGTTTCCGCTCTTGATTGCCAAAACTGCAATGTCAATAGTCACGTTTGGTCGCGCCTCATAAATGACGCCAATGACACCGATTGGCACTCGAACCTGGCTCATCTTTAGACCGTTTGGCAGTGACATGCCTCGAATAAGTTCGCCAACCGGATCAGCTAGACCAATGATTTTCTGGGCTGCGTCAGCGATATCTTGAATGCGCTTTTCGTCAAGACGTAGGCGGTCTTGAAGGCTAACCGACATGCCATCTTGAACCCCGCGGTCAAGGTCTTTTTGGTTGGCCGCGATGATTTCGGTAGCGCGAGCCGGCAGCAAGAGGGCAATCTGCTCTAGAACTTGATTTTTTTGACCGGTAGTTGCCTGCGCCAAGCTGGGTGCTGCGACTTTAGCCGCACGAATTTTGTCGATTGCAGTATTCATCAGTGCCTATTCTGCGCGAGGTTCAAACCAGGTGCCAACATCTTGACCGTTAAGCGCATGAGCAACATTTGGCGTGCTGGTTAGCAAAACCGCAATGCCGTTGTCGGCAGCAATCTTTGCGGCGCCAACCTTGGTGACTGCCCCACCGGTGCCATAGCCAGTGCTAGTGCCGCCGATTTCGATCTGATCTAGCGAGGTGCCGAAAGCAACATCACTGATGCGCTTAGCGCCCGGCTTTGATGGTGGCATGTCATAGAGCGCATCAACGTCACTCAACATGACCAACGCATCTGCCTGAACGATGGTTGCTACAAGAGCAGCCAGGCGATCGTTGTCGCCAAAACGAATTTCAGCAGTTGCGACGGTGTCGTTTTCGTTGACGATTGGCAAAACTTTTAGCGATACCAAACGATCTATTGCGTTTTTAGCATTGATTCGAGTCTCTTCGACTTCAATGTCACCCAATGTCAACAACACCTGGCCAACGATGATATCAAAGCGCTCGAGTGAGTGCTGATACTTAGAAATTAGGCGGCTCTGGCCAACAGCCGCTAGCGCCTGTGAGGTTGGCAGATCGTCTGGCTTTGACTCAAGATTCAGCAATGGCATACCGGTTGCAATTGCGCCTGATGAAACCAGGATTACCTCTTGGCCGCGGGCGTGAGCCTGAGCTAGTGCGTCAGCTAGAAGATCGATCTGCCCCTCATTGGCTCCACTAATAGAAGATGAACCAACCTTTACGACAATGCGCTTGGCAGTTTTAAGTTCGCTTCTACTTTGAAGTGTCACTTAGGCGTCCTTTTCGAAATCCTCTGGGTTCGACCAAATTCCGGCCTCTCCCTCTTGTCTCAATTCTTCACGAGCGGCAGCCTTGGCGTCCATTCGAGCCTGATATTCTTCACGGCGATCCTTAGTGGTGCGACGTTCGCGGTTCAAGAATCGGGCGTCGGTGCCTCGAGGGCCAGCAATTAGTTCACCGGCAGAGACAATGCTTGGCTCCCAGTCGAATACGACACCAGCGCCTGGGCCGATAACAACAGTTGAGCCCGCCTGAGCGCCAGCTTTCAATAGCTCAGCCTCAAGACCTATCTTGCCCAAGCGGTCGGCAAGATAGCCAACTGCCTCTTCGTTGGCAAACATGGTCTGGGCAACCCAGCGCTCTGGCTTTGCACCCAAAACGCGGAAAATCTCGTCTTCGCCCCACATCTCTTTGCGGATGGTGAAGTTTCCTTCGTCACGACGCTCTTGCATCAGGGTGATTCGAGGCTTGACCGGCGCCGACTCGCGCTCAAGGCGAGCAGCTGTGACCAGTTGAGCTAGAGCAAAGTTCAGCTCACGCAAACCTTCGTGGCTAACCGCAGAAATAATGAAGACCTTGTATCCCCTGGCTTCGAGGTCGGGCTTCACGAATTCAGCGAGCTCTTTAGCGTCAGGCATGTCGGCTTTGTTCAAAGCAATTAGCTGAGGACGCTGTGTAAGCGGAACTTCACCCTCTGGAACCTGATATGCATCAAGTTCAATCAGGATCTTGTCTAGGTCGCTGATTGGATCGCGGTTTGGCTCTAGGGTGCCACAGTCAAGAACGTGCAGCAGCGCCGAACAGCGCTCGACGTGACGCAGGAACTGCAGGCCTAGGCCCTTGCCCTCGCTTGCGCCCTCAATTAGACCAGGCACGTCTGCGATAGTAAATCTAGTGTCGCCAGCCTGCACAACTCCAAGGTTTGGGTGCAGAGTGGTGAACGGATAGTCGGCAATCTTTGGGCGGGCAGCGCTTAGTGCTGCGATTAGCGATGACTTGCCGGCCGATGGGTAGCCAACCAGTGCAACATCAGCAACGCTCTTGAGCTCAAGAACGATATCGCCGCGCCATCCAGGCACACCAAGAAGTGCAAAGCCAGGGGCCTTGCGCTTTGAGCTCGAAAGAGCCGCATTGCCTAATCCGCCAACGCCACCTTCGGCAACCACAAGTTCCATGCCAGGTTCAGAAAGGTCAGCAATTAGTTTTCCGTGTGAGTCTTTGACTACGGTGCCGACTGGCACTGGCAAGACTAGAGGCTCGCCGTGGTGACCGTTTCTAAAGTCACCGGCGCCGTCGCCACCGTCTCCGCCAGCTCGGTGCGGGTGAAAGTGAAAGTCAAGCAATGTGGTGACGTTTGGATCAGATATAAGGCTGATTGAGCCACCACGGCCACCATCGGCGCCATCTGGGCCAGCAAGTGGCTTGAACTTCTCGCGCTTTACAGAAACACAACCATCGCCGCCGTCGCCAGCACGCAAATGCAGTGTGACCTGATCTACGAATGAAACCATTTACTTACCCTCCTAACCAATCAGTGAGATACAAAAAGAAATGGCGAGCCAATGGCTCGCCGATTTCTGAAGTTTAGCTATCGCTTAGGCAACCTCAACCACGTTCACAACGCGGCGGCCACCCTTGGTTCCGAATGCAACTGAACCGGCAGCAAGTGCGAACAGAGTGTCGTCCTTGCCCTTGCCTACGTTTGCACCCGGGTGGAAGTGAGTTCCACGCTGACGAACAAGGATCTCGCCTGCGTTAACTTCTTGACCTGCGTAGCGCTTTACGCCAAGACGCTGTGCGTTTGAGTCGCGACCGTTTCGGGTCGAACTAACACCCTTTTTACTTGCCATTTTCGGTCAGTTCCTTACTTGATCTCGGTGACCTGAACACGGGTTAGCTCAGAGCGGAAACCCATGCGGCGCTTGTAGCCGGTCTTGTTCTTGTAGTGCTGAATGATGATCTTTGGGCCACGTAGGTCGTTTAGAACGGTTGCGGTGACCTTTACCTTAGCTAGTGCCTTGGCATCTGAAGTGACCTTGTCACCGTCAACAAGCAATAGAGCTGGAAGCTCGATGTTGCCGGCTGCATCAGCCTTTACACGGTCTAGGGTCACAATGGTGCCTACTGACACCTTCTCTTGACGGCCGCCTGCGCGGACTACTGCGAAAACCACGGTTTTACCCTTTGTTCAAAAAGTCTTGATTGATCTGCCTGCTGTATCAGCAACGGCAACGAGGATTCAGTCTACATTGCGTTTCTGATGTGGTCAAACGTTTAGCGAAACTAATTTTGCTGTTCGACCGATGTTGCCGCCGCGCTTGAACTGCTTGCGCGACGAGGCTTGCGCCTGCCCTGCCCTGGCGCCTTCGGCTCAGGAAGAGCGTCAAGGACTGCCTCGAGAAGTTTGTCTGCCGCCTGCTCGTTCCGATCCTTTGGCGTGTCGTCAACCTTGGTTGCTGGAACAACAATCGGAGAAGGTTCACCCGCTGCTTCGTGTGCTGCAACTGTCGACGCCGCAATCTTGCTGATAACGCTGCCGAGTTCAACTGCGCGCTCAGGAGTCACAACCTTGGCCGGTTCAGGCTTCTGGTTATTGCGATTGCGATCCTTTTTCTTGCTCTTGCCGCTGCCCTGGTTTTGACCAGAGTTGTTGCCAGAGAAGTTTTCTTCGTGCCCGATGTTCTTTGAGCGCATAATCGGCTCGTGGTGAACAATCACACCGCGACCAGCGCAGGCTTCACACGGCTCGCTGAACGCCTCAAGTAGGCCGATACCGAGCTTCTTTCGGGTCATCTGCACCAAACCAAGCGAGGTTACTTCTGCTACCTGGTGCTTGGTGCGGTCGCGGCTCAAGCACTCCATTAGGCGGCGTGATACAAGGTCGCGGTTTGACTCAAGAACCATGTCGATGAAGTCGACCACGATGATGCCACCAATGTCGCGCAACCGTAGCTGGCGAACGATTTCTTCAGCAGCTTCAAGGTTGTTTTTGGTGACAGTCTCTTCTAGGTTTCCACCGGAACCAACGAATTTTCCGGTGTTGACGTCAACCACGGTCATGGCTTCGGTGCGGTCGATAACCAGTGAGCCACCAGAAGGCAGATAAACCTTACGGTCTAGCGCCTTAGCGATCTGCTCGCCGATTCGATACTCGTCGAATACATCCTTGGCGCCCTCATACTTTGAGACGCGCTCAAGCAGGTCTGGGGCAACTGAAGCTAGGTAGTTTTCGATGGTTTCGCGGGCATCTTCGCCTGAGATGATCATGCGCTGGAAGTCTTCGTTGAAAACATCGCGAACAATCTTGACCAAAAGATCTGGCTCAGAGTGCAGCATTGCCGGGGCCTGACCCTTGGCAACCTTCTTCTGGATGTCTTCCCACTGAGCCTGCAGGCGCTGAACATCTAGAGTTAGCTGCTCTTCGGTCGCGCCTTCGGCTGCGGTTCGAACGATAACGCCAGCATCCTCAGGAAGAATCTCTTTCAAAATCTTCTTCAAACGGGCACGCTCTGAATCTGGCAGCTTGCGTGAGATGCCGTTCATCGAGCCATTTGGCACATAAACCAAGTAGCGACCAGGAAGTGAGACCTGACTGGTTAGACGAGCGCCCTTTTGACCCACTGGGTCTTTGGTGACCTGAACTAAAACGGTGTCGCCAGACTTCAAGGCCAGCTCGATGCGTCGAGGCTGATTGCCAGTCTCGGCCAACTCCCAGTCAACTTCGCCTGAATAAAGCACAGCGTTTCGACCGCGACCGATGTCAACGAAGGCAGCCTCCATAGATGGCAGAACATTCTGAACCTTGCCCAGATAGACGTTTCCGATAAGTGAGGCTTCAGATGCCTTGGCAACATAGTGCTCGACCAAAATGCCGTCTTCTAGAACACCAATCTGAATCTTGCCGTCTTTTGAACGCACGACCATTGAGCGGTCAACGGCCTCGCGACGGGCTAAAAATTCAGACTCGGTAATGACACTTCGGCGGCGGCCTGCATCGCGGCCATCACGACGGCGCTGCTTCTTGGCCTCAAGGCGGGTTGATCCCTTGACGCGCTGTGGCTCGTTAGACGGCTCTTTAGGTTCGCGAGGAGTGCGAACCTTTACAACGGTATTTGGTGCAACCTGCTCGCCCTCGGTGGCCTCGCCGGCACGACGACGCGAACGGCGGCGAAGGTGGCTCTCGCCTTCTTCTGCCTTGTCGTCGACCATGCGGCCGCGCTTTGGGTCAACCTTTGGAGTTGGCAGGTCTGGAGCCATAAACATGAGTGAGGTTGCGCTAGGAGCTGTGGCAACCGCTGGGGCAGATGAGCCAGCAAGCTCGAGAGTTGGCTCTGAATCGTTGCTGCCAGCCTTTCGTGACTTTTTAGCTGCAGACTTTGGCGCTGCAGCATCGGTCTTTGCGACTGGTGTCTTAGCCTTTGTCGACTTAGCTGCTGGCTTTGACGAGGCTTTGGCTTCAGCTGCATTTGCTTCTGCGACAACATCGGCAACAGCTTTCGGGGCCTTAGCCGACTTTGCGGCCGGCTTTGCTGCTGCTTTGCTGGCTGGCTTAGCTTTGGCGCGGGATGCTGGTTTGGTTGACGTTGATTCTGTTTCAGAAACAGGTTCGATTGAATCGTTCTTTTTCACCATTTCTGGTGCACTCCAAGCTGCCTATGAATGGGCCACACGCACCAGCCATAAGGCTTAAATCGTTGCTGTGTGCTTTTGCTCACAGCCAAATCTGCGGCGAGTAACTCTTAATTTTGCGGTGACGCTGCCCGATGGGTCTTATGCGTTCGTCTCGCAGGTTCTCGCTAAATCTTTAGTCGATCTAGGTGTGGTCTAGATGCAACTTCACCCAGTATGCCAGCTGCTCGACCAAAAGTCATCCATGTCGCGTGTCATACTGGGCAAGTGAACAATGAAGTATCTAGCAAATCTAACTTGATTGCTGCTCCAAAATCGCTGGCTTGGGTATTGCTAATTGGCGGAATCCTCGGCTGGCTAGGCGCCTTTGCACTGACCCTTGAACGTCTGCACGTGGCTGCCGACCCAAACGCCACGCTGTCATGCGACATCGCATCATTCATCTCTTGCAAATCTGTAATGCTCAGCTGGCAAGCCAAGTTATTCGGATTTCCTAACCCACTAATTGGCCTTGGAGCGTTCATCGCACCGATCGTTGTGTCAATGGCAATTTTCGCGGGTGCTCGCTTTGCCAAGTGGTTCTGGATCACCTTCAGTGTCGGTATCGGTCTTGGCTTTATTTTCGTTCTTTGGCTTGCAGACGCAGCGATCAACGACATCGGCGCCCTATGCCCTTATTGCATGGTTGCCTGGTTCGGCATGATTCCGATGTTCTGGTCAACTGTCCTCTTTGGGGCACGCGAAGGATTTATCTGGGTGCCAACTCGCTCAATTAAGTTCTTTGTCAACGCGTATGACTGGTCATGGGTTTTCACAGTGGTCACAGAGGTAGTGCTGGCTCTGATCATCCTGGTTAAGTTTTGGCCGCTTTGGGTAAAACTGTTCACTCAGTAATCAACCTCTTAAACAAAAAACCGACTGTCAATGGCGGTCGGTTTTTTGTTTGCGCTTAGCTAAACCAGAGCCCTAGTTCGCGTGCTGCTGACTCAGGAGAGTCTGACCCGTGCACCAGATTCTGTTGAACCTTTAGACCCCAATCACGGCCCAAATCACCGCGAATGGTGCCAGGGGCTGCAATAGTTGGGTCGGTTGCGCCAGCTAGAGAACGGAAACCCTCGATAACGCGGTGACCTTCGAGTTTGATGGCGACTACGTTGCCGCTCATCATGAACTCAACTAGCGGCTCGTAGAAAGGCTTGCCCTCGTGCTCGGCATAGTGTGCAGCCAAAAGTTCACGGGATGGCAAAACCAACTTAAGGTCGGCTACCTGATAGCCCTTGGTCTCACAGCGAGCAATGATCTCGCCGATTAGATTGCGCTTTACTCCGTCTGGCTTGACCAATACAAGCGTCTGCTGAAGTTCTGACATTTAGTTCTCCTCGTTGAGTAGTGCTTGAGTTTCTAGATAAACCTTGCGTGCAGCGTCGATGCCGGCACCTGCAACCATTGCCCAAATCCAAAGGCCAATAAAAATCACCGAGACGATGATGTAAACCGCGCCCACCGTTGGATTGATTACTGAAACTGCGATAGACAAAACTAGCGACGACACCTGAAGCGCCCAGCCCCAAATGTATGAACCAGGCTTGCCGAGAATGGCCGGAGTGAGAATCATCAAAACACTGAGGGTAAGCCCAATCGACCATACGGTTGGTCCGTCAAAACCCTTGAGCATGAACGTGCCAAGCACGCCAAAAAACACCACAAATGCTTCGAATGCAAACAGCATCGACGCCAGCGCACGTTGGGTTGACTTTTGCCGTGGCTTTTGTTTCTTTGTCGGCTTTTGACTAGTCATCTAGTTCAGCTTCCTTCTGCTTGATTGCAAGAACCTCTCCAACGAGAGTAAGCGACCCGGTGACCAACACTGCACCGTTTGGTGAATCTTTGACCAAATTTTTAGCTTGTTCAATAGCGCTTGAGACGCTCGCCTGCAGGCTAACTTTTGATGAACCGAGTTTGTCGCTTAGTTTTTTGGCTAGTTCGCTTGCCGACTGGGCTCGATCTGACGAAGACTGAGTGACGACATAGTGATCGATCGCCGCGTCTAGGTTGTCGACAAATCCGTCGGTGTCTTTATCTTGAACCATAGAGATGACAGCAACGGTTCTTGGGTTGCTAAAACTGGTGGCTAGCGCTTGCGAAACAGCAGTCGCACCGTGCGGGTTATGAGCTCCATCAAGAATAACCAGCGGGTCAACATCTACGATCTGAAGGCGGCCCGGCGACGCAACGTCGGCAAACGAAACTCGCACCACGTCGTCAAGCAAACGCTGGCTGCCGCCACCGATAAAGGCTTCAACTGCAGCTAATGCCAACACGGCATTCTCAGATTGAAAATCGCCGTGCAGTGGCAGCTGAAGGTTTGTGTATTCAGAAGTCAGTGACCTAACCGCGATTTGCTGGCCAACTTTATTTGGCAAAGACGATAGAACGGCAAAATCTTGCCCGGCAAAATAAATCTGTGAACCTAGCGTCGCAGCCTTCTCGCGAAGGATTGCCTTTGCCTCTGGCACCTGGGCGGCACTAACCACAATCGATCCGGGTTTGATGATTCCCGACTTGGTGCGTGCAATTTCGCTGATGGTCGAACCGATTCGATCCGTGTGGTCAAGGGAGATAGGAGCAAACACTGCAACATCACCGTCGGCAACATTGGTTGAATCCCACTCCCCACCCATGCCAACTTCAAGCACCAATACATCAACTGGTGCGTCAGCGAAGATGGCGAAGCCAAGCACCGCTAGCGCTTCGAAATAGGTGAGCTTTGCTTCGCCCTCGGCTTCTAGCTGTGAATCAATGAGATCTAGAACAGGAGCAATTTCAGACCAAACCTCGACCAAAATTTCATTAGCAACCGGTTCGCCGTCAATTGAAATGCGTTCATTGAAAGAAACCAGGTGGGGGCTAGTGAAGCGGCCGGTTCGAAGCCCGGTCTCGCGCAGTAATCGCTCAATCAAGCGCGCTGTGCTGGTCTTGCCGTTGGTGCCAGTGACATGGATGACGCGATAGCTAGACTGCGGATCACCTAGAAGTTCGACGGCACGACGAGTTGGCGCGAGTCTTGGACGAGGTTTGTTCTCAGGGTTTCGAGCTAGTAGCGCTTGCTCAACCAAGAGGGCCTGTTCAGCCCAGTGCCTTTCGGTGTTTCGACTCAAAGCTTTGCCACCGAAACAGCTACGGCCTGATCGTCGCCAACCGATACCGCATTCTGCAATTCGCCCGATTCAACCAACGCGAGTTCGAGCGTCAAAGTCTCTGACTTCACTAGCTCAGCGTGAGAGCTGACCGAGGACAGTACATCTGCCGATGCGCTGATTGTTAGTGAGATTCGGTCGCTAACGTCAAGGTCGGCATCTTTGCGAGCCTGCTGAACAGCACGAATAACATCGCGAGCCAAACCTTCAGCAGCTAGCTCTTCGGTGACGGTTCCGTCTAGCAGCAAGAAGCCACCTGAAGGCAGAATTCCAATGTGGTTGGTGTTGCTAGATTGCTGTGCTTCATCGGCAAGGTTTGCGACCAAATCGATTTCATACTCGCCCGCAATAAGTTCAACGCCACCGGCGATGACAACGCCATCGACTTCTGACCAATCGCCAGACTTGGCGGCTTGAATTACGGCCTGAACACTCTTTCCGATGCGTGGGCCGGCAGCGCGAGAGTTCACTGTTAGGCGCCTTACGACACCGAACTCGCTGGTTGAATCGAGTGAGAGCTCGACCAGTTCTACCGACTTAACGTTTAGCTCTTCGGCAATAATTGCGCTAAAAACACCAAGTGATTGCGCATTTTTAGCAACAACGGTGAGCTTCGAAAGCGGCAGGCGCACACGAAGCGAGTTGGCCTTTCGCAAGCTAGAGGCAACCGAGCTCACGGTTCGAACTGAGTCCATGGCCTCGACCAAAGCACTGTCGTGCGGCAAGCTCTCCGCCTTTGGATAGTTCTCTAGGTGCACACTTCGACCGCCAGTGAGGCCGCGCCAAATTTCTTCGGTGACCATTGGCAGCAGTGGAGCTGCAACGCGAGTGACGGTCTCGAGAACTGTGTACAGAGTGTCGAAAGCCTCAGCTGACCCCTCCCAGAAGCGATCACGCGAACGACGGACATACCAGTTGGTTAGCACATCAGCGAAGTCGCGAAGCAAAGCGGCAGCTGAATATGAGTCGTATTGGTTCATCGCTGCTTCGACTGAAACCACCAAATCGTGGGCTTTCGAGAGCAGGTAGCGATCAAGCACGTCAGTCGACTCGGTTGAAAGCTTGGCTTCATAGCCTGAAGCGTTGGCATAAAGACTGAAGAAGTAATAGGTGTTCCAAAGCGGCAACAAGACCTGACGAACGCCCTCACGGATGCCCTGCTCAGTTACGATTAGGTTTCCACCACGAAGAATTGGGCTCGAAAGCAAGAACCAGCGCATGGCGTCGGCGCCGTCGCGGTCAAAGACCTCGTTCACGTCTGGGTAGTTGCGCAGCGACTTTGACATCTTTTGCCCGTCGTTGCCCAAAATAATGCCGTGCGAAATCGCTGACTTGAAAGCTGGGCGATCGAAAAGTGCGGTCGACAAAACGTGCAGGGTATAGAACCAGCCGCGAGTTTGACCTACGTATTCAACGATGTAGTCAGCCGGACTGTGGCTCTCAAACCATTCGCGATTTTCAAACGGATAGTGCACCTGAGCAAATGGCATCGAACCTGATTCAAACCAGCAGTCCAACACTTCAGGCACGCGACGCATAGTTGATTTGCCGGTCGGGTCGTCAGGGTTTGGGCGAGTCAGCTCATCGATAACCGGGCGGTGAAAGTCTTCTGGGCGAACGCCAAAATCGGCTTCGATCTCGTCTAGCGAGCCGTATACATCGATTCGCGGATAGTTCGGGTCATCCGACTTCCATACCGGGATCGGTGCACCCCAGAAGCGGTTGCGGCTGATGGCCCAGTCTCGAACGTTTTCGAGCCACTTTCCGAATGAACCCTCTTTGGTGTGCTCAGGAATCCAGTTGATATCTTGGTTTAGCTCAAGCATGCGATCTTTAATCTTGGTGGTTTCAACAAACCACGAAGAAACCGCCTTGTAGATCAGAGGGTTCTTGCAGCGATAGCAGTGCGGGTATGAGTGCTCGTATGAAGCCTGGCGCAGCACGCGACCAGCAGCCTTGAGGTGCTGAGAAATCGGCTTGTTGGCATCAAAAACATGCTGACCTTCGAACTCTTCGATTAGTGAGTTGTATTGACCGCGCTCGTTGATGGACACATAAGTTGGAATGCCGGCTGCATTACAGACTCGCTGGTCGTCTTCACCATAGGCCGGGGCCTGATGAACAATGCCGGTGCCGTCGCCGTCGGTGACATAGTCATCGGCTAAAACCTGCCAGGCATTGGCGGTGTCGAATTTAGTTAGATCGGCGTAATAGTCAAAAAGACGCTCGTAGCGAAGTCCGGCAAGCTCAGCACCTGCTACTGTCTCGCTGACTGCCGCAATTGCCTCCTCGGCATCGGCATATCCAAGGTCTTTGGCATAGGCGCCAACCTGCGATTTAGACAAGATGTATTTGGTGCCCGCAGGACTGCCATCGCCAGAACCACTTGCCCCGGCTGGGATTACTGCGTAGTCGATCTCTGGACCAACCGCCAGCGCGAAGTTGGTCGGCAAGGTCCACGGAGTGGTTGTCCAGGCGATTAGCTTTGCGCCTTCGAAACGCTGACCGGGTTGAACGGTGAAATTTACGGTCAGGGTCTGGTCTTGACGGTTCTTATAGACCTCGTCATCCATTCGCAGTTCGTGGTTTGAAAGTGGGGTTTCGCAACGCCAACAGTAGGCAAGAACCTTGAATCCCTCGTAGACCAATCCCTTGTTGTGCAACTGCTTGAAAGCCCAGAGAACACTCTCGGTGTATGGCGCATCAAGTGTCTTGTAGTCATTGTCGAAGTCAACCCAGCGAGCCTGGCGGGTGACATAATCGCGCCACTGGTCGGTGTATTTCAAAACCGAGTACTTGCAATAAGAGTTGAACTTGTCAACGCCGTACTTCTCAATTTCAGGGCGACCAGAGATGCCCAACTGACGCTCTGCCTCGACCTCAGCTGGCAATCCGTGGGTGTCCCAGCCAAATCGACGCTCGACGCGATAGCCCTGCATGGTCTTGAATCGCGGAACCATGTCTTTTGCATAACCGGTAAGCAGGTGGCCGTAGTGCGGAAGTCCGTTGGCGAACGGCGGGCCGTCATAGAAGACAAACTCTTCGGCGTTCTCGTTTAGGCGCTGGTCGATGCTGGCCTGAAAAGTTGAGTCTTGCTCCCAGTAAGACAGAATCGATTTTTCAACCTCAGGGAAACTCGGGCTGGGCACTACTCCGTTGGCGTTTGAGCCAGCCGAGCGCGTTGATTTATCTTGATTCTTGGGATACATGGGTCGCTTTCTAGCGCTGATAAAAACTGTTACCAATGTTAACCTGTAACAAACCCGTTTTTTGGAGACTTCTCGCGTGACTATTGCCCATTCTGAGCACAACATTGACCTACTTGCCCCTGCCAACGCACCCGAAAAGGTGACCGTTGAAGGCCTAGAAGACAAGTGGGGTTTGGTCTGGGAAGAATCTGGGGTCTACAAGTTCCGTCGGGAAGCCGATCGCAGCGACATTTATTCGATTGACACCCCACCTCCAACCGTTTCGGGTTCACTTCACGTTGGTCACGTTTTTAGCTATACCCACACCGATGTCGTCGCACGTTTCAAGCGCATGCGAGGCAAAGAGGTCTTCTATCCGATGGGCTGGGATGACAACGGCTTGCCTACTGAGCGTCGCGTTCAGAACTACTACGGAGTTCGCTGCGACCCGTCTTTGCCTTATGACCCTGACTTCAAACCACCATTCGAAGGTGGAGACAACAAGAGTTCGAAGGCAGCTGACCAGATTGCGATCTCCCGTCGCAACTTCATCGATCTATGTGAACGACTAACCACCGAGGACGAGAAGCAGTTTGAAGCCCTATGGCGCAAGCTCGGAGTTTCGGTTGACTGGTCACAGACCTACCAAACAATTTCACCGGCGGCACAGGCTGTCTCGCAGAAGGCTTTCTTGAACAACTTCGCTCGCGGCGAGGCATATCAGTCAATGGCACCCACCCTATGGGATGTCACCTTTAGAACAGCTGTGGCCCAGGCAGAGCTTGAGGATCGCGACCAGCCAGGTGCTTATCACCGAGTTGGATTCGATGTAGACGCAAACCTTTGGGATGGCGGCAAGATCTACATCGAGACCACTCGCCCTGAGTTGCTGCCAGCCTGCGTTGCGCTTGTGGCACACCCAGACGACGAGCGCTACCAGGCGCTGTTTGGCAAGACTGTTCGCACTCCCCTGTTTGGCGTAGAGGTTCCGGTGGTTGCACACCGCCTAGCCCAGATCGACAAGGGCTCGGGCATCGCCATGATTTGTACATTCGGTGACGTCACCGACGTTATTTGGTGGCGCGAGCTAGACCTGCCAAACCGCGCAATTATTGGCTGGGATGGTCGCATCATTAGCGAGGCGCCTGAGGCAATCACCAGCGCTCGCGGCCAGGAGATTTTTGCCGAACTAGCCGGAAAAACAACTTTCTCGGCTAAGCAGCGCATCGTCGAACTATTGCAAGAATCTGGCGACATGGTTGGCGACCCAAAGCCGATCACTCACCCGGTCAAGTTCTTCGAAAAGGGCGACAAACCGCTTGAAATCGTTTCTACTCGCCAGTGGTACATCAAGAACGGTGGCCGCGATGCTGACATCCGTTCCCGTCTGATTGAGCTCGGCAAAGACCTAAATTTTGTGCCTGACTTCATGCGCGTTCGCTATGAAAACTGGGTCAATGGTCTTACCGGAGACTGGCTAGTTTCTCGTCAGCGCTTCTTCGGTGTGCCGATTCCAGTTTGGTATCCACTAGATGCTGACGGCAATCCTGACTACGACAACATCTTGGTACCTTCAAATGAACTTCTTCCAGTTGATCCATCGACTGATGTTCCAGCAGGCTATAGCGAGTCGCAGCGCGGCCAGGCCAACGGTTTTGTTGGCGAGGTAGATATCCTTGACACTTGGGCAACCTCGTCGCTGACTCCGCAGCTAGCCGGTGGCTGGATCGAAGACCCTGAGAAGTACGCCAAGGTTTTTCCTTATTCACTTCGCCCGCAGGGCCAAGACATTATTCGCACCTGGCTGTTCTCAACCGTGCTGCGCAGCCTGCAAGAAAGCAACGAATTGCCGTGGAGCAACGCAGCTATCTCTGGCTGGATTCTTGACCCGGACCGCAAGAAGATGTCGAAGTCAAAAGGCAACGTAGTCGTTCCGGCCGAGCCAATCGACAATCACGGCGCAGACGCTGTTCGCTACTGGGCAGCTTCGGCTCGCTTGGGCACCGACGCGGCTTTTGATGAAGGTCAGATGAAGGTCGGTCGCCGTCTTGCAATTAAGGTTCTAAACGCAGCCAAGTTTGCGCTCTCATTCGAGGTGCCAAACGGCCACACTTCAGTCACAGAATCGATCGACCAGGCGATGTTGCTAAAGCTTGCTCGAGTGGTTTCTGAAGCCACTGAAGCGTTCGAGGGCTATGACCACACAAAGTCACTTGAACTTTCAGAGCAATTCTTCTGGGGATTCACCGATGACTACCTAGAGCTAGTCAAAGAGCGTGCCTACAACGCCAACGGAACCTATTCGCTGGCTCAACAGGCTTCGGCAGCAATTGCACTTCGCAGTGCACTGTCGGTTCTATTGCGACTGTTCGCACCATTCTTACCTTTCGCTACCGATGAGGTTTGGAGCTGGTGGCAGAAGGATGCCGGTTCAATTCACCGCGCTAGCTGGCCAACCGCAGAAGAACTGCTTTCCGGCCTTGACGCGTCAAATGGTGGCTTGCTAGACGTTGCTTCTTCAGCACTATTCGGAATTCGCAAGGCAAAGTCTGATGCCAAGGTTTCTATGAAGGCTGAAATTGAATCTCTGACAATCGCCGCACCGGCTGCAGACCTAACCAGCATTCGTGCAATTGAAAGCGACCTTAAGTCAGTGGGCAAGATCGACGTGATGAACTTTGCTGAAGCCGAAGCACTAAGCGTTCTTGATGTTGTTCTGAAAGAGACCGAAAACAGCTAAACCGGCAATCAGCGCCCAAAAAGCTGAGCCAACGCCAAACACGGCCAGGCCAGAGGCTGAAACCAAGAACGTCACCATAGCCGGAAGCCTTAGCCCTGCCAACTCGACGGTCGAGCTAATGGCTGAAATTATGGTGCCGATAAGCGCCAGCCCGGCTGCAGCCAAGATGATTTCAGTCGGAGTGCTCAGAACAAACTTCACGAATATTCCCGCGACGAGCGACAGTGCCAAGAAAATTACGCCACCGGTAGCCGACGCTAGCCAGCGTTTCTTTGGATCTTTGTGAGCGTTTTCATCGGCGTTTAGCGCTGCAGAGATTGCGGCGAGATTTAGCGTCAAGCCTCCGAATAGAGTTCCGAGCATGCTCGCCAAACCGGTAGTCGACAGGGCCGCCTTGAAAGGCACATCAAATCCAAATGACTTCATAATCGCCACGCCCGGAATATTTTGCCCAGCCATGGTGACGATATAAAGCGGGATTCCGACCGACAGGATAGCCGCGAGGTCGAATTCTGGAGTAACAAAAACCAGTTGCGGAATGTTCGAGATTGAATCGAGCTGCTGGGTTTTATTTGAGAACTGCAGCAGGGTGCTTAGCGCAAAAATAACAACCATCGCGGCCGCTGAAGCCCAAACTGGGGCCCACTTGTAGAGAACGAACCAGACTGCGATTGCGGGCAGCACGGCCGGCCAAAACTGCTCTAGCGAGCTAAAGGGTGCAATGCAAAACTTGAAGATTACGCCAGCCAACATTGCGCTTGCAATCGGTTTCGGAATTGATGAGACCAATCGTCCTAGTGCCGGCCAGAATCCGGTGACCATCAGCAAAAGCCCCGAAACTAGGAACGCACCAACCGCCTGGTTGAAGCTCAGCCCAACGGCGCCAGAGGCCACAATGGTTGCGGCACCAGGGGTGCTCCAGACGATGGTGATGGGCATGCGATAGCGACAGCTTAAAAAGATTGACAGAACGCCGCACCAAATGAGCATCACGAAAAAAGCCGACACTACTTGAGTCGGGCTTGCGCCAAGCGAAGTGAGGGCGGTCAACACGATTCCGGTTGAAGCTGCCAAGCCGGTGATGGTGGCAACGGTGCCCGCTAGCGCTGGGCTTTTTAGGTCAGCAACTGAAAAACTCAATTTGCGAGACTTTTAGGCTGATTTTTCTTGGCGAATGTTTTTGAATGGCTCGATGATCGGCTCTGAGCGCTCTTCAACAACCTGTTTGGTGATTCGAACCACGCCCTGCACTTCAGAGCCAGGAATCTCAAACATGACCGGTCCAAGAATTTCTTCCATGATTGCTCGAAGGCCGCGTGCACCGGTCTCGCGAGCGACTGCCAGGTCAGCCATGGCGATTAGTGCATCTTGGTCGAATTCAAGTTCAAAGCCATCTAGCTCAAACATGCGCTGGTATTGCTTGACCAGTGCGTTCTTTGGCTCGGTGAGAATCTGCATCAGGGCTTCGCGGTCAAGCGGCGTGACCGAAGCGATAACCGGCAAACGACCGATGAACTCAGGAATAAGACCAAACTTGCGAAGGTCTTCTGACTGAACCTCGGCCATGATTTCAGGATTGTCGGTCTTGCTGGCGATTGGTGAGCCGAAACCGATGCCCTTCTTGCCGGCGCGGGCAGAAATAATCTCTTCGAGACCAGCAAATGCACCTGCAACGATGAACAAAACGTTGGTGGTGTCTAGCTGAATAAATTCTTGCTGAGGGTGCTTGCGACCGCCTTGTGGTGGCACCGAGGCGACTGTTCCCTCGAGAATCTTTAGCAGGGCCTGCTGCACGCCCTCACCCGAAACATCGCGGGTTATTGATGGGTTTTCGGCCTTGCGTGAAATCTTGTCGATTTCGTCTATATAGATGATGCCCTGCTCGGCACGCTTGACGTCGAAGTCGGCAGCCTGAAGCAATTTCAGCAGAATGTTCTCTACATCTTCGCCAACATAGCCCGCCTCGGTAAGTGCGGTGGCATCAGCGACGGCAAAAGGAACGTTGAGGCGCTTGGCCAAAGTTTGAGCTAGGTAGGTTTTGCCACAGCCAGTTGGGCCGACCATCAAAATGTTTGACTTGGCAATCTCGATTGAATCGTGTGATTTGCCTGCCGTGGTCAGAGTGCCACGAGAACGAAGGCGCTTGTAGTGGTTGTACACGGCAACCGAAAGCGCCTTTTTAGCTTGGGTTTGACCGATGACGTATTCATCAAGGAAGCCCTTGATTTCTCGCGGCTTTGGCAGCTCGATCTCTTCGACAGCTTCGCTGGCGGCTGCGCCGAGTTCTTCTTCGATGATCTCGTTGCAAAGCTCGATGCACTCGTCACAGATAAAAACGCCAGGCCCGGCAATTAGTTTGCGCACCTGCTTCTGGCTCTTTGCGCAGAAAGAACACTTAAGAAGGTCGCTTGATTCACCCAGCTTGGTCATATAGAAACCTTATATCCCGCCAATGACAAAGCGGATGAGCAACGCACATCCGCTTTGTCTATTTTGAAACCATTTTTGCTTAGGCTGTCGCATTCTTTCGCGAAGTTAGAACCTGGTCGATTAGACCGTATTCAAGAGCCTCTGGTGCAGTGAGAATCTTGTCGCGATCGATGTCGCGGTTAACCTCAGCTGCTGAACGGTTTGAATGCTTTGACAGAGTCGACTCTAGCCACTCGCGAAGACGCAGCATTTCTTTAGCCTGGATCTCGATGTCTGATGCCTGACCGCGACCGGCCTCACCAGCAGACGGTTGGTGAATAAGAACTCGCGCATTGGGCAGGGCAAGGCGCTTGCCCGGGGCTCCAGCGGCCAGCAACACAGCAGCAGCAGATGCTGCCTGGCCTAGACATACGGTCTGAATTTGCGGGCGAATGTATTGCATGGTGTCGTAAATCGCGGTCATCGCGGTGAACGAACCACCCGGAGAGTTGATATACATGGTGATGTCGCGGTCTGGGTCCTGAGACTCAAGAACCAACAGCTGCGCCATGATGTCGTCAGCAGATGCGTCGTCGACCTGAACGCCCAAAAAGATGATGCGGTCTTCGAAGAGCTTGTTATAAGGATCTTGACGCTTGAAACCGTAAGAGGTGCGCTCTTCGAAAGTTGGCAGAATGTAGCGAGCCTCTGGGCTCTGGAACAAGTTTGAGTTAGTCATTTGGTTGCGCCTTAGTTGTTTCCGACACCGGTTGCGCCGGCAGCAAATTTCTGAATGTGGTCGATGAAGCCGTATTCAAGCGCTTCTGCAGCGGTGAACCAGCGGTCGCGGTCTCCGTCTTGCATGATTTGATCAACGGTTTTGCCGGTTTGCTCAGCAGTGATTGAAGCCAGCTGGCGCTTCATTGACATGATGAGCTCAGCCTGGGTCTGAATGTCTGAGGCGGTTCCGCCGAAGCCGCCGTGTGGCTGGTGCAGAAGAACGCGGGTGTTAGGTGTGGCATAGCGCTTGCCCTTGGTGCCCGAGCTAAGCAAGAACTGACCCATCGAGGCGCACATGCCGATGCCAACGGTGACGATGTCATTTGGCACGTATTGCATGGTGTCGTAGATTGCCATGCCCGCAGTGATGGAACCACCTGGAGAGTTGATGTAAAGGTAGATGTCTTTTTGCGAGTCTTCGGCGGCAAGCAAAAGAATCTTTGCGCAGATTTCATTTGCCATGTCATCGCGAACTTCGGTGCCTAGCCAAATGATGCGATCTTTGAGCAAGCGATCGAAAGTGCTGCTTGGGCCTTTAGGGCTGTCAGACATCGGAAACTCCTATATTTTGAGGTTGCTTGACAAAGATAATCGCTCGATGGGCTAAAAACTGGCTTGTTCGCCCGTGGCTAAAGTCGAAACAAAAAAACCTCGCCTGAGCGAGGTCTTTTTGAAATCTTCTGATTAGTCGTGGTCGTGACCAGCGTGGTCATCTTCGGCCTGAACGTCAGACTTCAAGAACTCGCTTAGGTCTACAGCCTTGCCCTTTGCGTCGGTGACAACTGCGGTCGCTAGAACTGCAGTTAGTGCCTTGCGACGAGCAACCTCGCCCTGGAAACCAGGAAGCTGTCCCTGCTCAACAATTGCGTTGATGAACTCCTGAGGAGCCATGCCGTACTGCTGCGAAGCCTGGATTAGGTGCTGGATAAGCTCCTGCTCACTAACGGTGACGTTCTCGGCCTCGGCAATTGCATCAAGAATCATCTGACCCTTGAAGCCCTTGGTGCTCTCTTCTAGAACCTCAGCGCGGTGCTCCTTGTCTTCAAGGCGACCCTCGCCTTCAAGGTGACGGTTGACTTCGGCTTCAACTAGCTCGTCTGAAACTGCAACATCAGTTAGCTTGATTAGCTCGTCAGTTAGCAACTGACGTGCCTGAATGCCCTGGCCGTAGACCTTTGACATTGCAATCTGCTTTTCAATGTTCTCTTTTAGCTCGGCAAGGGTGTCGAACTCTGAAGCTAGCTTCGCGAACTCGTCGTCAGCAGCTGGAAGCTCGCGCTCCTTGACTGCAACAAGGGTCACAGCAACCTCTGCCTCCTGGCCGGCCTTGTCGCCACCAACGAGCTTTGACTTGAAAGTGGTTGATTCGCCTGCAGTCAAGGTGTCTAGGGCGTCATCGATGCCATCAAGCAGATTGCCTGAGCCGATTTCATAGGAGATGTTCTGGGCTGCATCGATCTGTTTGCCATCGATAGTTGCAGTTAGGTCGATAGTGGTGAAATCGCCCTTCTTTGCTGCACGGTCAACGGTCTTTAGGGTGCCGAAGCGGGCACGCAGTGCGTCTAGCTCTGCTTCGACTTCGATTCCGCCAACCTTAGCCTCGTCAACCTTGACCTTTAGGCCTGAGTACTTTGGAAGCTTGATTTCTGGGCGAACCTCGACCTCGATTTCTACGATTAGGTTGCCTGCGAAAGTCTTCTCGTCTGGGGTCTGCTTGATGTCAGCCTGTGGCTGGCCAAGCGGAGCAAGCTTCTCGGCTGCAAGTGCATCGCGGTAGATGCGGTCTAGGCCGTCGTTGATTGCGTGAGCCAAGATCGCTGGGCGACCAATGCGCTGGTCAAGAATCGCAGCAGGGATCTTACCTTTGCGGAAACCAGGAACGTTTACTTCTTCGCCGATGTGCTCGTAAGCGTGGTCAAGGCTTGGCTTGAATTCTTCTGGGGTGACCTCAATGGTTAGCTTTACGCGGGTCGGCTTGATGCGGTCAACAGTGGTCTTCAACTGCGTTCTCCTGAGAAAAAGGGTCCGCGGCAAGCCGCGGACCTCATCGATCTTTATCTTTTTTATCGTTCAGATAAATGGTCGGGATGACAGGATTCGAACCTGCGACCCTCTGTTCCCAAAACAGATGCGCTACCAAGCTGCGCTACATCCCGGTGGATTCTTTTGCTGAAATTCATCAACATCAGAACAACCTCCGCAAGCTTACCCCATAGAATGGACGGGTTGTGTTCTTTTGAAGAAATTCAACCAACGCCTTGCGGGCGTAGCTCAATGGTAGAGCCTCAGTCTTCCAAACTGATGGTGCGGGTTCGATTCCCGTCGCCCGCTCCATTCAAATCGAGTCATTCACAGACTCAGGTAATTATTTGAAACAGAAAGCAACCAGAGATGGTTGCTTTTTAGACTTAAAGCCTGTCGCAAAGTAAAAACACAAAAACGGAGAATCGTGTCTGCACCAACCGCCCTAGATTTTGGCCCTGCTAAAGGCCTGGTTTGTCGCGAGTGCGGCAATCTAGTTGATCTCGGCCCTCGTCACGTTTGTGAAGAGTGTTTCGGCCCGCTAGAGGTCAGCTATGAATTCGGCACAGTAACTCGCGAACAAATAGAGGCTGGCCCGCGCAACATCTGGCGCTACGCTCCCCTTCTTCCGGTTCCGCAATCAGCTAGAAACCGCCCAGCAGACCTAAGCCCCGGCTTCACCGCTCTTCAAGAGTCAAAGAATTTGGCTGCCCGACTTGGCATGAAAAAGCTTTGGATCAAAGACGACCGAGGCAACCCAACCCACTCTTTCAAAGATCGCGTGGTTGCGGTGGCAATGACCGCCGGCAAAACCCTTGGTTTCACCACGATTAGCTGCGCTTCTACCGGAAACCTGGCAAATTCAGTCGCAGCAGCAGCTGCCCGTGCCGGCATTCGTTCAGTGGTTTTGATTCCAGACAACCTAGAGCTAGGCAAAGTTTTGACCAGCGCGGTTTATGGAACGACCTTGGTTGGCATCCACGGAAACTATGACGACGTCAACAAGCTGTGCTCAGAAATCGCCGACGATCGCGGATACGGGTTCGTAAACGTAAATCTTCGCCCCTACTATGCCGAAGGCTCGAAGACTCTTGGCTATGAAATCGCAGAGCAGTTGGGTTGGCGTCTGCCAGATCAGGTGGTCGTGCCGATTGCCTCAGGTTCGCTAATGACCAAGATCGACAAGGCATTCAAAGAGCTGATCAAGCTCGGTTTGGTCGAGGCAAAGCCATACAAGATTTTTGGCTCACAGGCCACGGGCTGCAATCCGGTTGCTGAAGCATATGAAAAAGGCTGGGATGTGGTTCGCCCGCAAAAGCCAAACACCATCGCAAAGTCTTTGGCAATTGGAAACCCTGCCGACGGGCCGTACGCCATCGATGTAGCAAACAACACTGGCGGTGCAATTGGCCACATCTCTGACGAAGAGGTTGTCGCCGGCATTCGCTTGCTAGCTGAAACTGAAGGCATTTTCGCCGAAACCGCTGGTGGGGTGACCGTCGGAAACCTAAAAAAGTTTGTTGAATCAGGGCTGCTTGACCCAGAACTTGAAACTGTTGTGCTCAACACTGGCGACGGACTAAAGACCCTTGATGCGATAGCCGACGAGGTTGGCTTCAGCGTCACCATCCCACCTACCCTCGAGGCGTTCCGCGCTGCGGTTCCCGAATAGTCAGAAAGCAAATCAATGTCAGTTATCGTTCGCGTTCCAACCATTCTTCGCAGCTACACCGGCGGTGACGCCGAAGTTAACGCTTCAGGCGCAACCCTGAACGACGTGCTACATGACCTAGAAACCCGCCACTCTGGCCTGCTCACCCGCATCCTTGACGACAACGGCAAGATCCGTCGTTTCGTGAACATCTATGTAAATGAAGAAGATGTTCGTTTCGAGCAGGGCCTAGAAACTCCTACTCCAGCAGGCACAAACATCTCGATTTTGGCTGCGGTAGCTGGCGGTTTCTAAACGCTATCTCTGGCAGCTAGGGCAAAAATACAGCTTTCTCGTTGCCATTATCTCGATGGCCACATGAGTTTTGCAGACCCGGCAGTTCAGGCCTTCGCGCTTATAGACAAAGTTGCGATCGCTTTTCGTCGGGTTTTTAGTCAGCAATTCGTCTCGCGTAATCATTACGCCTTTTTTCACGCCAACCTTGAGTAGTTTGACGCTGTCTTGCCAAAGTGCATCCAGTTCTTCGCGAGTCAGTTGGTTCGCTGGGCGATACGGGTTGATTCCGGCCCGAAATAGCAGTTCGGCGCGATAGACGTTGCCGATGCCGCTGATTGCCTCTTGGTTCATCAAAAGCTGACCAATTGGGGTCTTTGTCTTTGCGGCTCGAACTGCGAACCTCTCAAACTCCGCGCCTGTTGGGTCTGGGTTTAGCGGATCTGGTCCGAGGCGCTTTTCGATAGTCGAAACTTCATCAACGCCAATAACCTCGCATACCGTTGGGCCACGAAGGTCGGCGAAGTGATCCTGATTTGCAAATCTGGCGCGTACTTCGCCTATTGGATCCGGCAATCCCTCGTCACTAAGTGACGAAAACGCCCATTTTCCGTAGATTCCGAGGTGAATTCTGAGCGTTAGATCATTGTCGAAATTCAAGAATAGCTGCTTGCCGATAGCCTTTGCAGCCATCAGTTTGCGGCCTGAAATGAGCGCGGCACCTGACGCGAATCGCCCTTGCGGCGAGCTTATTTCTATCGGTTTAGAGCTGAAAAGTTCATTGAACTGATTGGCAGTCCGATGTACGGTGTGACCCTCAGGCAATTAGAGAATGTCTCCAGTAGTTTCATAGGTCGCGATTTTGCCAATTCGACGAACGTGACGCTCATCATTGCTGAATGGCTCAGCCACGAACAACTCGATCAGGCGCAAAACCTCATCTTGGCTGTGCTGACGCGCGCCAACTGCGATCACATTTGCGTCGTTGTGCTCACGGGCAAGCTTTGCGGTCGACTCGTTCCAAGCAAGAGCGGCACGGATGCCCTCAACTTTGTTGGCGGCAATCTGCTCGCCGTTTCCAGAACCGCCAAGCACAATTCCTAGCGCTTCAACGCCAGCCTTCTGGTCTGCCACAACTGCAAGGGCAGCATTAATGCAGAAACTTGGATAGTCATCAAGCGGGTCATAGCTCTGTGGTCCGTGATCGAAAACCTCGTGACCCTGCTTGGTTAGCTCGCGAATCAAGAAGTGACTTAGTTCGAGACCTGCATGGTCAGTGGCAATGTGAATGCGCATTTGAGCTCTTTCGGTAGGCAGTTAACTGATTATTTCACGCTCGCAACCGGCAAGCCCTCGTCTGGTTAAGCTAGTCGCATGCCTGGAGAGAACCTAACCCGCAAAGAAGCCCAAGACCGCGCAGCAATTCTGAAGGTCGAAAGTTATGAGATCCACCTAGATCTGACCAGTTCAGATGTCACATTTAGGTCAGAGACCACTGTGAAGTTCAGCAGCAGCCAGCCGGGAGCCAGCACTTTTATTGATGCCATAACCGATCAGGTGCATCAGGTGACACTCAACGGTGAGGCTCTGGATCCTTCGGTTGTTGCCGATGGCACCAGAATTCAATTGCCTAACCTGGCTGCCGACAACGTGCTGACTGTTATCGCAGATGCGAAATACATGAATACTGGCGAGGGTCTGCACCGATTTGTTGACCCGGTCGATAACGAGGTTTATCTCTATACCCAGTTCGAAGTGCCTGACTCGCGTCGTGTGTTCGCAGTTTTTGAGCAGCCTGACCTCAAAGCGACTTTCCAGTTCAACATCACTGCTAAGTCTGACTGGAAAATAGTCTCAAACCAGACCACTCCTGCCCCAACCACTCTAGAAACAGGCAAGTCGGTTTGGCGTTTTACTCCAACCCCACGAATTTCCAGTTACATCACCGCTTTGATTGCCGGCCCGTATGAAGAAGTGCGCAGTGAGCTGACCAGCGCCGATGGACGCGTGATTCCGCTGGGTGTTTTCTGTCGCGCTTCGCTGGCGCCTTACCTAGACGCAGATTATGTCTTCGAAAAAACCCGGCAGGGCTTCGAGTTC
This sequence comes from Actinomycetota bacterium, assembly GCA_041191585.1. Lineage (GTDB taxonomy): Bacteria > Actinomycetota > Actinomycetes > Actinomycetales > Microbacteriaceae > Rhodoluna. The sequence continues at coordinate 68,427 of JBEEOO010000001.1, forward strand.
TACGAGAAGGCTTTCGAGCTGCCTTATCCGTTTGAAAAATATGACCAGCTATTCGTGCCTGAATTCAACGCTGGCGCAATGGAGAACGCTGGTGCGGTCACTTTCACTGAGGTTTACGTCTTTAGATCAAAGGTGACCGATGCAACTCGCGAGCGTCGAGTGGTCACCATTTTGCACGAGCTGGCCCACATGTGGTTTGGCGACTTGGTCACCATGAAGTGGTGGAATGACCTGTGGCTAAACGAATCTTTTGCTGAGTATGCATCGACGCTGGCAACCGCCGAGGCTACCGAGTGGCACTCAGCTTGGACCACTTTTGCCTCACTCGAGAAGTCATGGGCTTATCGCCAGGATCAACTGCCTTCAACTCACCCGATTGTGGCCGAAATCAATGACCTGCACGATGTTCAGGTGAACTTTGACGGAATCACCTATGCGAAGGGTGCTTCGGTTTTGAAGCAGTTAGTTGCCTGGGTTGGTCAAGAGCAATTCATGAAAGGCGTAGCTCGCTATTTCAAGAAGCATGCCTATGGCAACACCGAATTGAATGACTTGCTGGTTGAGCTTGAGACAACCTCGGGGCGTGAGCTTCGTGACTGGTCAAAGCTATGGCTTGAAACGGCTGGTGTAAACACTCTTCGCCCAGTAATCGAAGTTGATGCGGATGGCAAAATTTCTGACTTTGCTATCGCTCAGACAGCTATCGACGAGCACCCAACCATTCGCCCCCACCGCATCGCAGTCGGTTTCTATAACTTGGTTGATGGTGTTTTGACTCGCACGCATCGAGTTGAAACTGACATCGATGGCGCGAGCACTCAGTTAGCTGAATTGATCGGGCATGATCGGCCGGATCTAGTGCTGATTAACGATGACGATTTGGCTTATGCCAAAATCCGTCTGGATGCGCAGAGTCTCGCTTTTGCACTAGATAACCTAAAGAACTTTGCCGACCCGCTGCCCCGCACTTTGATATGGGGCTCTGCCTGGGACACAGCGCGCGACGCAGAAATGTCACCTCGTGATTTTGTTCGCCTAGTGCTGAACAACATCGAGTTTGAAACTGAGTCAACCACCAGACTGACTTTGCTTCGTCAACTATCCACCGCAGTCCGCTCATTTGTAGCTCCTAAGAATCGCGATGGCGTGCTTATTGACGCAGCAGATCAACTTTGGTCACTTGCCAAGCGTGCCGAGGCGGGCTCAGACGCGCAGTTCCAGTTTGTGCGCTTCTTTGCTCAGTTTGCCGTCACCGATGCGCACTTTGACTCACTGGCTCGCCTGCTGGACGGCTCAGAGAAATTGGCCGGCCTAGAGATTGACGCCGATTTGCGCTGGGAGCTAATTGGTGGCCTGGTTGTTGGCGGTCGAATCGACGAAGCTGGCATTGCTGCCGCTCTAGCGAACGACAACACCGCAAACGGTCAGAAGGCTGCCGCTGCCGCTCGAGCTTCGTTGCCTACCGCTGCTGCAAAGGCTGCAATCTGGCACACGCTGGTTGAAACACATGAGCTGTCTAACACGCTTCTTGACGCCGCCAGCTTGTCATTCGGCCGGACTCTCGATGACTCATTGCTAGAACCTTACATAGACAAGTATTTCGATCGCGCACTGCACATGTGGACCAGCAATACCTTCAAGATTGCCGAATACCTGCTTGAGAACCTGTATCCAATTGGAATGGCCAGCGAGAGTTTGCAGAGCAAGACCAAGGCATTCATTGCGCGCCCAGAGGTCGCCGAAATTCCAGCCCTGAAGCGTATTCTGATTGAGAACTTGGCAAACGTTGACCGCGCCCTAAGGGCACAAGCGGCCGACCTGAAAGGCTAAACAGTGATCATTGCAAGCGCATGGCCCCAGTGGGCGCAGGATGTCTGGACCGACTGGGCTCCCCTGATCCGCATTGGTTTGATTTTGATCGCAGCAATTGCAATTCGCATCGGCTTGCAATTTGCGATTAGGCGCGCGGTTCGCTCGATCGAGAACGGTGTCGACGGCAAGCTAAAGGGGCTTGGTGCCAAAGACAGCTCGCCTTTGGCTCAGGCTCGCGTGGTTCAGCGAGCTCGCACGATGGCTTCGGTGCTTTCAAACTTTGTCACCTGGAGCGTTGTAATCATGGCGATAGCGGCGATTTTGAGTGAGCTTGGCGTGGCCGTTGGTGCGCTAGTTGCCGGTGCAGGTGTTCTAGGCGCGGCTATTGGTTTTGGTGCACAGAGTTTGGTTCGAGACCTTATTAGCGGTCTCTTCATCGTTTTCGAAGACCAGTATGGAGTCGGCGACTTTGTTGATCTCGGTCAGGCGAGCGGTGTTGTAGAGCTGGTTGGTCTGCGAGTGACCCAGGTGCGCGACATCAACGGAACCCTTTGGTACGTGCGTAATGGCGAAATTATCCGTGTTGGAAACCACTCACAGGGCTGGTCTCGCGTGGTGCTAGATGTGCCACTGGAATATTCAGCAAACATTGACAAGGCTCGAGCCGCAATTGCCGCAGCCGCGAACGCGGTTGCCGATGCATTCAAGACAGACGTTATTCACGAACCAGAAATTTGGGGTATCGAAGCGCTTTCTGGTGAGCAGGTTGTGGTTCGACTAGTTCAACAAGTGAAACCAAGTCATCAGGATGAAATTGCTCGTGCGCTTCGACTTGAAGTGAAGAAGTCACTTGATAAGGCAAAGATCTCGCTAGCTTCTAGCACCGCGCCGATTTATGTTGAAGTTGCCGGAAAGGCCGTCAAGTAATTGGCAAATGGATTTGAGCAGGCCGCCAAAATTGAGCCGGTTCGCATTCGTGGACTTAGCGGCGAACAGGCCGGCGGAAACTTTTATGATCGCGTTGGCGGTTCGGCAACTTTCGAGAAATTAGCCAGAACTTTTTATCAGGGCGTCGCAGCCGATGACCTATTGAGGCCCATGTATCCAGAAGAGGATTTGGGGCCGGCCGCAATTCGACTTCAGCTGTTTCTTGAGCAGTATTGGGGTGGCCCAACAACCTATCAAGAGCAGCGTGGTCACCCGAGATTGAGAATGCGCCATCAACCGTTTCAAATCGGCCCTGAAGCGCGAGCAAGGTGGCTTATGCACATGCGCGCGGCTGTTGACTCGCTGAAACTACCTCCGCTTCAAGATGCCGAACTCTGGGCTTATTTGGATCGCGCCGCAACTGCGATGCTAAATAGCCACGAGGGCTAGAACTTAGTGGCGGCCCTGGCTAACACGTGCCCGTGCATTGCGCTTAGGCGCACCCATCCTTCGGTGTGATACAGGCCGACCTCTTCATCTTCGGTCAAGAATCCCAAGCCGGCAGCGGCGAAAGCAGCTCCAGTCGGCACTTTTGACTCAAGGTCAATCCCTTTGCCCCAAATTTCACCACGGATGCGAGCCGCGATAGGCCCGCCGACAGACTCAGGGATTGCCGCTGCAACCTCGGCGATGCCGTCTCGTGCGATCTGCGTCAAACGCTGCTCTTTGATGGTTCCAGCCTCAATCCAAGCGGTGCGAGGCGGTGAGATGCCCGCCCAAGCCGCCCGCTGAGTTATCGGCATCTCAAACTTCAATTCAACAGAACCAGAATCGGCTTCGGCGACCATTTTGGCCAGTCGATCCAGCGCTGCACTTAACTGCACCACACCGTCCAACTCGGCTTCCTCGAGAAGTTCAATGGTCCTGAGCCCCAAAACAGTCGGGCCCGAGTCCATCAGGCTGCCAGCAAAAATAGGTGCTACATAAACCGCAAGAATTTTTCCGAACGCCCTGAAGCGCACCATTCCATCCGGATCAAGACGCTTGGCGCGGCTCAAAAAGGACTGCAAATCAACGGTCGACTCGATGTCTGGCAACAGAAAGAAATTGTTCATAACTGCTGTCTAAACTAGCCTGTGTCGACAGCAATGTCAGACAGCCGGACACAAAGGAGTGCAGTTGAACACCGCCAAAGATCCACTTGAAGACCTTTTGAATGCTTTAGATCTAAAAGAACTTGGCGAAAACCCAGACGCTTTCGAAGGCCCAAGTCAGTGGATGCCGCATGGAAGAGTTTTTGGTGGTCAGGTTTTGGCGCAGTGCCTAATTGCGGCACAGCGCACTATCGACGATCGTCCGGTTCACTCGCTTCACGGATACTTTTTGCGAGCCGGCGACATTAATCAGCCAATCACTTTTGCAGTTGACCGCCTGCGTGACGGACGTTCTTTCAGCACCCGTCGCGTTCAGGCGTTCCAAAACGGCGAGGCGATGTTTTCGATGATTGCTTCGTTCCAGGTTGTCGGCCCCGGAATTCATCACCAAGATCTAATGCCCGCAGGCATTCCGGCGCCAGAGACCTTGCCTAGCGCTTATGACGTTTTGGGAGAGCATGACCATCCGATGGCTCAGTTCTGGGCCAAGGCGCGGCCATTCGATATTCGACATGTCGATGGCAATGTTTATGTGCCGAGTGATATCACCCGCGTGGCTCACCAGGCAACTTGGTTCAAAGCAAACGGTGCAATGCCAGAGGACCAATCGCTGCATCGAGCTGCAATTGCATATGCCAGCGACTATTCAATTCTTGAACCGATTTTTAGACGTCACGCTTTAACTTGGGCACACAAGGGCTTATCGGAAGCCAGCTTGGATCACGCCATGTGGTTCCACCGTGATGCCCGAGCCGACGAATGGTTGCTATACGTGACTGAATCGCCTAGCGCTCAAGGTGGCCGAGGTCTGGCCTCTGGCAAAATCTTCAGTCGTGATGGTGTCTTGGTTGCCACTGTTGCGCAAGAAGGAATGATTCGCATCCCTGAAATCGGACTCAACTAGGAGAGAAATGATTAATCGGCAGTTGCTTGCAGACTTGAATCAAATTGAAGTCTCGCTGTTCGAGGCGAGTCACCCTAAATCTAAAGCTGCCTATGCGGCTGCAGACAACCTATTTGGTCGAGTTCCAATGACTTGGATGAATAAGAAGTCAACTGGGTTCCCGATTTATTTCGAAAAAGCCGAAGGTAACCGGGTATGGGACATCGACGGAAACGAGTACATCGATTTTGCGCTTGGCGACACTGGCGCTATGGCCGGCCACAAATCTCAAGCTGTTTCTGAAGCGATTGTGAATAGAGTTGCAAACCAAGGTGGCCTAACCACGATGATGCCGACTGAGGATGCTCAGTGGGTAGCCAAGAACTTGACTGAACGTTTTGGTATGGCTAAGTGGAGTTTTTCGCTCACGGCCACTGACGCAAATCGTTGGGCCATTCGCCTTGTGAGGGCGATTACTGGCAAGCCGAAAATCCTATTTCACAGCTACTGCTACCACGGCTCTGTTGATGAGTCTCTAATTGTGACCGGAAACGGGGATCTGGGAGTTAATCGTCCGGGAAACGTGGGTTCACCGGTAGATGTCACATTGACAAGTCGCGTGGCTGAATTCAACGATCTAGATGGCCTGGAGCGACAACTTGCAGCAGGCGATGTTGCCGCGGTGCTTATGGAGCCAGCGCTCACAAACATCGGCATTGTTCTGCCCGAGCCGGGCTATTTGCAAGGCGTTCGAGAACTGACTCAAAAATATGACGCCTTGCTGATAATCGATGAAACGCATACGTTCTCGGCTGACTGGGGTGGCATGACTCGTCGCGACCAGCTAAAACCAGACGTATTTGTGATCGGAAAGGCAATCGCCGGTGGCATTCCAATCGGAGCATATGGGCTAAGCGATGAGCTTGCGCAGCGCGTTCTTGAGCGCTCGGATCTGGATTTGATTGACATGGGCGGTGTCGGTGGCACCCTTGCTGGAAACCCGCTTTCGATGACAGCTGCTAGAGCGACGCTTGAAAAAGTACTTACTGAAGAAAACTTCGCCACAATGATCGAATTGGCGACTTATTACACCGATGGAGTAAACGAGCTCTTCAATCGCTACAACCTACCTTGGTCAATAAACCAGCTGGGAGCTAGGGCTGAATATCGCTTTGCAAAGCCATATCCAATTACCGGAACCGCAGCGCATGAATCTGCTGATTATGAATTGGAAGACTTTATTCACCTCTATTTAGCCAATCGAGGTGTTTTGCTAACTCCTTTTCACAACATGGCGCTCATGTGCCCAACCACGACCAAGGCAGACGTTGATCGTCACCATGAAGTTTTTGAAGAGGTAATTCAAAAACTTTTGGCGCTATAAGAACAAAAACCCACCGAACTATCGGTGGGTTTTTGTGTAGATTTTCGAAATCTAGTCGCGAGTTAGTCGACGATAGGTTGAACGATGAGGCTTGGCTGCGTCAGCGCCGAGTCGAGCAATCTTGTTCTCTTCGTATGCCTCAAAGTTTCCTTCGAACCAGTACCACGCGTCTGGGTTATCTTCAGTGCCCTCGTAGGCCAGAATGTGCGAAGCAACGCGGTCAAGGAACCAGCGGTCGTGTGTAATGACCACCGCACACCCCGGGAATGCAAGCAATGCGTTTTCAAGGCTGCCGAGGGTTTCTACGTCAAGGTCGTTTGTAGGTTCGTCGAGCAGCAGCAGGTTTCCGCCCTGCTTCAGGGTCAAAGCGAGGTTAAGACGGTTGCGCTCACCGCCCGACAAAACACCTGCCGGTTTTTGCTGGTCTGGGCCCTTGAAGCCGAAAGCGGCAACATAAGCACGAGAAGGCATTTCTTGGTTTCCGACCTGCATGTAGTCGAGACCGTCCGAGACAACCTCCCAGAGAGTCTTGTCTGGATCGATACCTCCACGCCCCTGGTCTACGTATGAAATCTTTACGGTTTCACCGATTTTGAGGTCTCCACCATCGAGTTTTTCAAGACCAACGATGGTTTTGAAGAGGGTTGATTTTCCGACACCGTTCGGGCCAATTACGCCGACGATTCCGTTTCGCGGAAGGCTGAAGCTCAAGCCGTTGATCAATGAACGGCCATCGAAACCTTTTTGAAGGTTCTTTGCTTCAATGACTATGTCGCCGAGACGAGGACCCATCGGGATCTGAATCTCTTCGAAATCTAACTTTCTGGTGCGGTCGGCTTCGGCTGCCATCTCTTCATATTTAGCTAGACGAGCCTTTGACTTGGTCTGACGGGCCTTTGGTGACGAGCGAACCCACTCAAGCTCTTCGCTTAGACGCTTGGCAAGCTTGGCGTCTTTTTTGCCCTGAACCTCTAGACGCTCTTGCTTCTTCTCGAGGTAGGTCGAATAGTTGCCCTCGTATGGATAGGCGCGACCTCGGTCAAGTTCGAGAATCCATTCAGCCACGTTGTCTAGGAAGTATCGATCGTGTGTCACAGCAAGAACTGCACCTGGATACTTGGCTAGGTGCTGTTCGAGCCAAAGGACTGACTCGGCATCTAGGTGGTTTGTAGGCTCGTCGAGCAATAGCAGGTCTGGCTTTTCAAGTAGCAATTTGCATAGAGCAACGCGACGGCGCTCACCTCCCGATAGGTGGGTCACCGGCATGTCGCCAGGAGGGCAACGAAGTGCGTCCATGGCTTGCTCAAGTTGACTGTCTAAGTCCCAGGCATCAAGGTGATCGATTTCTTCTTGCAAGGTCCCCATCTCGGCAAGAAGAGTGTCGAAATCTGCATCTGGCTCTGACATCAGCGCCGAGATTTCATTGAAGCGATCAAGTTTTGCTTTTGTCTCTTTGACCGCAAGCTCAACGTTGCCAAGCACGGTAAGTGAATCGTCAAGCGGTGGCTCCTGCAGCAAAATGCCGACGGTGTATTCAGGGCTCAAACGAGCCTCACCGTTGCTAGGCGTGTCAAGTCCGGCCATGATCTTTAGCACGGTTGACTTTCCGGCTCCGTTTGGTCCGACTACACCGATTTTTGCGCCTGGAATAAAGGCGAGGGTGACATCGTCAAGGATTACCTTGTCGCCGTGCGCCTTGCGCGCTTTGATCATCTGATAGATGAATTCAGCCATGAAATTGGATCACTTTCGATTTGAATTGCCGTGCTTAGAAATCTCGCTAGCCGGCCCGCGAACTGCTCGACAAGTTTAGCTGACCAGCGACAGTAGCCACGTTTTGCCGAAGACACTCGAGAGCGGAGCACCGGCCTGGCTCGAGGGGTTGAAGCCAGGCCGGCGACTTTATGGTGCGACTATGCGTCGACCAAATCCTTTTCTTCGTCTAGTTCTTCAATGTCTTCTTCGTTGAACTCTCTGGTCATCACGGTTCGCGTGAAAGATGAATTGCCCCAGGTCAGGTCGTGGCCCATTGAATCGGCGTCAATTTCAACCGATGTCCCTGAACGCTCACCGTTATCCCAGTCGCGAACGCGAATCTTTCCGGTTACCAAAATTCGCTCGCCTTTGTTGATTGATGTTGAGGCGTTTATGGCCAGCTGACGAAACGAGGTGACTGTGAACCAATTGGTTTCGCCGTCAACCCACTTATTTTGTGCTCGATCGAACTTTCGAGCCGATGAAGCGAGTCGAAATGATGTGATCGGCAACCCATCTTGGGTGACCAAATGACGCGGAGTTGTTGCCACTAAACCAGTGGCAGTAATTTGCTCTGACAATTTTTTGCCTTTCTCAATGGCCTCGATCGGATGATCGCTGCTGAGATGAGGCTTTCAAATGCCCATAGATGTCTTCACTACTGGTCAGAATCTGTGCATAACTGACCTATTTTGGTGGAAAGTCGATTAGTTCAGATACTCAGAAAAAGCCTGTCGAGCTTTTATAACTTTCGGTTGCACAACAGCTAGGCAATAACCCTGGTTAGGGTTTTTCGCAAAGAAATCCTGATGGTATTCCTCGGCTGGCCAGTAATTAATCAAAGGTGAAATCTCAGTCACCAGTGTTCCGGGCCATAGTGCAGCGGCTCGAGAAAGCGCTGCCTCAAACTCGGTTTTCTGTGCATCGTCTTGATAAAACATGGCGCTTCGATATTGCGGGCCAACATCGTGACCCTGACGGTTCAGTTGCCTAGGGTCATGAATCGTGAAAAAAATGCCGAGGACAACCTCTGCCGAAATCACAGTTTCGTCGAATGTGATTTTTACCACTTCTGCATGCCCGGTCTCGGCCGAACAAACGGCTTCATAGCTTGGGTTATCTATCCAACCGCCTGAGTAGCCGACCTCGACATCGATGACTCCGTTGAACTGAATGAACGCGCTATCTAAACACCAGAAGCAACCGCCGCCTAAAACATACGATTTCATAGCTCTAGCCTAGGCTTGAACCATGAGCTATGTCGCCGCAGAAAATCGCTACGAATCAATGAAATACCGTCGCACCGGAAAATCGGGATTGCTGTTGCCAGAGCTATCGCTCGGTCTATGGCACAACTTTGGTGATGTCGACAGCTTCAAAAACCAAAGAGCTATTCTGCGTCGAGCCTTTGACCTTGGCATCACTCATTTTGATCTCGCTAATAACTACGGCCCGCCTTACGGCGCTGCAGAGGCGAATTTTGGCAAGCACTTCAAAAAAGATTGGGCTGGTTATCGCGACGAGTTGATCATTTCGACCAAAGCTGGCTACGACATGTGGCCTGGCCCCTATGGCGAATGGGGTTCAAGAAAATACCTGCTTGCCTCGCTAGATCAGAGCCTCAATCGCATGGGCATCGACTATGTCGACATTTTCTATAGCCACCGATTTGATCCGCACACCCCTCTAGAAGAAACCATGGGCGCACTTGCCTCTGCAGTTCGCCAAGGCAAGGCACTTTATGTCGGCATCTCTAGCTATGACCCTGAGCAAACTCGTCAGGCCAAGGCAATACTCGATGACATGGGTGTTCCGCTGTTGATTCACCAGCCGCGCTATTCGATGTTCGACCGACGCGCCGAGCAGGGTCTTTTTGACGTGTTGAGCATGCTCGGTGTGGGCTCAATTGTTTTCTCACCACTTGCGCAAGGATTGCTGACCGATCGATACCTAAGCGGCACCGCACCTAAGGGATCAAGGGCTGCCAGAAATTTCTATCTGAAGAATGATTCGATAACCGAGGAATATCTCGAGCACGCACGTGCGCTAAATCAAATTGCGGCTTCACGTGGACAATCTCTATCTCAACTTGCAGTCTCATGGGTCTTGCGCCAACCGGCGGTTACCTCATGTCTAATTGGCGCGAGCAGCGTTGAACAGCTGAACCAGAACTATGCGGCCCTGAAGGCTAACAAACTGAGCTTTGACGAACTGGCTGCGATTGAACCACACGCGGTCAACGGTCTGGTTTAGCAAGCTCGAATAATATTCAACAGAGGTAAAAGGACATAAATAATGGCGACTATTGAATTAAATGAGGCTAACTTCGGCGAGCACGTCACTAGTGCTGGCATCACCATTGTTGATTTCTGGGCTGAATGGTGCGGTCCTTGTCGTCAATTCGGCCCAATTTTTGAAGAGGCCTCAACTAAGCACACCGAAATCACCTTCGGCAAGGTAGACACCGAGGCGAATCAACAGCTAGCCGCTCAGGCAAACATCACATCGATTCCCACTTTGATGGTGTTTCGAGACGGCGTCTTGCTTTACAACCGCCCAGGCGCTCTTCCGGGCGCTTCGCTCGAGGAACTTATTTCGGCTGTCGAACAGTTAGATATGGATGAGGTGCGAGCTGACATAGCTTCACAGGCCAGCGCCTCCAAAAACGACTAAGTCGATAGGAATCGAGGCAACAAATGCAGATTCAAAATAATTCAATGGCAATGATCGCCACCGTAGCTGTAGTGGGCGTTTTAGCCTCGCTAATCGGCTTTTTCGACCCGACAACCTGCTCGAATACACAGATTGATGGCTGGACATCCTGCCAGTCGATTGCAAACGACCGAAAAATTGGCAGCATCGTACTTTTGACTATTTCGCTGCTTGGCTTTGCTGTTTCAGCGGTTCGAACTAAATCTAAGCGATAGCCTCAGTCAAACTTGCCGACGGCAAATCAGCGAAAGCGTGCTGAACGCCAGCGTAGGTCACTTTGCCATTCCAAACGTTCAGACCTTTAGCTAGAGCCTCGTCGTTCGCCAAGGCCGTCTTCCAACCTTTTTCTGCGATCGAGATCACGTATGGCAGAGTCGCGTTAGTCAAGGCGACCGTGGACGTTGCAGGAACTGCGCCTGGCATGTTTGCCACGCAGTAATAAGTGCTGTTGTGAACTTTGAAAGTGGGCGCGTCATGGGTCGTTGGCTTCGAATTCTCGAAGCATCCACCCTGATCGATTGCAATGTCAACCAAAACCGAGCCTGACTTCATGGTCTTCACCATGGCATCTGTGACCAGCTTTGGAGCCTTCTCGCCAGGAATTAATACAGAACCGATGACTAGGTCTGCGTCACGCAGCTCATTGGAAATCTCGTAGGCGGTTGAAACTCGAGTCTTTACCTGACCGCCAAAGCGTGCATCTAGCTCACGCAATTTAGGCAATGAAATGTCGATTACCGTAACGTCTGCCTGCATGCCTAACGCCATTGTCGCTGCGTGTTCACCGGCAACGCCGCCGCCAATCACCACAACCTTTGCTTTTGCAGCACCAGGGACTCCGCCCATCAAAACACCACGCCCACCCTCATTTTTCATTAGCTGGTATGCGCCAATTTGAGCCGAAAGGCGACCGGCAACCTCGCTCATTGGTTGCAAAAGCGGCAAGCTACGGTTTGGCAGCTGAACGGTTTCATATGCAATCGCAATCGAGCCGGCGGCCATCAGTGCCTCGGTGCATGGCCTTGAAGCGGCAAGGTGAAGGTAGGTGAACAGGACCTGATCTTTGCGAAGCTTCGAATATTCCGCTGCGATTGGCTCCTTCACTTTTAGGAGAAGGTCGCCAACCTGCCAAACTTCATCGGCAGTATCCAGAATTGTCGCGCCCTGTGCCCGGTAGTCAATATCGCTAAAGCTTGAACCCACGCCTGCGCCAGCTTCAATGAAAACCTCGTGACCGCGTCTGACCAACTCATGAACCCCCGCTGGCGTAATCGCAACACGGTTTTCGTTGTTCTTTATTTCGGCCGGAACTCCGATGCGCATTTGCTGCCCCTTTGGTCAATCGATTGATTTGCAACTCGTGTCAATAGTGCAGGAATCTCGTTTCAATTCGGTAAATTCAGCAATTATTCGAGTAAATTCGAATGATTTTCGAATAATCTTCAATTATGAAACGTGATCTGACTGATAAACCGAATTATCTACGAACTGAATTAGACGAAACTGATCTCGACATTTTGCGACTGCTCAAGGCAAACGCTCGCATGACAAATGCTGATTTAGCAGCTGCGGTAGGCATAGCTCAGTCGACCTGCATCGGGCGCGTGCGGGCATTGGTGTCACATGGGGTTATAAGTGGCTTCCACGCCGAAATTGAGCCAGCCAAGGTTGGGCTAGATAGCCAAGTGTTGATTTCGGTTACGCTTCGCGCTGGGGCTCGCTCTCACCTAAATGAATTCATGGATCAAATGCGTCGCCGCCCCGAAGTTGTGCAGGTTTTCTTCCTTGGCGGAACGGAAGACTTCATAGTTCACCTGGCGGTTGCAGACTCTAAAGCTGTGAGAGAGTTTGTATTGGAATATTTATCTAATAATCCAACTGTGGCATCCACCAGAACCAACTTGGTGTTTGACCACTTCAAAGGCAAAGGAGCCAACTATGAGGGTATTTAACAAAGTCGCGGTGGTCACCGGTGCCGGAAACGGCATGGGTCGCGAAATGACCCTTCAGCTGCTTAGTCGCGGCGCAAAGGTATTTGGCATAGACCTGAAATCTGATGCCCTCATCGAAACCGCTGCAGTTGCCGGGCATAATCCTAATTTCAAATTTCTCGCTGCCGACATCACAGATCGCGAAGCTGTCGCTGGGCTGCCTGCAGCCGTAAAGGCGGCTTTTGGCGAAACTGACCTGCTCATTAATAACGCTGGCATCATTCAGCCCTTCGTCAAGGTGAACGATTTAGATTTGGCTGCTGCCGACCACGTAATGAATGTCAACTTCAATGGCACGCTAAACATGGTCAAAGCATTTTTGCCGGTGCTGCTGGGCAGGCCAGAAGCGCAAATTGCAAACGTTTCATCCATGGGCGGCTATGGCCCTGTGCCAGGACAAACCGTTTATGGCGCTTCAAAAGCAGCCGTAAAGCTTCTCACCGAGGGCTTGCGTTCAGAACTTCTAGCCACTCCCGTCACTGTGACTTTGATTTATCCTGGTGCTATTGCAACCAACATCGCCGCTAACTCTCTGCCTGGCGCACCCGTTATGACCGCCGATAGTGCCGTAGCTTCGAAGTTCAAGATGACTAGCGCCAAAGATGCAGGGCGAATGATGATTGATGGCATTGAGGCTGGCAAGGCTCGAGTATTTATCGGATCTGATGCTTCAGGGCTAGACAAAATCATGCGATTGATGCCAGTAAAAGGTGCGGAGATTATTGCCAAGCAAATGAAAGATTTGCTCAAGTAGCTCAAAAGAGATAAACCGCAAATACACTTGAAAGCATGTCTGGATACATGCTCTTTGAAATCATTTCAATGGTCGCTCTGACCACTTTGCTGCTAGTCGATGTTCTGGTTATTTCTCGCAAGCCACACATTCCATCTACCAAAGAATCAACAGCATGGGTGCTGTTTTATGCAGTCCTAGCACTTGTATTCTTCGGCATACTTTTTGCAACCGGTGAGCGCGTTCGTGCCACTGAGTTTTTGGCTGGTTGGCTCACCGAATACAGCTTGAGCATCGACAACCTTTTCGTTTTCGTCATTATCATGACCCGGTTTGCGGTGCCTAAGAAGCTTCAGCAAGAAGTGCTGATGGTAGGTGTGATTTTGGCCCTCGTGCTTCGCGGTATTTTCATTCTCGCCGGCGCTGCGCTGATTGAGTCATTCAGCTGGATCTTCTACGTGTTCGGTGCGTTCCTGATTTACACCGCATATCACCAGGCATTCCGAAGCCATGAAGACGAAGAAGAAACCGAGAGCAAGCTGATAATTTGGTTGCGTCGGCACGTTGAAGTCTCAAAAGATTTCGACGGCGCGAAAATTCGCACCACCGTGAACGGCAAAAAAATCTTTACCCCGATGCTGGTGGTATTCGTCGCGATCGCGGCAACTGACGTAATGTTTGCCTTCGACTCAATTCCAGCAATTTTCGGTATAACCACTGATCCGTTCCTAGTCTTCACTGCAAACGTATTCGCCCTAATGGGTCTTCGACAGCTGTACTTCTTGCTAGGCGGTTTGCTAGACAAGCTCGACTACCTAAAGTACGGAATCGCGTTCATCCTTGGTTTCATCGGAGTCAAGCTGGTAGCCCACGCAATGCACGTAAATGAGCTTCCATTCATCAATAACGGCAAGCACATTGAATGGGCGCCAGAAATTCCAACCGAAGTTTCACTAGGAGTTATTGTTTCTTCAATTGCCGTTTCAGCGATTGCCAGCGCAATTAAACTTCGCAAAGAAACTAAGAACGCGCAATAATTCTCGCCTTGAACCAAGCTGTGTCGGTGAATTTTGCTAGCAGCGGCCCGGCAATAATTGTCATCAGCATGTAGGTTGCGGCCAATGGAACAAATGAAGCATCGAGCCCAGCGCTGATTGCAAGACTTGCAATGATTATTGAAAATTCCCCCCTGGGCGTTAGGGCTAGACCAGTTCTCCAACGACCGGGCATGGCTATGCCGGCATTCTTCGCGGCAAGGTAGCCCGTAAAGAATTTCGTGCCCATGGTGACCACCGCCAAAGCCAATGCAGGAAAGAATACGTTTGGTATGTCTGCGGGATTAGTTTGAATACCAAAGTAAACGAAGAAGATCGCTGCGAAAAAATCCCTCAAAGGGGTCAAGCTTTTAGCGGCTTGAGCCGCCACTTTTCCTGACAGACCAATTCCAACCAAGAACGCACCGACGGCTGAAGATACATTCACCTCCGTGGCAATGCCTGCAACCAATATTGCTAAACCAGCCACTCCAACGATCAGCGACTCTAGGTTTGATACGGAAAAAATTCTGGCAATTTTGGTTCCAAAGAAATAGGTAATTACCAAAACGCTAACCACAAGGGCGATTGCAATCGCCACTGCATAGGCGCCTTCGATCAGGGATGCGCCAACGGCTATCGCAGACAATACCGGCAAATAGAAGGCCATGGCTAAGTCTTCTAGCACTAGGACGCTAATAATCGTTGGGGTTTCTCGGTTAGACATGCGACCAAGATCCGAGAGCATCTTCACAATGACTCCAGACGACGAGACCCAGGTGACTCCGGCAAGTATCAGTGACCCAACAAGTCCCCAACCCATTAGCCAACCCGCGATGGCGCCGGGTATTGCGTTGAATACTGCATCCATCAAACCGATTTTGCGGTTTGATGCAAGGCTCGACATGAGCTCTTTTGGTGAGTATTCAAGCCCCATCAAGAGCAGCAAAAAGATGACCCCTAGCTCTGAACCGAGCTTAAAAAATTCCCAGCTTTCAGCAAGAGGAATGAGACTGCCGCTCCCGAGAAGTAAGCCAAAGGTCATGTAGAACGAGATAGCCGACTGGCGAATTCGCACGGCAAAACGGCTCAACAAACTAAGCGCAAGAAGAACTGCGCCTATTTCAACAAAAGTTAGAGCCTCGTGCGACATTCTTTGCTATCCGCGCGGGTCAGACAGAATTGCAACCAGGGCGTCAAGCCCCTTGCGGGTTCCTACTGCCACCAGAATGTCATCCGCTAGCAGAACTTCCTCTGGAGTGGGCGAAGGCAATATTTCAGAACCACGTGCAATTGCGACAATCGAGACACCGGTTTTAGTTCTGGCTTTAGTGCTACCTAGCTCATGGTCAATATATTTCGAATCAGCAGGCAGCGACAGTTGCTCTGTAAAGAGCCCCGAGACTCCCCCGCCTATTTCACTCAAATAATCCAAAGTCTTTGCGGGGCTAAGAAGTTCAGCTAAGACGCCGGCTTCGGCCGCAGTAACCGCGATTGTTGCTGCGATCGCGTCAGGATCCTCTTTGGAAAAAATGGCTACTTCTCGTCCGCCATCTCTATAGGTGAGTACGCCAATTCTGGCGCCGTCCTTAGTGATTACATCGTCACGAAATCCGATGCCTGCAATGTCAGTTCTTTCAACGCGTACGCCCATGGACCAAGGATAGCCGGCTATGTGAAGCGCCCCCGGCAGGAATCGAACCTGCGACCAAGAGATTAGAAGGCTCTTGCTCTATCCACTGAGCTACGGAGGCATGGCCAAAAGGCCAGAAGTCAGCTTACCTGAGGCAAATGCAGTCGGTAACTAGAGAACTTTCTTCACAATGCTTGATTTCAGGTACATCGAACCAAACCCATCAACTTTGGCATCAATATCGTGACCGTCAACAGGTGAGATAAGGCGAATGTTTTTGACCTTTGTGCCGACTTTTACCGAGGTCGAACTTCCCTTTACTTTTAGATCCTTGACGATTGTCACAGAGTCTCCGTCTTGAAGAATGTTGCCTGCGGAGTCTTTGACAATGCGCTGCTCTTCGGAGTCATCGGTGTCACTTACCTCTTGCCATTCGTGGGCGCACTCTGGGCACACCAGAAGTTCGTTCATCTCGTAGGTGTATTCGCATTGACAAACTGGGCAAGCAGGAAGGTTTTCTGACATGAAGATGAGCCTATCTAATGGAATTTTGAACGAAGCCACTGGGTTAGTCTGAGATAGCTCAACAAAGGGGTTTTAATGTTCCGTCTGGCCAAGCTCAGTGTCGCCAATCGCTCAGTAGTAGCGCTAATCACAATCATCGTTGCCATTTTTGGCTTTGTTTCACTCGGAGCTCTCAAGCAAGAGCTGATTCCTAGCTTCGAGACACCACAGGCTGCGATTGTTACCACCTACATCGGGGCCTCGCCTGAGGTGATTGATCAACAGGTTAGCCAGCCGATCGAGACGGCTGTTCGTCAGCTTGACAAACTAACCGCATCAACCTCAACCTCGCAGAGCAACATTTCAATCGTTCGAGTGACCTTTGACTATGGCACCAAGACTGCCGACGTCAAGGCTGCCCTTGAATCTGCAGTCGCCGGCGTTGATCTTCCTGCTGAAGCTGACGCCAAAGTGCTCTCGGGAAGCTTTGATTCCGTTCCGATTATCGCCCTTGGTATTTCAGCGAACTCTGGCGATAACGCGGCACTGAGCAAAATTATCGAAGGTGTGGCTCAAACCGAACTTTCTGAAATCAATGGCGTGCGCGATGTCACTGTTAGCGGCATCAAAGAAAAGCGCGTCAACCTAACCCTGAAGAACGATGTGCTGGCCGCTGCGGGGCTTTCACAGCAGTCAATCTCCCAAGCGCTTACTAACAACGGCTTTGTTATTCCAGCAGGCTCAATCACCGACTCTGAAGGCGCCATTTCTATTCAGGTAGGTAAGTCAGTTGAGTCAATCGAAGACTTTAAGTCCCTGCCGCTGATTTCATCAACCACTTCTTTCGCTCCACCTGCAGCTCAGGGCCGTCCATCGCTACCTGCCAAGGTTCTGACCGTGGCCGATGTGGCCGACGTAGCCTATGAAGATGCTCCGACCAGCAGCATCGCTCGAGTCAATGGCAAAGAATCGCTAGCAATCTCGATTACTAAAACTCAAGACGGCAATACTGTTGCGGTCTCGCATGCTGTTCAAGAAAAGCTAGACACCCTAAAAGAGAAGCTTGGCGCAGTCAGCATCGTGACCGTGTTTGACCAAGCTCCATACGTTGAAAAATCGCTAGAGAACCTCTCTACCGAAGGTCTATTGGGGCTCGGATTCGCGATCCTGATTATTTTGATTTTCTTGTGGTCGGTCAGATCGACTCTGGTGACCGCCATTTCGATTCCAACTTCGGTTCTGATCACCTTTATCGGTCTTGCCGGGTTCGAATATTCACTCAACCTATTCACACTCAGCGCACTGACGATTGCGATTGGTCGAGTTGTCGATGACTCGATTGTGGTCATCGAAAACATCAACCGCCACCTTTCTTATGGTGAACCAAAATCGCGCGCAATTCTGAACGCGGTGCGCGAGGTTTCAGGCGCAATCACCTCAGCAACTATCACAACCGTTGCTGTGTTCTTGCCAATTGCCCTGGTTGGCGGTCTGATTGGTGAACTATTCAGACCGTTCGCGCTTACTTTTGCGGTTGCACTGGTGGCTTCTCTGGTTGTTGCCCTGACTATCGTTCCGGTGCTCGCTTATTGGTTCTTGAAGGCACCGGCAACACCGGCCAACTTGACCAGTTTTGAAGCCGATCGCCTTGCCGCACAGGTTCGCGAAGCCGAAGAGGCTCGCGAGCGCAAGAGCTGGTTGCAGCGGGGCTATCTTCCGATTCTTTCGGGCACTCAAAAGCACCCATGGATTACCGTGACGGCTTCATTCTTGATTTTGCTGTTCACTTTCAGCTTGGTTCCGCTGCTGAAGACAGACTTCATCGGCTCAAGCGGGTCAAACGGATTCGTAATCAACCAGACGCTGTCAGCAGGAGCTACCTTTGAGCAAAAGGATGAAGCAGCGGCAAAGGTTGAGTCAATTCTTTTGGACCGCGAAGAAGTTGACGTTGTTCAAACCAGCATCGGCTCCTCGGGAGATGGACGCGTGGCCTTTGGCGCCGCGGCCGGAGGCATCTCTATCCAGGTGACTACCAAAGAAGGCATTGACCAGGTGGCGCTTCAAGACGAACTAACTAAGAAATTTGAGGCTGACTCAAGCCTTGGCGAAGTGAAGTTTGCCTCGGGTGGTGGGCCAGGTTTTGGCTCTTCATCAACTGTAGACATCAAGATCACCGCGCTTGATGACGAGGCTTTGAACCAGGCAATCAGCCGGGTTCAGACCGCAATGAACGGTATCGACGGCGTCTCTGAAATCACCAACTCACTTGCTGAAAAAGAGCGCACTCTTCGAATCGAAGTTAACCGCGAAAAGGCAGCCGCCCTTGGCCTTGCTGAGAACGCTGTCTCTGGAATCGTGGCATCGATCCTGAGGCCGTCGGCTATCGGCAAGCTAAACATCGAAAACGAATCGACCCAGGTCTATGTGGTTCAAAATGACACTCCTGCGACCATCGATGAAATCAAGGCAGTCAAGGTCGGCGGATTCGCGCTGGAGCAAATTGCAACCATTACGCAGGCAGAAGTGCCGGTTTCGATCACCAGTGAAAAGGGCGACCGCACCGCAAAGGTTTCACTGACCCCTGACACAGACAATCTGGGCGCCTTGACTGCAGACGTGACCAAGCGTCTAGCCGATGTCGAATTGCCAGTTGGCGCCACCGCATCGCTGGGTGGTATTTCAGCAGATCAGGCTGACTCATTCGGTCAGCTCGGAATCGCACTTCTAGCCGCTGTGGCAATTGTGTTCGTGGTTATGGTTGCTACCTTCTCGAGCATTATCCAGCCGCTGATTCTGCTTATCTCTATCCCATTTGCTGCGACTGGCGCCCTGGGAATGCTATTGATCACTGACACCGCTCTGGGCATTCCAGCGCTTATCGGTATGTTGCTGCTGGTCGGAATCGTGGTCACGAACGCGATTGTTCTAATCGATCTAATCAACCAGTATCGAAAGGAAGGTCGCGAGCTTCGTGCGGCCATTATGGACGGTGCTCGACAGCGCCTACGCCCTATCCTGATGACAGCGCTGGCAACCATCTTCGCGCTAACTCCAATGGCACTGGGCCTAACCGGTGGTGGTGGATTCATTTCACAGCCTCTTGCAGTTGTGGTTATCGGCGGATTGTTCTCATCGACGGCCTTGACCCTTGTTATCGTGCCGGTTCTCTATTGGTTGGTTGAGAGTCGTAAAGACCGCAAAGTAGCTCGAAAGGCTCGCCGATTGAGCAGGAAGGCGGCGCGTCAGAATGTAGGTAAGGCAGACCAAAACGCCAACGACATCGTTGTGCTTAGTGCTGGCACCGATTCTGCAAGCACAGCAGATTAGTTCAAAGTAAAATTGGGGACTTCGGGCATTTGTCCGAGGTCCCCTTTACTTTTGGGTTGTGATTGAAATTTCAGAAAATCTAGTTTGGATCGACTGCGAGATGACTGGGCTGAACCCAGAATCTGACTGCCTTGTCGAAGTTGCGGTCGTCATCACCAACTCTGAACTAGAAATTCTGGATGAAGGACTTGATGTAGTCATCAAGCCTGAGCCAACCGCATGGGCAAACATGAACGACTTTGTTCGCCAAATGCACACCGATTCAGGGCTAATCAACGAGGTTGAAGACGGGCTTGAGCTTGCCGATGCCGAACAACTAATCCTTGATTACATCAAGAAGTT
The DNA here is from genome assembly GCA_041191585.1 of Actinomycetota bacterium. Taxonomy (GTDB): domain Bacteria; phylum Actinomycetota; class Actinomycetes; order Actinomycetales; family Microbacteriaceae; genus Rhodoluna. Next base: position 88,618 of record JBEEOO010000001.1, read on the forward strand.
CGTTCCAGAAGCCAAGTCTGCCCCCCTTGGCGGCAACAGCATCGGCACTGACCGCATGTTCCTCAATAAATACATGCCGAATCTTGATCAACACTTGCACTATCGAAACATCGACGTGTCATCGATCAAAGAGCTAAGCCGCCGCTGGTACCCACGCGTCTATTTCCAGCTTCCTAAGAAAGATGGTGGCCACCGTGCGTTGGCTGACATCAAAGAGTCAATTGTTGAGCTTCGCTACTACCGCGAAACGCTTTTTGTGGCGCAGCCGGGCCCAACAACCGAAGATGCCAAGAAAATCGCCACTGTTGTCGGTTCCGCTGACAACCTATAGCTGGTAGGATTTTCAGGTTGCCTGGTTCACCGGGCACATGGTGGGTATAGCTCAGCTGGTAGAGCACCTGGTTGTGGTCCAGGGGGCCGCGGGTTCAAGTCCCGTTACTCACCCGAAAATAAAAAAGCCCGGTTTCCCGGGCTTTTTTATTTAACAAGGTTTTACTTATTTGCCATTTCGATCAGCAATTCGCGCACTCGGGCTGCGTCAGCAGATCCCTTCATTGCCTTCATAACTGCACCAATAACGGCTCCGGCCGCCTGCATGCGGCCTTCGCGAATCGCATTAAGAACATCAGCTTGGCCAACCAATGCCGCCTCGATAGCCGCCACCAGAGCGCCATCGTCTGAGACAACTTCAAGGCCACGTGCGGCCACAATCTCTGATGGAGAGCCTTCGCCAGCAAGCACAAAGGTTAGAACCTCACGTGCTAGGCGGTCGTTTAGCTTGCCACCCTCAACTAGTGCTGCCAACTCTGCAACGTGCGCAGGGCTGATTTCTAGGTCTGAGACATCCTTGTCGGCTGCGTTAGCAACACGGGCAATCTCACCGGTCCACCATTTGCGAGCCGACTGTGGCTTTGCGCCAGCAGCAACGGTTTCTTCGATCTGGTCTAGCAGACCTGAGTTGACTACATCGCGGAACTCCAGCTCGGCAAAACCCCACTCGCCCTGCAGGCGCTTGCGACGCTCGGCTGGGTTCTCAGGAAGCTTGGCTCTTAGTGACTCGATTAGCTCGGCTGAAGGCTGAACTGGAACCAAGTCAGGCTCTGGGAAGTAACGGTAGTCATCGGCATCTGACTTTGGTCGACCCGAGCTAGTTGCACCCTTGTCTTCGTGCCAGTGTCGAGTCTCTTGAGTGATTGAGCCACCCTTAGCCAAAATCGCAGCCTGACGCTGAATTTCATAGCGAACCGCACGCTCAATAGAGCGAAGCGAGTTCACGTTCTTAGTCTCGGTGCGAGTGCCCAGCTTCTCTTGCCCATGTGGTCGCAGTGAAACGTTGGCGTCACAACGAACGTTTCCGCGCTCCATGCGGGCATCTGACACATTCATGGCCTTCACCATTTCACGAATCAATCGCACGTATGCTGCTGCAAGTTCTGGAGCCTCTGCCCCAGCGCCGAAGACTGGCTTTGTGACAATTTCAACCAGAGGAACACCGGCACGGTTGTAGTCAACTAGTGAATACTCGGCACCCTGAATTCGACCGGTAGCGCCACCAACGTGGGTCAGCTTGCCAGCATCTTCTTCCATGTGGGCACGTTCGATAGCGACGGTAAACACATTGCCTGAAGGCACCTCAACATCAATCGAACCTTCGAATGCGATTGGCTCGTCATACTGTGAGGTTTGAAAGTTCTTGGCAAGGTCTGGATAGAAGTAGTTCTTGCGAGCAAAACGACCGGTTGGGGCAATTTGGCATCCAAGAGCTAGACCGATCGAGATGCTTGACTCGACAGCCTTGCGGTTGACGGCAGGCAGCGAGCCAGGCAAACCAAGACAGATTGGGCAAACGAAGGTGTTTGGCTCGCCGCCAAACTCGTTGCGACAACCACAGAACATCTTGGTGTTGGTGTTTAGCTCAACGTGAACCTCAAGGCCGATAACAACCTCAAACTGTTCAAGAGCTTTTTCATAGTTCATTAGTTCGTCTTTAGCCATTAGCCGCGAACCTCCAACTCTGGTGCAAAATCAATCATTCGCTTGCCCCATACCTGCTCATGCATCGCCTCTAGCGCTGCGCCAACCTGATAAAGACGTGCGTCTTGGCGAGCTGGTGCAAGAAGTTGGATACCGACTGGCAGGCCATCCTCTTCAGCTAGACCGTTAGGAAGCGACATACCGGGAATGCCGGCTAGGTTGGCCGGAATGGTTGCGATGTCGTTTAGATACATAGCCAGCGGGTCTTCGACCTTCTCGCCTAGCTTGAACGCGGTGGTCGGTGCGGTTGGTGAAACCAGCACGTCTGCCTTGGTGAAAGCGGCCTCTAGGTCGCGCTGAATCAGGGTGCGAACTTTTTGAGCTGCGCCATAGTAAGCGTCGTAGTAGCCGCTTGACAGGGCGTAGGTGCCGAGAATGATTCGACGCTTCACTTCTGGACCAAAACCAGCCTCACGGGTTGCGGCCATAACGCGCTCGATGGTTGGGTTGCCTTCAGGAGCAACTCGCATGCCAAATCGAACCGAGTCAAACTTTGCAAGGTTCGAAGAAGCCTCAGCCGGAAGAATCAGGTAGTAAGCCGCGATTGCATACTCGAAACTTGGGCAATCAACCTCAACGATTTCTGCACCAGCGCCAGCCAAAAGATTCAAGCTCTCTTGGAATCGAGCAGACACACCTGGCTGGAAACCAGCGCCAGTCAGCTGCTTGATAACACCGATGCGCATGCCCTTGACGTCTTGCTTGCGCGCAGCCTCGGCCATTGATCCGAGTGACTCTGGCAAAGAGGTGCTGTCATGCGGATCGTGACCGGCAATTAGGTCTTGCAGCAGTGCTGAGTCAAGAACGTTGCGCGAAACCGGACCAATCTGATCTAGCGAGCTGGCTAGGGCAATAAGGCCGTAGCGAGAAACCGCACCATAGGTTGGCTTGGTGCCAACGGTGCCGGTGACTGCCGCCGGGAATCGGATTGAACCACCGGTGTCAGAACCGATAGCAAGAGGTGCCTGGAACGAAGCAACTACTGAACTCGAGCCACCGCCAGAGCCACCAGGAATGCGGTCAAGCGCCCATGGGTTGTGGCTTGGTCCGTAGGCCGAGAACTCGGTTGATGAACCCATTGCAAACTCGTCAAGGTTGGTCTTGCCCAGAATAGGCATGCCGGCGTTGCGAAGTTTGGTGACCACAGTTGCGTCATACTGCGGGATCCAGCCTTCAAGGATTTTTGAACCCGAAGTGGTCGGTGCGTCAGTGGTGGTCAAGTTGTCTTTGACCGCAATTGGCAGACCGGCAAGTTCGTGAAGTTTTTCGCCAGCCGCACGACGACGGTCGATGTCGGCTGCGGTTGCCAAAGCTGACTCAGGTGAAGTGTGAAGGTAGCTGTGCACCTCAGCATCGACTGCTTTGGTGCGGTCAATGTGCGCCTGAGTTAGCTCAACAGATGAAACTTGGCCTGACTTGAGCAGGTCTACAAGTTCGCTGGCATTTTTGCGTATTAGATCACTCACGGTTTACTCCTCGTCCAGGATTGCTGCAACGCGGAATCGGCCATCGCCGCTGTCTGGTGCGCTTGACAGCGCTTGCTCTTGAGTCAAAGACTGCTCAATGACGTCGTCGCGGAACACGTTTGCCATCGGAATCGGGTGGCTGGTCGCCGGGATGTCACCTTCTACGGCCTTTTTTACGGTGGCTACAGAATCAACAATTAGGTTCAACTGCTCGGCAAAGCGCTCGACCTCTTGGTCGGTGACCAGGATGCGCGACAGTCCAGCCAAATGGCGAACTAGGTCAGGGGTAATTTCAGACATGAATCTCTCTCGAAACCGGAGGGTATTTAGGTCAAGTTTAGTCGGCGATGGCCGGTTTTTTAGGCTCGTCTAGCCCTGCAGCCTGCGCACGAACTCTTGCTCGTCGATAACTTCAATACCAAGCTCTTCAGCCTTGGTTAGTTTCGAGCCGGCATTCTCGCCAGCAACTACGAATGCGGTCTTTTTTGAAACCGATGAGGCCGCTTTTCCGCCGTTAGAAATAATCGCCTCTTCAATAGATTCGCGAGTGAAAGTCTTTAGCGATCCGGTTGCCACAATGCTTAGCCCGGCAAAAACACCACCGGTTTGTGCCCCACTGACTCCGGGTCCTTCGTGCCCCGGAATATCCAGTTGCACTCCAGCTGAGCGCCAAGCCTCGATGATTTCTCGGTGCCAATCGACTGCGATCCACTCGCTAATCGACTTTGCGAGCGTTGGACCAACGCCTTCGACTTCAGAAAGCTCTGATTCAGCTGCGGCAAAAATACGGTCAAGAGATCCGAAGTGGTTGGTCAGAGACCTCGCTGCCACGGGACCGACGTGACGAATAGATAGGGCCACCAGAATTCGCCATAGCGGCCTGGTTTTAGCTTCTTCGAGATTACGAAGCAATTTGATGGCAACCTCGGCTGGGGTTCCGTCTTTCTTTCTGAAGAAATCGACGATTTTCTCGTTGCCTTCGGCATCAAGCTTGACCAGACCGGTGTCAGCATCTACAACGTGTGCCTGAATCGGCAAAAGCTGCTCGAGGGTCAGGTTGAATAAATCTTTTTCTGAGTGGATGGCAGCGGTCGCCATGTCTACCGGCTGGGTTAGAGCCACAGCAGCAACATAACCGAGCGCCTCGATGTCTAGCACTCCCCTAGAGCCGATGTAGGCGATGCGCTCGCGCAACTGGGCGGGGCAACTTTGAGTGTTTGTGCAGCGAAGATCTACATCACCCTCGGTTGCTGGCGCCAGCAGTGAATTGCAATCCGGGCAAGCGGTTGGCATGACAAACGCTCGTTCAGTGCCATCACGAAGTTCAACCACGGGGCCGAGAATTTCTGGAATCACGTCTCCGGCTTTGCGAAGCACGATTGTGTCGCCAATCAGAATGCCTTTGGCCTTGACGACATCCTGGTTGTGAAGGGTCGCAAATTCAACCTCAGAACCAGCAACTTTGACGGGTTGAACCACGGCATAAGGCGTTGCGCGGCCGGTGCGACCGATTGAAACTTTGATGTCGAGCAGTTTGGTATTGACCTGCTCTGGCGCGTATTTATAGGCAATTGCCCAGCGCGGTGCTCGCGAAGTGAAGCCAAGTTCACGTTGGGCGGCAAGGTTATCAACCTTAACCACGACGCCATCGATCTCGTGCTCGAGCTTGTGACGCTGCGCTTCAAACTCAGCGATAAAGGCCATCACATCATCGACCGAATCGACAACTCGAACGCGCTTTGAGGTTGGCAAGCCCCACTCGGCCAGCAACTTATATAAGTCGCTTTGATTAGCAACCGGCGCCTCGGGCCATGCGCCGACTCCGTGAACCAGCATCTGCAGTGGTCTGCTGGCGGTGACTTCGGCATTCTTTTGACGAAGTGAGCCAGATGCCGAGTTGCGTGGGTTGGCAAATGGCGCCTTGCCTTCTGCGATAAGACCTTCGTTCAGCCGAGCAAAATCTTCGAGACCAAAAAAGATCTCACCGCGAACCTCGACCGCTGCTGGGTGATTGCCGCCAAGCAGTCTTTTCGGAATCGCCTTGATGGTCAAAACGTTTGCCGTGACGTCTTCGCCGACCGTGCCATCACCGCGGGTAGCCGCAGAAACTAGCTCGCCATTGAGATAACGAAGGTTCACGGCGAGACCATCGATCTTCAGCTCGCAAAGAAAGCGCTGACCCTCGGCGCGTTGAGCCCATGCCTTGAGTTCATCCGTGTCAAAAACATTGTCGAGACTCATCATTCGCTCGAGGTGTTGAACCGGGGCAAATGTTTGATTAGCTGCACCACCAACCGTTTGGGTCGGGCTGTCGCCAGTTATCAATTCAGGATGCTGCGACTCGAGAAGTTCAAGTTCGTGCATCAGGGCGTCGTAATCAGCATCGCTCACAATCGAGGTGTTGCCTTCGTAGTAAGCACGGCGATGAGAGTTGATTTCGTCTATGAGTTTTGCGACTCGCTCTTTTGCCTGTGAAAGGTCTAAGTTGCTCATTCGCCAGCACCGACCGGAACCGCGCTAACCGTGCGATCGATTGTGGTTTGACCGAGAACTCGGGTGCCCACATAGAGAACTGCCGTTTGCCCTGGGGCAACGCCAATCAGCGGCTCTTTGAGGCGGATGACCAGTTCGCCTTCGACCACAGCAGCCGAAGCTGGCAGTGCCTCGCCATGGGCGCGAACCTGAACCTCGATGTCAAACCATTCGGCTTCGTTTGCCGGTGGCATGCCACACCAGGTGAACTTTGATCCGGCTAGTTCAGCAATAGCCAACGCTGCCTGCGGGCCAACCACCACCGTGTTGGTCTTAGGTCGCACTTCAAGCACATAACGCGGGCGGCCATCGGCTGCCGGGCGTCCAATCGAAAGCCCTTTGCGCTGACCAACAGTGAAACCGTGGGTTCCGGAATGCTGACCAAGAACGTTGCCTTGGCGATCGATGATTTCACCTTCAGCTGTGCCAACTCGCTCGGCTAACCAATCTTGGGTGTCCCCCTCTGGAATAAAGCAAATGTCATAAGAATCTGGCTTGTTTGCAACAGCCAAACCGCGTGCTGCGGCTTCGGCGCGAATAAGGTCTTTTGATGCAGTTGCACCAAGCGGAAACATAGAGTGCTTGAGTTGCTCGGCAGTTAGAACTCCGAGCACATAGCTCTGGTCTTTTGCCATGGCCGCACTGCGGTGAAGTTCTAGATTGCCTTCGGCGTCGGTCAAAAGCGATGCATAGTGACCAGTGCAAACCGCATCAAATCCAAGCGCCAAGCCTTTTTCAAGCAGTGCAGAAAACTTGATTCGCTCATTGCAGCGCATACATGGATTAGGGGTGCGCCCGGCTTGGTACTCGGCAATAAAGTCATCGACTACGTCGATTTTGAAACGCTCGCTGAAATCCCAGACGTAGTAAGGAATGCCGAGGATGTTGGCCGCGCGCTGCGCATCCATGGAATCTTCGATTGTGCAGCAGCCGCGAGACCCAGTTCGAAGCGTGCCCGGCATGCGAGAAAGGGCTAGGTGAACACCGACGACTTCGTGACCGGCTTCGACCGCACGCGCGGCGGCAACGGCGGAGTCAACTCCGCCAGACATTGCTGCCAAAACCTTCATGCACCGACCACTTTCAAATGTGTACTAGGCAATTTTAGGTTGGCAAACCGGCTTTCAGGGCTGCTTCGTGAGCCTTTGGCAGGGCGGTTAGGAATGCGTCGACATCAGCATCAGTGGTTTGATAACCAAAAGTGACACGAATCGGCCCACAAGCCTCGTCATTGCTGCGACCGATGGCTAGCAAAACGTGCGAGGCGCCGCTAACTCCGGCTTGGCAAGCCGAGCCGGTTGAGACCTGCACGCCGGCTTGATCTAGCAAGAACAGAAGAGAGTCGCCGTGGCAACCTGGGAAAGTGAAGTGCGCATTATTTGCCAGCCCAGGTGCATCTCCGCGAGAGAATTTCGCGCTCGGAACTGCTGATTTGACGCCTTCAACCAAGCGATCTTGCAAACCGGCTAGGCGCTTGGTCTCAAGAACTAAATCACCGACTGACAATCTGGCTGCCACTGCGAATGCTTTAGCGGCAGCTGCGGTTAGGGTGCCCGAGCGCATGCCGCGCTCTTGACCGCCACCGTGAACCAGTGAAACCAGCTTTGCCGAACGGGCAACCAAAAGCGCACCGACGCCTACAGGTCCACCCACTTTGTGGGCTGTGATTGACATTGCCGCTAATCCGGATTTTGCAAAATCAACCGGAGTGTGGCCAAACGCTGCAACCGCATCAGAGTGAACCGGGATTTTGTGAGGCTTAGCCAAGTCAACGATTTGCTTGATTGGGTTAATTACGCCGATTTCGTTATTGGCCCACATAACGCTGATCAACGCAACCTGGTCGGCTCGGGTAGCAAGAATGTCGCTTAGGTGATCGATGTTTATAACGCCACGGTCATCAGTCTCGAGCCAAATCACTTCGGCGCCTTGAAACTTAACCAACCATTCAATCGGGTCAAGCACCGCATGATGCTCGGCCAAAGTTGAAATGATGACTTTCTTGGCACGGTCAGTCGACTGCTGCTGCCAAAAGATGCCTTTGATAGCCAAGTTGTCAGACTCGGTTCCGCCTGAGGTGAAAATCACTTCATTCCGATTTGCGTTGACCGCAAAAGCGATCTCTTCGCGTGCCTCTTCAACGGCTCTTCTTGCTTGCTGCCCGGCACTGTGAATGGCCGAGGGGTTCCCCACCAGTTGAAGATATTCGGTATACGTCGCAAGTGCCTCTGGTCGTAGCGGCGTCGTTGCCGCATTATCTAGATAGGCGCTCATGCTTAAAGAATAAATCAGGATGTAAGCGCTACCAGCTTTGGAACGTAACGCTAGGTAGTATTCAAGAGTTGTTTTGACGGGCTGTTTCGGCCCATTTTGTGTTTTTATGCAGACCAAACGAGAGGGCCGCATGTCGAATCCAGCTGGCCCATTCTTTGCCAAGCTCGGCATCTCTCATGAAGATGGCAAAGGCACTGCTCGCGTTTATTCCGAAAACGCCACAGCTATCGATCTGCACATTCTGAACCCCGACAATCGCAGCGAAACTACTCAAGTTGTAAGCCTCGCTCGAGGCGAAAACAACATTTGGTCAGCTACCAGCGCATTTATTCAACCTGGCATCACCTATGCGTTTCGCGCCGATGGCCCTACTGGCCCGCGCCACAAATTCAAGCCGACTCTGAATCTGATTGACCCGTATGCCAGAGGCATTGTTCGCGAAAGTGCGCGTGAGCTTTACAGCGTTGATATCACGGATGAATTCGATTGGCAAGGTGTTCAAAAACCGAACATCCCGATGAGTGAAACCATCGTTTATGAGGCGCACCCTCGAGGTTTGACGCGCGCGAACGAAGCTCTGCCAGACGACATTCGCGGCACTTACGCGGCGCTGGGCCACCCAAGCACAATCGCTCACTTAAAGAACATCGGCATCACCGCTATTGAGCTGCTTCCGCTGCACCAAATCATCTCTGAGCCTCGCCTGCTCAACATGGGCCTCTATAACTACTGGGGCTACAACACCATTAACTTCTTCACCCCGCACCACCGCTATGCCAGCATGGCAGCGCAGGCGGCCGGGCCGCAGGCTGTGGTTAATGAGCTCAAAACTGCGATTCGCGAACTGCACCGTGCCGGCATCGAAGTAATCCTTGATGTGGTTTATAACCACACTGCCGAGGGTGGTGGTGGTGGCCTCACCTATTCATATCGCGGCCTAGATAACTCGAGCTACTATCGCCAAGATGATTTGGGCAACTATCACGACACAACCGGCTGCGGAAACTCTCTGAATTTCGCCAACCCGCATGTGCTTCAACTGGTCATGGACAGCTTGCGCTACTGGACTAACGAGATGCAGATTGACGGATTTAGGTTTGACCTGATGACGACTCTGGCTCGAAACGAGATCAATCACTTCGATCCATACCATCCGCTTCTAGTTGCTATGAGCGAAGACAAGTCGCTGCGTGACTCAAAGTTGATTGCTGAACCATGGGACGTAGGTCTTGGTGGCTGGCAAACCGGTAATTTTCCGGATCGATTCTCTGAGTGGAACGACCGCTTCAGGGATAGCGTTCGGAGATTCTGGCTATCTGACATCGCCAGCGCTCGCACCAGCGGCAAGCACTGGAACGGCGTTGCCGACCTAGCTACCCGCCTCGCTGGCTCTAAAGACATCATTGACGGTAGTGCGGGCCCAATGGGCGTTATCAACTTTGTCACTGCACACGATGGCTTCACACTTCACGACTTAGTTAGCTATGACGTCAAGCACAATCAAGTGAACGGCGAAAGCAACCGAGATGGCACGAACGACAACCGCTCATTCAACCACGGCGCCGAAGGTGACTACGCCGACAAAAAGATTCGCCAAGTGCGATACAAGGCGATGCGCAACTTAATGGCGACACTGCTTCTTTCTGCCGGTGTCCCGATGATTGCTGCCGGTGATGAGCGCGCCAAGTCGCAACTGGGCAACAACAACGCCTATTGCCAAGACAACGTAATCAGCTGGGTCAACTGGAAGCTGAATGAAGACCAGGCTAACTTTGAGCAGACTTTTGCCTTCTTGACCAATCTTCGCCGCGAAAATCGCGTTCTGCGCCCGACCAGTTTCGGCAATTTTGATGCGGCCACCCCTGAATCAGATCAAATTCGCTGGTATAACCGCGAGGGTGAGATTATGCCTGGTGACCAGTGGGACGATCCGGAGCACCGCACTCTTCAGCGCTACAGCGCTCATCTTGAAGCCGATGGCAGCCTGAGCGCCATGCTCTTGGTTATTCATGGTTCTGAAGCTGCCACCGAAGCGGCACTTCCAACCGAAATCGAAAACGCTGAATACCAGTTGCTCTGGGATAGCAATCTAGCTACCCCGCCGAGTTCACAGCCTTCATTCGCAGCTGGCGCAAAATACAAGCTCGCCGGCACCTCAATGAAAATCTTCAGAGTCAATTTCTTAACGACTATGTAAAGGCTTTCAGTTAATTGCCTTAGCCCCCGAAATTTTCACTAGATTACGACTGTGGCCAAAACTTCTGAGATCAAATTTCAGCACTCAAATCCAATTGGGCGTCTGCCGATTCTTTCGGTGACCCCATCAGTTGAAGGCGGCCGATGGCCAGCAAAGGCCTTTGAAGGTGAGGTGCTGCCTTTTGCGGCCACCGTGTTCAGAGAAGGCCATGATGCCCTTGGGGCCGAGCTGCTGCTCACCTCTCCAGCGGGCAAAACTCAGACCATCCGGATGCATGCCGGCGCACCTGGCAGCGATCGTTGGCACGCCGTTGCTCAGCTGACCAGCGTCGGCCACTGGAGTTATCAGATTCGAGCCTTCGGTGATGATTTCGAAACTTGGCACCACAACGCGCAGGTAAAGCTTGCGGTTGGCGTAGACGAAGAGCTGATGATGCTCGAGGGCGTAAAGTTGCTGACCGCCGCCGCAGCCGAGAAATCTCGAACCAAAGCGAATGCGCAGATTTTGGTTGCCGCAGCCGAAATACTCGGTGATTTCAGCAAATCTGCACAGGCTAGATTTAGCGCCATCGAAACCCCGGAGCTTTTGGGTGCTGCTCACGACCAACCGATCCGCTCGCTGGTGACCCTCTCAAAGTCATTTGTAATCAACTGTGAACGAACCTTCAGCGGTGCCGCTGCCTGGTATGAATTCTTTCCTCGCAGCGAAGGTGCAAAATTCAACGCCAAGACCAACACCTGGACTTCGGGCAACTTCAAGACAGCCGCAAAGCGTTTGCCAGCTGTCGCCGAAATGGGCTTCGACATTCTCTACATGCCGCCGATTCACCCAATTGGCCGAGCGTTTAGAAAGGGTCCGAACAACACCCTAAATGCCACCGAAGCTGACCCTGGATCACCTTGGGCGATTGGCTCAGAAGCCGGTGGGCACGATGCAATTCATCCTGAATTAGGCACTGAAAAGGATTTTGCCGCTTTCGTAAAGAAGGCAAACGATCTCGGGCTAGAAATTGCACTCGACTTGGCGCTGCAGGCCTCACCAGACCACCCATGGGTAAAAACCAACCCAGAGTGGTTCACTACTCGAGCAGACGGCACGATTGCCTATGCCGAAAACCCGCCAAAGAAATACCAAGACATCTATCCGGTCAACTTCGACAACGACCCTCAGGGCATCTATCAAGAGGTTTTGCGAATCGTTCGACTTTGGATTTCACGCGGAATCAAGATTTTTAGAGTCGATAATCCGCACACAAAAACCGTTGAATTTTGGGAATGGCTAATCGGCGAAGTTAACGCCGAGAACCCTGAGGTAATTTTCCTGGCCGAGGCATTCACTCGCCCAGCGATGATGCACACTCTGGGCAAGGTCGGATTCCAGCAGTCGTACACCTACTACACCTGGCGAAACTCTAAGACCGAGCTCGAGTCATACCTTCACGAGCTGTCAAAAGAGACCGCGGACTTCTTTAGGCCAAATCTTTGGGTCAGCACTCCAGACATCCTGACTCAGTTTTTGCAGTTTGGCGGCCCTGCTGGTCACAAACTTCGTGCAGCAATCGCTGCTACGGCTGGCGCCAGCTGGGGCATGTATGCCGGCTATGAACTCATTGAGTCGGTTGCTAGACCGGGTGCCGAAGAGCACATCGACAGCGAAAAATACGAGTTCAAAGCTCGCGATTGGGCGGCTGCCGAAAAATCGGGTCGATCTATCGCGCCATACATTTCTAAGCTGAACGAGATTCGCAAGAAGCACCCAGCTGTTAGGCAGCTTCGCAACCTTGAACTGCACCACATTGACGATGGCTCGATGTTGGTCTTTTCTAAGCACCTGGATGCTGCGCACACCGGAACCAAGAAGAGTGACACCGTGATTGTGGTTGCCAACCTTGACCCACATGCCGTGCGCGAGAGCACGGTTCACCTTGACCTTGCCAAGCTTGGATTGCCTCAGGACTCACGTTTTGAAGTGACCGATCTAATCAGCAACGAAACATACGAGTGGAGCACTTCAAACTATGTGCGCCTGGACCCTCGCGATGAGCCGGTTCACATTCTTAAAGTCGGCAAAGTCACCTCTTAAGGAGTAAAAAATGGCACTAAGAAAGCCAAAAGAAATTGTGCTTCCTGAGGTTTCAAGTGAGCTGATTTGGAAAGTTGCGACCGGCAGCTACCACGACCCGCACTCGGTGTTGGGTGCTCACCCGCACGATAACGGCTGGGTTATTCGCACTCTGAAGCCACTGGCCCGCAAGGTTGCTATTGAGCTGGCAGCTGGTGAGCGAATCGAACTTTCGCACCTTGAGCACGGGGTTTGGCAGGGTTTCGTGGCGGCCAAAAAGACGCCTGACTATCGCGTGGTGGCCACCTTCGAGAACGAAGGCAACACCCATGAGTGGCGAATCGACGACCCTTATCGCCACATGCCAACTATCGGCGAGTTTGATCTGCACCTAATCGGAGAAGGTCGTCACGAAGAGCTCTGGAAGGCTTTGGGGTCACACCTGACCTCGATCAAGGGCTCCCTGGGCGAAAGCTATGGCGTGCGCTTTGCAGTTTGGGCACCGAACGCTCAAGCTATTCGAGTCATTGGTGATTTCAATCACTGGAACGGCTCGGCCCACTCAATGCGCGTCATGGGCAGCACCGGAGTTTGGGAGATATTCATCCCGGGCATCGAAGCTGGCACCAAATACAAGTATGAAATTCTCACCAAATCTGGTGCCTGGATTTCAAAGATTGACCCGCTTGCCCGATTCGCCGAAACCCCACCGAGCACCGCTTCGGTGGTTGTGGATTCGACCTATAAGTGGAAAGACTCGGTATGGCTGAAAGACCGCGCTAAGCGCGATGCCCTGAAGTCGCCAATGAGCATCTATGAACTCCACGCTGGCTCGTGGCGCAAAGACCTCACCTATCGCACTCTGGCTGACGAGCTGATCCCCTATGTTCAAGAACTTGGATTCACTCACGTTGAGTTCATGCCGATTGCAGAACACCCATACGCGCCATCTTGGGGCTATCAGGTCACTGGCTATTACGCTCCGACTTCTCGTTTTGGCACACCTGACGACTTCAAATACTTAGTCGATCGCCTTCACGCAGCGGGCATCGGTGTGATTCTTGATTGGGTTCCTGCGCACTTTCCGAAAGATGACTGGGCGCTCGCTCACTATGACGGCGAGGCGCTCTATGAACACGCGGACCCTCGTCGCGGAGAGCACCCAGACTGGGGCACGATGATCTTTGATTTCGGTCGAACTGAGGTCAGAAACTTTTTGGTCGCCAATGCTCTCTATTGGCTCGAGGAGTTTCACATCGACGGTCTTCGCGTCGACGCCGTGGCATCAATGCTTTATCTTGACTACTCTCGCGAAGGCAACAACTGGCTGCCGAATGAATACGGCGGACGCGAGAATCTCGATGCCATTAGGTTCATGCAAGAGGTGAACGCAACGGCTTATCGTCGCAACCCAGGCATCATGATGATTGCCGAAGAGTCAACCAGCTGGGGTGGCGTATCTGCGCCAACCGATGGCGGCGGCTTGGGCTATGGCTTCAAGTGGAACATGGGCTGGATGAATGACACGCTCGAGTACATTCAAAAAGACCCGGCTTATCGCCGCTATCACCACGGCGAGCTGACTTTCTCGATGCTTTATACCTACGACGAGAAGTTCATTTTGCCGATTAGCCACGATGAAGTTGTGCATGGCAAGGGTTCGCTTTTGAACAAGATGCCGGGCGATCGTTGGCAGCAGCTGGCAAATGTGCGTGCCTATTTGACCTTCATGTGGTCACACCCTGGCAAGCAGCTTTTGTTCATGGGTTCAGAGTTCGGGCAGCAGTCTGAATGGAGCCAAGAACACGGCCTTGAATGGTGGGTTCTTGACCAGCCAATGCACCAGGGGCTTAAGAGCTTGGTGGCCACATTGAACCGCCTGTATGTCGAAAACCCGGCGCTATGGCAGCTTGATCACTTTCACCAGGGCTTTGTATGGATCGATGGCGGCAACGCCGACGCGAACCTGCTGAGCTTCTTGAGATACGACGAGAGCGGCAACCCACTGGCTGTCGTAATCAACTTTGCCGGTCACCCTCATCACGACTTCAAACTTGGCTTGCCTAAAGATGGCGTTTGGCAAGAGATTTTGAACACAGATGCCGCCGAGTTCGGTGGTTCAGGTGTTGGAAACTTTGGCAGCGTAGTTGCTAACGGCGAAGGAACTAACGGTCAGCCGCACTCGGCTTCGATTTCGGTTCCTCCACTTGGAGCAATCTGGCTAAAGCCAGCCGCTAAATAGCAATCTTTTAGTAGCCTCGGCGGTGCCTAGACGGCTGTTTTTGATATTGGTTTAGTACAGCAACAGCGCTAGTTTTTTGCGTGCATCGGCGACTTCAGGCGAGTCACTCCCCTGCACTTCAAACAGCTCGAGAAGATGCTTGCGAATCTCGTCTCTTTGCTCTGCGGGCGCTGACTCAAATGCGCTTAGCAACAAATAAAAACCCTGCAGAGCGTGACCGACTGCGACCAGCACATCGGCTTTTAGCAAGACTGAAGAAAGCTCTGTTGGCTGAGAGGCCAATATCTCATCGACGTCAACCTCAGCGGTGCGAACCAACAATCTGGCCTGAGCAAGCCCAGCCTTGGCCAGAACATCGCTCGGCATCTCATTTAGGGCCGCCTGGTATTCAAGAACAGCAGCCTGATAATTGCCGCGATCAATCGCGTCATAAGCCGCCTGGTGACGAGGGCTGAGTTTTGGTGCCGCTGCTTCGGCTGCTGCATTGGCATCGACAACTGCGGTTCCTGAGATTTGGTTTTCGGCTGCCACTTCAAGAATGCGTTCAAAAACCGTGGCGATGGCTGCCGCTTCTTGATCACCAGCAAATAGTGGAACCGGTTGCCCCTTGATGACAGCAACAACCGTCGGTGCACCCTCTACCTTGAAAGCCGCTGCGATCTTTGGTTGCGCCTGAACGTCAACCCTGATTAGCAGAATTCGACCATTGGCTAATTCGGTTTGAGCCTGCAGCTTGGCCGAAAGAGCTTTGCCAGGCTCGCTCCAACTGGCATAGAACTCAATGACCAATGGCACTGAATTAGACACTGCGATGAAGTTGTTGAAGTTAGCTTCATTACCTTCGATAACCAGGGCTGGCACAACCGGATTAGTAGCGTCGGCGGCTTGAGAATTGGCGCCACTGGCTTGGTCAGGATGGACAGGCTGCGCAGCGGGTGAAGGGGTTTGTGCTCGGTTCTTGAGCGAAGACAGATCCACTGCCCCAGCCAAACTAGCCCTTGATGAGAAATCAGACATTAGAGACTCCTAACGCTGACAAGGCCCTGCGTTGCGCCCAACAAGCGAATAGAGGTCTTGTCTGACAAGGCTGGAACATAGAAAAGCAACATGTTTCCGTACTGGGATCTAACGCCACGGGTCGACCCGTCAGCTCCAAGCAAGAGTTTTTCTTGACCCGAGACTGCAACCGCTGATCCAGCGGTCTTTGGCTTGATCTGATAGATGTCGGTCATATAAACCGCAATCAAGGCGCCGGCGCCCGAGGTTGAGAGAGCCTGAATGTTTGGCTCACCAAGTCGGTGAATAAAGGTGATCTTTGCCGTGCGCAGGTTATTCACCTGATCTTTTTGGCTTTGTGAAACTTGCTTGAAGAACTCATCATTCTTCAGATCAAACAATGAAGCACTAAGGCTGCCTTGACCACTGTTGATGACATCGCCATATGCCGCCGGCAACTTGGTTGGTTGCAACTTTAGGAATAGCGACTTGCGATCAACCGGGATCGAGCCAACCTCAGGAGCCGGAACCGCTGGGATCTTGGCCCCCGGCATCAGTCGAACGTAATACCAAACCGAATAGTTTGACCTCGGGTTCTGTTGTTGAAGCACGAGCATTTGTGGCAAAGCAGCGTCACCTGGCTCATCGGTCACAGCCATAACTGTGCGAGGCCACTCTTCAGTGGCCGCCGGAAGGCTGAAAGTGATTGGATTAGCCGCAATGTTCGGAAGTGCAGCAATCTTGTTTGAGCGTTTCATTAACTTGTAGTGAGCCTTGCGGATTTCAAGTGCTGGGCCAGTGAATCGAGACTCAAGAATTGAATCCTCGTTGCTACTATCGGCAGCCGAAGCAATCTTTGAAATGTTGGCCAGAATTCGCTGAAGCTGCGCCTTAGTAACGACCGGAGCAGCAAGTTTTTCAACTGGGCCACTTGCGCTAGCGCTTGATGATTCACTTGGTGCTGGCGCAGGCTCGGCGCTGCAACCAGCAAGCAATGCCAAAGTTAGGCCCGAACCGGCAAGGGCAATCATGTTTCGCTTCGCTGAGCGACGACCCTTGGCTCGGTTGTTAGATTTCGCGGCTTTGAACCGATACTTCGGCGGCTTTGGCGGCTGATACAGCTTGCGACGCGGGCCACGCTTTTTTCTAATATTTCTAAAACCTAGGTAGTTGAAAATCACGGCCGTCATCAGCATCAAAAAGCCGACCAGCAAGAAGATGTTTGACGGCGTTAGGTCATAGGCAATCGGCCAGATGATTTTCACAGATCCGGGTGCTTGCTTGACACCATTGCTAGCAATAAGCACAGCGCCGTCGGGCGAACTAGAAGCTTGGATGCTGGCGGTTGACTTTGAAATAGCCTCGGCCTGCCAAAGGTCTGATCCCGATGGGTTGTCTTTGGCTTTGTTGCCGTAGACCTGGTTAGAAGTTAGCTTGCCCGATTTTTTGTCGAACGTGATTCGGGTATAGGCATCGCGACCAAGCCAGGCAACGACATCGGCTTGAGTTGCTGTGGCGGCGAAAACTTTAGATGCGCCCGATACAGACACTTTTGGTTGCCCAAGGTTTGCACTCAAAGCCTGACCGTCTACCAACACATATGCCGCAGGTTTGTCTAGCTCGATAGACATCGAAACGCTTGGTGGTGGCGCCCAAATGGTGCGCTGACCCAGTCCTACAAGCATCAGCAAAATGGAAACGACAAATAGCGCTGCTGATACCAAAAAGCGCATGCTGAAATCCAATCAAGCTAAACTTGGGGCGAAGCGAAAGCTTGAATAATTCTACCCACCGCCCAGGAGTGCCCCTTTTGACCGCAGAAGAGACCGAATTTCCGATCGCTATCAGGGGTTACGACAAGCCTTCTGTAGACGACGCGATTCGTGACCTGCGCAAGGACATCCTTGCCCTGTCGGCACAAAATGCCAGCCTGGTACAAGAGCTTCGCGAGGCCACTGAGGCTCTAAATGCCGCTCGCCACGAGTTGAGCGAATATGACCGCCCAACATATTCGGGCGTTGGTGCGCGAGCTGCCCTAATTTTGAGCAGTGCCGAAGAGCAAGCCGCCCACATTTTGAACGTTGCCGAAACCGAGGCGCAGCGTCAACGTCACAACCTTCAGCTTGAGGTAGACAACCAACGCCACGAGGCCAAGGGCTTCTATGACTCTCTTGTTGCCGAAGCTCAGCGCCGCGCAGACCGCATTATTTCAGGTGCTCGTGCCGACTATGACGAGATCATCAAAAAGGCACACACCGACGCTTTAGCAATTGCCGAAGAAGCACAGCGCGAAACCGGATCAATCCGTGGCGCAGTAGCCACCGAAGTTGCCAAGATGCGCGCGGCTGCAAAGCGCGAGGTTGAGCTGCTGAAGACCGCTGTCGAGCGTGAACTTGCAGAGCGCAAGCTGCTGGCTAATCGTGACATCAACGTCAATATCGATGTTGACCGTGCCAACGCACTGGTCACCGATCAGGCTCGCATCGATCTAGAGCTTGAGCTAACTGCCCGCCGCAACGAAGCCGAGCAAGAATATCTGCGCAAGCACCAAGAAGCTGTCGCAACTACCCAGAAATATCTGGATGACGCCAACGCACAGCTTTCGACCGCACTTACCCGCGCAAATGCCGCTCGACTTGAAGCCGAGACCCTAGAGGCAGCCGCTATTTCGATCAACCAGCAGACAACTGCAGCCACTCGCCTTAAGGCAGATGGCATCATCGCAGCAGCCGAAGCTGAAGCTCGCACTCAAATCAGCGAGGCCCAGGCCAAGATCAGCTATGAAATAAAGGCGGCCGAAGCTGATCTCATGAAAATTAAAGCCGAGCGTGATTCGATTGAGGTTTACATTGAACGCCTGCGCAACGTGCTAAACGACACCATCAAAAAGCCATAAGCAAGCCCGCTGTGCGCTGATAGGTTAGGCACATGCAAGGCAATTTCAGGATCACTAACGGTTTCAAATTTGGCCTGCTCGGCGGTCTTGGTGTGCTGGCCGCACTGGTTATCGGCGGGGCAATATCAAACTTGGCCACCATCATTACTTACGTTGCAGCCGCTCTATTCATTGCCCTTGGCCTAGATCCAGTTATTAAATGGTTTGGCAAGCGCGGCCTAAGTCGCCCAATTTCGACAACTATCGTGACAGCACTGCTACTTGGCACCATCACCGCGGTTGTTTGGGGCATCGCACCAACTTTGGCTAGCCAGGCCTCTCACCTGATTCAAATGGCACCGACAGCCATCGACACAATCTCTAAGCTCGACCTAATTGTGCGCATCGACGCTCAGTTCAATGGCGCAGTCAAGAATGCCCTAGACGGCGCTGCTGCCTATCTTGGCGATAGCTCTAACTGGCCAACCATGCTTGGCGGCGTTGTTCAGGTTGGCATCAACATCTTCAACGGCTTCTTTGGCGGCTTGATCATTCTTATCTTGAGCATCTATTTCATGGCCTCGCTGCAAAATTTCAAAGCCTGGATCTACAGTTTCGTTCCTCAGAGTCGCCGAGCCAAATTCAAGGACATCGCCGAGCAAATTTCTGAGTCAATCGGCCGCTATGTAATGGGCCAGGTTGTTATCGGTTTCATTGCCTCTGTGCTGGGCTACATCTTCATGAGCATTATGCAGATTCCGTATGCAATCGTGCTGTCATTCATTGCGTTCCTTCTAGGCCTTATTCCACTGGTCGGAACAATCACCGCAGCGATCATCATCATCGTTGTCGCACTATCGGTGTCACCAACCACCGCACTTATTGCAGCAATTTACTACTTGGTTTACATGCAGATTGAGTCATACCTAATCAGCCCAAGAATCATGAACAAAGCTGTATCAGTGCCAGGTTCAGTTGTGGTTATCGCAGCTCTTGCCGGTGGCACTGTGCTTGGCGTTCTGGGTGCGCTAATCGCTATTCCAGTGGCCGCTTCATTCATCCTGATCACTCGACAGATTATTTTTCCGCGACAGGATCAGGTTTAGTTTCTAACTAGCTGGGCTGCCAAACGGTAGGCAACGGATACTTGGCTGGATTCACGGCTCGAACAATTTCGTTTAGCACTCGGGTGGTCGCAGACTCGCCAACCCAAAGGTGCTTGGCGCCATCGACGCCAATAATTTCGGCACGCGGAATCACACTAAATTGCTCGCGGGCCTCGTCTGGCTTTAGGTAATCATCGAATTCAGGCACCAGCGCGACTAGTTTCTTTGCTGAACCAACCCAGCGCTCAAGGTCAGCCCTGTTGGCGCGGTGCAGTGGCGGTGAGAGCAGAATCGCTCCAAGAATCTGATGATCTGGGCCGTATTTCAGTGCCAACTCGGTGCCGAATGACCAGCCAACTAACCATGGGTTTGGCAATCCGCGCTCGCGTGCAAATTCAACTGCCGCTCTGACGTCATGCTCTTCGTGCACTCCCTCACCAAAGCTGCCTTCGCTTTTTCCGCGTGGAGACTCGGTTCCGCGAGTGTTGAAACGCAGCACTGCCAGGTCGGCCAATTCAGGAAGTCGCGCTGCAGCCTTGCGCAAAACGTGGGAATCCATAAAGCCGCCGTGTGTAGGTAGCGGGTGCAGAGTGATCAACGTAGCTGCAATCGGCTTTGTCAGCGGAGTAGCTAGCTCGCCTACCAAACGCAAGCCATCTATCGTCTCGAGTTCAATGTGCTCTCGATGGGCAGGTAATTCGACTGAAGATCGAATTTCGATTGGCTCTGAAGCTGAATTGTGGCTAAATGATTCGGTCATAGAAGTTGTCCTTGAAAAGCTTTCCAGCAGGCATTGTGAAAGTGGCGTCTAGTTTCAATTCCGCGAATTTCATCCCAGGCAACAATGTGGCTTAGGCCCTTAGTTATTTGCAGGTGGCAGTGTGGGCAAACCCAAACCTTGCCATCGTCAGCACTGGCACCAACCGAGGTTTGGGTTGTGTATGAAACTCCGCGCTTGATCTCAGTGCGGCGAATGCCGAACCTGACGGAAGATAGGTCGATTTCTTCTGGCTGTTCGTTGTGCTTCTTGGAATTTCTGGGGCGATTTGAACGACCCATTAGTACCAGCCAATTTTGTCTGAGTGAGCCAAAGCGCCACACGGTGAGCCATAGCGGCCCTTGATGTACTTAACTCCCCAGCGAATCTGAGTTTCTGGGTTGGTCATCCAGTCGGCACCTTCGGTGGCCATCTTTGAACCTGGCAGCGACTGCGGAATCCCATAGGCACCGGAGCTTGAGTTGCGTGCCTGCACGCGCCAGTTTGACTCTCGATCCCAAAGCTTCACCAAACACGAATACTGATCAACGCCAAGATTCATGGTTTGTAAGAGCTCAAATGCATAGGCCTTTGCTGTGCCCGGTGATGGTGCGTCAGCATTCTCAACAAACATGGCTGCCGCATCGCTACCGGTCACAATGTTGAATCCACCGCGAGAGAAGCTAATTTTTTGAGTGCTGGCATAGCCGTAGGTTTGCTCAGGGTCGGCCGACGATGAATCCCAAACCTGGATAGTTGCCGCACTTGCCATAGTTCCTGAATATGGGTCAACAATCGTGACCATCAAGAATCCGGTGGCGAATAGAAAGCCGAATGCCGGTCTGAATGCGTGTTTGCGCAACTTAGGTACGCGTGGTTTTTCGAAAGGTAGTTGCTGCCAGACCCAGTTATCAAAACGCTGCATGCGGCGCGCAAACGTAGGCTCATAAGCCTCGTGTCTACCCATGCGAATCCCTTGCTATCCAGAAGCCAAAATCGGCAACACTCCAGTTTAGCTTTT
The DNA here is from genome assembly GCA_041191585.1 of Actinomycetota bacterium. Classification (GTDB taxonomy): domain Bacteria; phylum Actinomycetota; class Actinomycetes; order Actinomycetales; family Microbacteriaceae; genus Rhodoluna. Next base: position 110,179 of record JBEEOO010000001.1, read on the forward strand.
TAGCTATTTCGATAACAGTTTTTGGTTTGGGCAACTGCGCAAAACAGCCTGAATTGCCGCCTTTTCGGCCGAGGTGACCCAGAGCTTGTATTTGCGCTTTACTGACACCTGTCGCGCAACGTATTGACACCTAAAGCTCTTGTTCGGCGGCAGCCAGCTGGCGGCATCTGAATCGCTCTTCTGCGAGTTGGTTGGCCCATCAACGGCAAGCAGGTTCAGTGGGTCGTTATAGAAGCTGTAGCGGGCCTGTGCGCTCAATTGCTGCGCACCCTTTTGCCAGGCGTCGCTGACTGCTACCACGTGATCAATTTGCACCGCCAGTGAAGAGCCAACTCCCCTGACGAAATTGATGACTTTTCCGGTGTAAGGATCCTTCAAGGTGCCGGTTGCAACCGTGCAGTCTGGACTATCACGCCAGGTGAGGTTTTTGAGGTCTCGTTTGAGGATGTAATTGCGCAAGTCACACTGACCAATGCTCCCCCAGCCATCGCTGAATAGTTCGCGCGCGTATCCGGTTTTTGGTGCTCGGCCTTTGACTGGCAGCTGATTGAGCGCCGAACTTGCAGACAGGGTTGCGGCTTGAGCACTATCTGCAGTCGAAAGCGAAGCGCCAGGGGCAATTGCCAAGCTGCTCAATAGCAACGCGGCAGTGGCCAGGCCGACTAGCCGTGATGCTTTAGCGGTGAGCTTCGAGCTGCAGAAGCTCAATAACACGGTCGAGAAACGCATCAACCTGACCTTCGACATAACCGCCCCTAGATGCCTTGAAAATCGCCCCTCGAACCTCGGCAAAACTTAGCGGCGCGCCAGATACAAGGTGTCTTTCAACGTGTTCCGCGATGGCGTCAACCTGCTTGCGGTTATAGCCGCGCATAATCCATGAAACTCGGTTGAACTTTGATCCGCCTGGGCGTTCGGTTCGGCCAATCACAATGTCTTTAATTCGGGCGAATCGGTCGTCAACTGCAAATTTTCCGGCGTTGGCAAGCTGTCGCTCGATCTCGTTTTTTGCAAAGGCATCTTCGAGACGCGCGATAGCATCGTCGACGGCAGTAATCAGATAGCCGCCGTGAACTAGATCGAATTCAACGCGACGAAGGTGGTCAGAAGGCAAAATCTGCGAACTGAAGTCATTGAACTGTGCGCGAGCTTTTGAAATGAATTCGTCAACCTGTGCGACGTCGTATCCGGGTTGATTTTTGTCAGCTAGAGCAAATTGATGAGCCATTTTTTAGCGCCTAAAAGAGAGTGATTGAAATTAGATAAGCGACCAGAGCTGAAGGCAGGATCGAATCTAGGCGGTCCATGATTCCACCGTGACCAGGCAGTAGTGAACTCATGTCTTTTACGCCCAAGTCTCGTTTGATAAGTGATTCGGCAAGGTCACCGAACACTGCGGCAATCAGCAGAGCTGAGGCAAGGATTAATCCGGTGATCCAGTTTCCGCCCAGCAAGAAGAAGTTGAAGGCTAGGGCTGAAACAACACCTGCGGTGATTGAAGCAAGTAGGCCTTCCCAAGTTTTCTTTGGGCTAACACCAGGGGCCATTTTGTGCTGACCAAATTTGCGGCCGATTAGATAGCCAAAAGTGTCGATAAGTGCTGCGGTCACCACAACGGTTAGCACCCACCATTGGCCATCACCCTGTTCGCGACGAAGCAACAGGATGATAAAGCTCACGGTAAGTGGCAGGTAGATAACCACAAAAGCGGCCGCTGCAAAGTCACGCAAAGTGGCTTTTAGGGTCTGTTCGACGGAGCTTCGGCGCTCCCAGATTAGGTGAACTGAGCGCCAAACAATGAGAGTTGCAACGATCGCAAAGGCCCCGAGCCATTGAGCTGCTGCACCACCGTAGTAGGTGGCTGGCATGATGAGCGCAGAACCGACTGCGGCCGGAACACGCGGCACATACCAGTTCTTGACCCTAAGTGCCGCCGAGAGCTCCCATGAACCAAATGCTGCTGCCGTGGCGGCTAGCGCAACAAACAACTCTTTGTAGATCAGGATGCTGAGCAAAAAGACAACACCAAGAACCACGCCCACTGCTACCGATTTAGATAGCGAGCGACCGCCTGCCTGGGCAGGAGTTGATTCAGGCGCTTGACTCAAGTTAGACCTCTAGAAGTTCGGCTTCTTTGCGCTTTAGCGCTTCGTCGATCTGTTCAACGTGAGACTTAGTTAGAGCGTCTAGCTCTTTTTCGCCGCGGGCAATGTCGTCGTCACCGGCTAGGCCGTCTTTTTTAAGAGCAGCCAAGTCGTCGTTGCCCTTGCGACGAATGTTGCGAACAGAAACGCGACCGTCTTCAGCCTTTGCCTTGACTAGCTTTACGTAGTCACGGCGACGCTCTTCAGTTAGGTCTGGCAGAGTGATGCGGATTAAGTTTCCGTCGTTCTGAGGATTTGCGTCTAGGTTTGGCATCTCGCGAAGAGCGGTCTCGATTGCCTTAAGTGCGCCCTTGTCATAAGGGGTGATCACGATGGTGCGAGCCTCAGGGTTCTGAAGCTGACCCAGCTGGCCCAGCGGAGTTGGAGTGCCGTAGTAATCGACCATTACCTTCTGAAAAAGCTGTGGGTTGGCACGACCGGTGCGCACCTGCGAGAAGTCTTCGCGGGTTGCCTCAACGGCCTTGGCCATTTTCTCGGTCACATTGCTGATGATTTCTGAAATCATGATGTCTCCTGTTTTGCTAAAAATTCTGGTCTAAAAACTTGATTAGGCCGAAACGAATGTTCCGATTTTCTTGCCCTTGATGGCATCTGCCACATTCTGCCCCTGCATGCCAAATACGCGCATTGGCATCTTGTTATCCATGCACAAGCTGAATGCGGTTGCATCTACGACCTTTAGACCCTTGACCAAAGCATCCTGGTAGGTAATTTCGTCTAGCTTGACTGCGTTTGGGTCTTTTTTAGGGTCTGCCGAATAAACGCCATCAACACCGTTCTTGGCAACCAAGACCTCATCTGCCTTGATTTCTAGGGCGCGCTGTGCAGCCACCGTGTCGGTTGAGAAGTATGGAAGTCCGGCGCCGGCACCGAAAATAACAACGCGGCCCTTCTCCATGTGACGAATGGCACGAAGCGGTATGTAGGGCTCGGTAACCTGCGACATGGTGATCGCTGACTGAACGCGGACATCGACACCGGCCTGCTCCAAGAAATCCTGCAGTGCTAGAGCGTTCATAACAGTGCCCAACATGCCCATGTAGTCAGCGCGAGTGCGCTCCATTCCACGCTGGCTTAGCTCGGCTCCTCTAAAAAAGTTTCCGCCACCTACGACGATTGCAACCTGTGCGTGCTTAGCGCCCTCTGCGATTTCTTTAGCGATTTCTGAGACCACATCTGGGTTGACGCCTAGGGTGCCGCCGCCAAATGCTTCGCCCGATAGTTTGAGCAGAACACGGCGGGTTTTTTGTGGCACGAGAGCCTCCTGAGCTTGGCTGAATGATCTGTATCTATCCTAGGCGCGACAGCAAAAAGGCCCGGTCGAAATCGACCGAGCCTTTTGACTTTTTAGCTATTTATTAAGCACCAACGCGAACGCGGATGAACTTAGAAACAGTGGTTCCGCTGTTCTCAAGAACCTTGGCAACTGACAACTTGTTGTCCTTTGCGAAGTCCTGGTCAACTAGAACGTTCTCCTTGAAGAATCCGGTGACGCGACCCTCAACGATCTTGGCCAAAGCTGCCTCTGGCTTGCCCTCGTTGCGAGCGGTCTCTTCAGCCACACGACGCTCGGTCTCAACAACATCTGCTGGAACCTCGTCGCGGGTTAGGAACTTAGGTGAGAACGCAGCAATGTGAACTGCGATGTCGTGTGCGGTTGCGTCGTCGCCTGAGTAAGCAACTAGCACACCAACCTGTGGAGGTAGGTCTGCGCTGGTGCGGTGTAGGTAAGCGTCAACAGCTGCATCCTTGACGACCTCAACCTTGCGAAGTTCAACCTTCTCGCCCATGATTGCGGCTTCGTCGTTGATTGACTCAGCGACAGTCTTGCCGTTTAGTGGTGCGTTTAGAGCTGCCTCTAGAGACTCTGCGCCTGAAGCTGCAACAGCGTCGGCAACAGTGTCGGCAAGGGCGATGAACTTCTCTGCCTTTGCAACGAAGTCAGTCTCGCAAGCAAGCTCGATTAGAACGCCAACGCCACCGTTGACACGTGCGACAACCAAACCATTGCTGGTGCTGCGACCCTCGCGCTTTGCAACGCCCTTTAGGCCCTTGACGCGAAGAAGCTCCATAGCCTTTTCGATGTCGCCATTTGCCTCGTCAAGAGCACCCTTGCAGTCCATCATGCCTGCGCCTGAACGCTCGCGAAGAGCCTTTACGTCGGCTGCGGTGTAGTTTGCCATTCTTACTTTGCTTCCTCTACTGCAACAGCCTCTGCTGGTGCTTCGGTGGTCTGTGCTGCCTTGTCGGCACCCTGCTCTAGAAGCTCGCGCTCCCACTCAGCTAGTGGCTCGGCTGCTGCTTCTGGCTTTGCGTGACGAGCGATTAGGCCCTCAGCAACTGCATCTGCGATAACGCGGGTTAGCAGCTGAACTGAACGAATTGCGTCGTCGTTTCCTGGAATACCGATGGTGACCTCGTCTGGGTCGCAGTTGGTGTCTAGGATTCCGATAACTGGAATACCAAGCTTCTTGGCCTCAGTGATGGCCAGGTGCTCTTTGTTGGTGTCTACAACCCAGATCGCTGAAGGAGTCTTGTTGATGTTGCGGATACCGCCAAGAGCCTTCTCTAGCTTGTCCTTCTCGCGGCGAAGGATAAGAAGCTCTTTCTTGGTTAGACCGGTCTTAGTTGCGCCGCTGAAGTCCATGACCTCAAGCTCCTTTAGGCGAGCAAGACGCTTCTGAACGGTCTGGAAGTTAGTTAGAAGACCACCCAACCAACGCTGGTTGATGTATGGCTGACCGACGCGTAGCGCCTCAGCTGCGATTGCTTCTTGAGCCTGCTTCTTGGTTCCTACGAACAAGATGCTGCCGCCGTGAGCAACGGTCTCTTTGACAAAGTCATATGCCTTGTCGATGTGGGTCAGTGACTTCTGTAGGTCAATGATGTAGATGCCTGAACGGTCGGTCAGAATGAAACGACGCATCTTTGGGTTCCAACGGCGAGTCTGGTGTCCGAAGTGAACACCGCTGTCGAGCAGCTGGCGAATGGTTACGACTGCCATGAGCAGTTCTCCTTTTTTGGCGCGCAAAGGCGCCACTCAGTTGATTGCATCGAGCGGTTGCTTGATGCACCTGGAGTCGGATCTGCTCTGCCAAATTTCTTTGGACCGAGTAGAGCGTTGATCTTGTTCGACTCGCGAAGTCGACATGCGTCTAGAAGGCACTTGAAATAAGGGCTTTCGCGATGAATGTCGCTACCGAAAAGCATACCAGCGCCCTTTGGCTAAAAACCAGCACTTTTATGCACAGATTCAAGAAAAAGATGAAAAGTTTTTGGCCGCAAAATGAAGCTAGCTGCATGAAAAAACTGTGGATTCGGGCCATCGCATTAGGCGGCGCTCTATCGTGCCTGTTGGGTCTCGGCCTTTCGGCGAGCGCCGCGATAACAACCCAAACATCGATAGAGCCTCAAACGATTTGGCATGTGCCGCTGTTGCCTGACACAAAAGGGCAGGTTCACCTGCTGAACCCCTATCGTCAACCAAACAGCGACTATTCGGCTGGCCACCGCGGGGTTGATTATCGAGCGCCGGTTGGCACGATGGTCTATGCCGCCAGCACAGGGGTGGTGGCATTCTCTGGCTTGGTGGTCAGTCGAAGATTGATCACGATTCGGCATGATGCCAACCTGGTGACCGAATATGAACCGGTTTGCAGTGTTCTCTCGGTTGGCGAACCCGTTAAAGCTGAGCAGTTACTTGGTGAGGTTTGCAGTGAATCACCCAACTACAGCTGGCACTGCGTCGAACCCTGCCTGCACTTTTCACTTAGATCCGCTGGGGCCTACCTGTCTCCGCTGGCACTAATCGGGGGCCTAGCGCCAAGTCGCCTGCTGCCGATGGGTCACCCTTAGGCGCCGCCAAAGCTCCTTACCTATGCCCTTGGGTGCGCGTTCTGATAACCCGCCTTCAGGCGCTCAATTGAAACGTGGGTATAAATCTGAGTGGTGCCTAGGCTGGCATGCCCTAATAGTTCTTGAACAGCGCGAAGATCTGCACCTCCATCCAAGAGGTGGGTGGCGGCACTGTGCCTGAAAGCGTGAGGGCCGGCTTTGCCGGTTGGTGTTGCTTCGAGAATCGCAGATACCAGCGCATAGATCTGCCTAACCCCGAGCCTTGACCCCTTGCCGGTGACCAAAAGAGCTGACCCGCTTTTGTCGTTGGCCATTTCTCGGCGGCCATTAGACATCCAAAGATCCAGGGCGTCATGGCAAGGTTGGCCAAACGGAACCATGCGTTGTTTGTTGCCCTTGCCTGTAACTCGAATAATGCGCCGAGAATAATCGATGTCCTCGAGATTCAGAGCTGCAATCTCGCTGACACGCGCTCCGGTTGCATAGAGCAGCTCAACCACTAGAAGGTCTCTTATGGCTGATGGACTATCTGGCTGAGCTTTGGCGGTCAGGGTTTCAAAAATTTGACTTAGCGATTCGCGCGAAACCACCTTGGGCAACGCTTTGGCCAATTTTGGTGAGCGAAGACGCAGACCCGGGTCAACATCGCATAATCCCTGCTGATAACACCAAGCCGTAAAGGCTCGAATAGCGGCGCCTTTGCGCGCGATAGTGGATTTAGAGAGACCAGACTCGCTCAGCTTCCATAGCCAATCCCTGAGATGCTCCAATTTGAGTTGGTTTGCGTTGCTTATGGATGCAGATGACAGTGCCTGGTTTAGGTCTCTTAGGTCAGAAGAGTATGACTTGATGGTGTTAGCCGAATAACCCTTGCCGGCCTCAAGGTGCGTGACAAACGACGCTAATGCGCTGTTCAAGTCGTTGGTGGTCACAACTCAAACTTTAGTTCGAGACACTGCTCGCCACCGTGAACGCTGATAGCTGACTAATCCGAAAAGCTGCAGAGCTGAAAGGGCAAAGTCTGTCTCGCTTGAGGTCAGCCCAGCCGACAGCGCGATCTCGGGTGCGGTCAACTCTTCAAAGCCAATGGCATCGAGTGCGCGCGTCTCTAAAGCCCCAAGCGTGAGAGCCTGATTGCCGTGTCCTAACTCTTTCAAGCCTGAAATCTCTAAAAAATCATTTGAACTCTGCACGAGTTCTGCGACCCGTTCGGCAATCATCATGTTGCAGCCCTGTGATGCAGGCGAGGATATCGGCCCCGGCACAGCAAAAACCCTTCGGTTGAGCGTCGCCGCCCTATTGGCGGTGTTTCTGGCTCCGGATTTGAACCCAGCCTCGACCACAAGGGTCGTTTGAGACATAGCCGCAATCAACCTATTTCGCTGCAAAAAGCGCCATTTACTTGGGTGCACTCTGGCGGGAACCTCGGCAACTACTGCCCCCTCAGCAATGATTCGACTTAGCAATTGATGATTAGCCCTCGGATAAAGCGAATCAAGCCCGCCGGCCATCACAGCGATAGTCTTGCCGCCCATTGCAAGAGCGGTGCGATGGGCAATGGCATCGATGCCGTATGCCCCACCCGACACTACGGTTGCACCTGCCTCGACAATTGCAGCGGTTAGGTCCTGAGTAATCTTCTCGCCATAGCTGGTGCTTGCCCTAGCACCTACAACCGAAACTGAATGCTCAGCCGAGGCAATTGCATCCAGCGAACCTCGATACCAAAGCATTCTCGGTCGGTGAAAACCAAGATCTTGCATGCCCGAAGGCCAACGGTGTTCGTGATCGAAGATGATTCTTGTGTTGACTCTCGAAAGTATTTCGAGGCTTTCGAGCAATGTCGCGAAGCTCAATCTGGGCAGCCAGCGCTCGAGCCCATCAGCGATTAGCTTTTCAATTTCACCGATATGCAACTCATCAAAGGCATTGCCTTGCTCTTGCACCTGGAGTGCTAGGAGAGAAACTGAATCGCGATTTATCAGAGAGTTCAAGGCGGGTTCGGCCCCAAGTGAATCAATAAGTTTTCCGGCAGTTGAATCACCTGGCTCGCATAAAAGATTCCATGCAACTTGGGCCAGCATTTCGCCATTAGGTGGCAAGTCAGTCAGATTTTCTAGCAGCCGGTAGGCGGCTTGCTCTTCTCTTGTTTTTGTGTTGAGCATCAAAAAACCGGCTCCATCGGATTGTCGGATCCCCTGAAAAACAGGGCCTTAGTCACGTCATCGGCAGTTGGGCTTGAATTGCCGGCGAGATCGGCGATTGTCCAGGCAAGACGCAGGCAGCGGTCATAGGCGCGCATGCTGATCTGCCCGCGATCAAGAGCTCGGTTCAGGTTTAGAACAGAAGCCCTGGCTGGCATCAGATGCCTTCGCAGATATGGGCCCGAAATTCGAGAATTGAGCACCCATGGGGTTGCGGCTAAGCGTTCGGCACTGACCGACCTGGCTAGTTCAACTTTGGCTTTAATGGCAGCCGACGAGACACCGGCACCTTCGCTTCGGATTATCGCCATTTCAGCTGCGCTGGTCGGCTGAAGGCTCAATCGCATGTCGAGTCGATCAAGCAGCGGACCAGAGAGCTTTGACGAGTATCTGACGCGCTGAATCGGGCTGCAGATGCAGGATTTGTTTTGACTAAAGAGTCGCCCGCATGGGCAAGGATTCGCCGCCATGATCAGCTGAAATTTGGCGGGAAACCTAACGGTAGCTGCCGAGCGACTTATGGAAACCTCGCCGGATTCGAGCGGTTGCCTAAGAGACTCGAGCGCGGCTAGTCGAAACTCAGGAGCTTCGTCTAGGAATAGAACGCCGTTGTTCGCCAATGAAATAAGGCCTGGCGATGGTGATCCGGCGCCTCCGCCGACCAACGCAGCAACAGTGCAGGTGTGGTGTGGTGCTTGAAACGGCGGTCTGGCAATTAGTTCTGGAGCACCGAGCGAGGCCCCCGTTTTGGTTTTGCTGATTGAGAAAAGTGCAGTTGTCTCTAATGCTGAGTCGAGCTGCAGGTCGGGCAAAATCGACGGCAGCCGCTCGGCGAGCATTGTCTTGCCGGCCCCCGGTGGACCGACCATAAAAACGTGATGACCACCTGCGGCTGCAATTGTCATAGCTGTGATTGCCGTCTCTTGACCGGCGATGTCGGCGAAGTCTTTGGGTTCAGTTGCGTCTTGTCGACTCGAAACCACTTCAACCGATGGGGCAATCGCCAGGTTTGGTCGCACGGCCGATTTGGCACCGTGCATTTTGGCAACCTCAGCAAAGTGATCAACAGCGATTATTTCTAACCCTGAAACCAGCTCGGCTTCAGATAGATTCGCAGTCGGCACAATGGCACTAGAAAAGCCAGCAGCCCGAGCCGCGAGCAAAGCAGGTAACACCCCGGCAACTGAACGAATGCTGCCGTCAAGCCCGAGCTCACCAATGTGAACATGCTTGGCGACCAAACCTGCCTGAATGTCGCCGGCGGCAGCCAAAACCGCCACCGCTATTGCCAGGTCAAAAGTTGATCCGTGTTTTGGCAGCGAGGTTGGCGACAGATTCACCGTAACTCGCTGGCCTGGCATTTTCAGCCCCGAGTTTGTTATTGCCGAGCGCACGCGGTCGCGAGATTCAAGCAACGAAGAATCGGGCAACCCGACCAAAACAAAGCTTGGCAAATTGCTAGATATCTCGGCTTCGATCTCGATGACTGTTCCCGAAAGACCACTCAAACCCATCGAAAAGCTTTTAGCCAGTGACACTAGAAAACCTGCTTGAGGTGCTCGATGTTGACCCGACCGCCCGAAACCAAAACCGAAACAGCGTCGAGTCGAACCGAAACTGCCGATATTTCTTTGGCGCGGCACCACTGGGCCACTAACTTTCGCATTCGGGCGAGTTTTTGCGGCGTAATCGCCTCAAACGGATGGCCAAATCCGCTGCCATTACGAGTCTTGACCTCGACAAATACAAGTCGGTCGTGGTCGCGTGCAACCAGGTCTATTTCTCCGGAATTGCAGTGCCAGTTGCGATCAATTATTTGATAGCCCAGCTTGGCCAGATATTGCGCTGCCTGCTCTTCGCCGTAGCGACCGAGAATGTGGTTTGCCTTCATGAGGCAATAATCAAATAGCCACGCGGATCAGAAAAGGGGTTTGCGAAATCTGTGCAAAAAGTGGCTGTTTTTATAGAAACAGCGAGGGTCAGAAATGACCAGCTACTCGCCTACCGCTAGCTCTTTAGGCAAATTGAAGGCCTTGCCTGTGAGCTCTTCGACGTTGACGTCTTTGAAAGTCAAAACACGAACATTTGCGACAAAACGGTCGGTGCGATAGATGTCCCAAACCCAAACATCAATCATGTTCAGTTCAAAATAAAAGTCACTGGCGGCGTCTACGCGCTTTAGGTCGACCTCGTTGGCCAGATAAAAACGGCGCTCGGTCTCAACTACATACTTGAAAGTTCCGACTACGTCGCGGTACTCACGATAAAGCGCAAGCTCTGCGTCTCTCTCGTAGTCGTCGAAATCGTTTTCTTCCATTTGGCTAATTCTAAACTGCTTGCTCGTCAGCCAAAATCCGTGTCAGCCAAGTGACGCGGTGCTCGGCACTGGGGCCCAGGCTGCGCAGTGCCTCGATGTGACCAGCAGAGGCATAACCTTTATGCCCCTCAAATTGATACCCGGGCACAGAGCGAGCTAAATCGGTCATCAAAGCGTCTCGCTCAACTTTGGCAACCACCGACGCGCAGGCAACTGAAACGCAATCGCGGTCGGCTTTGGTGCGTGCGATAACCGGGATTCCCGAAGCTTGTGTTCCTAGCCAGTTGTGCGAACCGTCGAGAATAATAATCGCGCCATCGCGAGCGATTTCAGCCCTTAGTTGCGCTGATTCAAGCAGCTGTTCTAGAGCTCTGCCGGCGGCAAGCGCTAGAGACTTTGTGATGCCAAGTTGGTCGATCTGAACGGCAGAAATAAAACCGGTATGAACGCCAGCCGCCCACTCTTGCACCAGTGGCGCTGTTGCTTCACGAGACTTTGCTGACATCAGCTTTGAATCGGCAAGTGCGCTCGGCCAAGGAGTCGTATATGTGTCTGATTTCGAATCGATAAGCGCAGCTGCTACGGCAACCGGGCCGGCAATTGCTCCACGGCCAACCTCATCGATACCGATCACAAAACGATTGCCCGAGGCAATAAGTTCGTGCTCGAAACTAAGGCTTGGGAACGTTTTTGAAGACATCGGCATAGCTGTCCAGCCAAGTCCAGTGGGCTACCGGAAAAGTGATTACGAATGCGCGACCAACTACGAATTCTTTGCCGACAAAGCCCTTGGATGGCAGGTCAAGGTGAAAACGCGAGTCGGCACTGCCATCACGGTTGTCACCCATCACCCAAAATGATCCTTCGGGCACGGTCACATCGAAATTAATTGAAGAAGGCGCGGCGCCCTTGGCTATGTATGGCTCAGTAATCGAGGTGCCGTTGATTGAAATTTTGCCGTCTGCGTCACAGCAAACCACGTGGTCGCCACCAACGCCGATCACACGCTTCACAAGGTGTTGCGCACTGTCAGGAGCCGTGATGCCAAATGCCGAAAGGAACCAGTCAGATGCTTCTTGGTAGAACGGCTTTGGCTGAGAATCAACCACACCGAGCCAACCGCCCGGGTCTTTGAAGACCACGACGTCGCCGCGGTTTAGCGGAACCAAGTCAGGCACGAGCTCATTGACCATGATTCGGTCGTCAATCTGCAGAGTTTCGAGCATTGATCCCGATGGGATGAAGAACGAACGAAGCAGAAATGTCTTGACTAAAAGCGAAAGCACCAGCGCTGCTCCGACAATTACCAGTAGGTCAATGAAGAAAGAAACAAAGATGTTCTTTCGCATTCGACGCCACTTTTGGCTGATCTTAGAGCGGGCTGGTGCTTTTGCTTGTGGGCTTTTTAATTGCCCGAAGTCTGTCATAAAGACAAGCGTATTTCAGAAATACTTAGTTTGAAGCTGGGGTGTCGCGAAGTTCTTTGATCTTCGCCTTCTTGCCGCGAAGGTCGCGTAGGAAGTAAAGCTTCGCGCGACGAACGTCACCACGAGAGACAACTTCGATCTTGTCGATTACTGGTGAGTGAACTGGGAAAGTACGCTCTACGCCGACCTGGAAAGAGATCTTGCGAACGGTGAAAGTCTCGCGGACTGAATCGCCTGAACGACGAATTACGATGCCCTTGAAAACCTGAACACGGCTGCGGTTACCTTCGATGATGTTTACGTGCACGTTAACGGTGTCACCAACACGGAATGCTGGGATGTCGCTACGTAGGCTCTTGGCGTCTACTGCATCAAGAATGTTCATTTTGATTCACTCTCTGTCTCTGCACGCAGGTCAAAAACGGGTTAGGTTTTGAAAAAGTTTTTGTCGTCTTTGCTAGGCCTCGCTCCCCTGCGGCAGAGCATCAAGAGGCGGACAACCTCAATAGTTTAGACGATTTCGGGCTATTCAGGCAACAGGTCTGGGCGAACTGATTTGGTTCGCTCGATCTGCTGCTCTTTGCGCCACTTGGCGATCAGTGCGTGATTGCCGCTGGTCAGCACCTCTGGCACATCGAAACCGCGCCATGAAGCTGGCTTGGTGTAGCTCGGGTATTCAAGCAGACCGTCTGAGTGAGACTCCTCGACCAAGCTTTCGGCATTGCCGATAACCCCCGGAATCAAGCGAGCAATCGCCTCGACCATTGCGATTGCAGCAACCTCGCCACCGTTGAGTACATAGTCACCGAGACTAATCATTCGCACATTGGCCTTGGTTTTTGCATACTCAACAACGCGCTGGTCGATGCCCTCATAGCGACCGCAAGCAAACACGAGATGTGGCAGCTTAGCCAACTCGTATGCGGTTTCTTGCTTGAATAGCTCGCCTGCAGGCGAAGTGAAAATTACCGTCGATGAGCTGTCTTCAGCCAAAATGTCGTCGAATGCTTCGCCCCACGGTTCAGGCTTCATCAGCATTCCCGCACCACCGCCATACGGTGAATCGTCAACGGTGCGGTGCTTGTCGTGGGTATAGGTGCGAAGATCGTGCGCGTTGAAGTCAAGGATTTGTTTTTCTCGAGCTTTGCCCAGCAGAGAAAGATCTAGCGCTTGAAAATAGTCAGGAAAAATCGAAATTGCATCGATTCGCATGATTATTCCTCTGGAAGTTCTTCGAACAAACCACCCGGCGGAGTGATTGTGATGGTGCCGGCCTTGATGTCAACCGCAGGAACTAATGCCTTTACGAAAGGCAGCAAGACTTCGCCATTGGTGGTTTCAATCGCCAAGATGTCCTGTGCGGGCATGTGATCAACGCGGGTGACCTTGCCAACCTCGAGACCATCACGGATAGCCTTGAGGCCGACCAGTTGGTGGTCATACCAGGCATCTGGTTCGGTTGGAAGAGTTGCGGTTTCGGCATTGACCAAAAGAATTGCCTTGATCAAGGTCTCGGCCTGATCGCGATCTTCGATGCCCTCTAGAAAAATAACCGGAGACTGGTTGTACCAGCGAAGTTCTTTGACAGTGATGGTTTTGCCAAACCAAGGTGAGGATTCAGGAACCTGCAGTTCGAGCACCGCGCCTGGAACGAAGCGTTCCTTTGGGCTGTCGGTATAAAGCTCGAGTTTGATTGCTCCTTTGAGGCCGTGAGCTTTGACTAAGCGGCCAACGCGGAGCGTGGTCTTGCTAGAAATCGGTGTCAACCACGTCGACACGGACTTTTTTGCCGTCTGCAAGCGCGCTAACTAGCGTGCGCAGAGCTTTGGCAGTGCGGCCGTTGCGCCCGATCACTCGGCCCAGGTCATCTGGGTGCACGTGAATCTCAAGCAGGTCTCCGCGTGAGGTTGTGCGTGCTGATACAGAAGCGTCGTCGGGATTGTCGACGATGCCCTTAACCAAGTGTTCGAGCGCAGCGGCTAGCAATTATTAAGCCTCTTCTGAAGCGGCTTCAGCAGCTGGAGCCTCTTCGGCGGCTGCTTCGGCTGGAGCTTCTTCGGCGGCTGGAGCCTCAACAGCAGCTTCTTCAACTGCTGGAGCTTCGGTTGCCTCTGGAGCTTCGGTTGCCTCTGGAGCTTCGGTTGCCTCTGGAGCTTCGGTTGCCTCGACGACTGACTCGTCAGCTGCAGGTGCTTCTTCAGCAACTGGTGCAGCCTTCTTCTTTAGCTCTTCCTTTGGAAGAAGTACAGCCTTCTTGTTTGAGTCAACAACGAACTCGGCCTTTGGAGCCTTGGTCTGAACGATGTTCTTTGCGTTCTTGTCACCCTTTGAAGCCTGGAAGTCACCAGTTAGCTTCAGGATTGCTAGAACCTGCTCGGTTGGCTGTGCGCCAACGCCTAGCCAGTACTGAGCGCGCTCTGAGTTAACTTCGATGAATGAAGGGTTCTCGGTCGGAATGTAACGACCGATCTCTTCGATTACACGACCGTCGCGGTGAGTACGTGAGTCAGCTACGACGATGCGGTAGTGAGGTGCACGGATTTTTCCGTGACGCTTTAGGCGGATTTTTACAGCCACAATGCTCCTGATTAGGCACACTCGGAAGAAAAAGCTCTAGGGTTTGCCGCTGTTGCTCGGTTAGAGGGTCGAGCAGACGGCAACCGCTCTATTCTGCCAGAAGAAAGCCGAAATCGCTAGTTGTTCTAGCTAAATTCCGAAAGCCGAGCCGCCGCCCGAGGGCGATCCTGGCTTCTGCCCGCCTGAACGAGCGGCATCCTCGGCAGCGCGCTTAGCTGGGTTTCCAGACTTCGAGCCTTTTTTGCCCTTGTCTTTCTTTTTGCCACCACCGATGTAGCCTCCGCCCATGCCCGGCATGCCCTGCATACCCGGCATCTGTGGAACGCCGCCCTTGGCAACAGTCTTCATCATCTTAGCAGCTTGCTCAAAGCGGTTCACCAGTGAATTTACGTCGGTGACGGTCATGCCCGAACCCTTAGCGATACGCATGCGACGTGATCCGTTCAGGATTTTTGGCTGACGACGCTCGGCTGGAGTCATGCTTCGGATAATCGCTTCGGTGCGGTCGATCTCTCGCTCATCGAAGTTTTCAAGCTGCTGACGCATCTGACCGGCACCCGGCATCATTGCCAACAGGCTTTTCATCGAGCCCATTTTGCGAAGCTGCTGCATCTGCTCAAGAAAATCTTCGAGAGTGAAAGTCTCGCTGGCCAGTTTGTCGGCAAGCTTCTTGGCTTCTTCTTGGTCAAAAGCGCGCTGGGTCTGCTCAATGAGGGTGAGAACGTCACCCATATCAAGAATTCTGCTCGCCATGCGGTCTGGATAAAACGGCTCAAAAGCATCTAGCGCCTCGCCGGTAGATGAGAAAATTATTGGCTTGCCGGTGACCGAAGCAACCGAAAGCGCAGCACCTCCGCGAGCATCGCCATCCAGCTTGGTGAGCACGACACCGGTGATGCCAACGCCGTCTTCGAATGCCTTGGCTACGTTGACCGCGTCTTGACCAATCATCGAGTCAATGACAAACAAAACTTCGTCAGGGTTGACCGCATCGCGAATATCGCTAGCCTGCTTCATCAACTCTTCGTCGATGCCCAGACGACCGGCGGTGTCAACGATAACCACGCTGAACTGCGCCTTTTCGGCATGCTTGATTGCGTCTTTCGCAACCTTGACTGGGTTGCCGACACCGTTTCCTGGTTCAGGCGCAAACA
The DNA here is from genome assembly GCA_041191585.1 of Actinomycetota bacterium. Classification (GTDB taxonomy): domain Bacteria; phylum Actinomycetota; class Actinomycetes; order Actinomycetales; family Microbacteriaceae; genus Rhodoluna. The sequence continues at coordinate 125,878 of JBEEOO010000001.1, forward strand.
CCTGCACACCCGCACGTTCACCAACTACCTGAAGCTGATTGACCGCATTAGGTCGCTGAAGGTCGGCCGCCACCAAAAGCGGAGTTTGGTTCTGATCCTTGAGCCACTTGGCAAGCTTTCCGGCCAGAGTGGTTTTTCCGGAACCCTGAAGACCCGCGAGCATAATCACGGTCGGTGGCTTCTTGGCAAAATTCAATTTGCGCTGTTCGCCACCGAGAATCGCGATTAGCTCCTCGTTCACAATTTGAACGATTTGCTGAGCGGGGTTTAGTGCCTTTGAAACTTCGTCGCCCATTGCACGGTCGCGAACCGCACCAGTGAAGGCCTTGACCACATCTAGAGCAACGTCTGCCTCAAGCAACGCACGTCGAATTTCGCGAAGGGTGGCATCAATGTCGGCCGCGCTTAGCTTGCCCTTGCTGCGTAGGTTTTTGAAAGTATCGACTAAGCGATCTGAAAGATTTCCGAACATTGGGCTTGATTCTAACTAACTAGGCCGGCGGCGAATTCTGTGGCATCAAAGAAAGCAAAGTCATCAATACCTTCACCAACGCCAACCAATTTAACTGGGATGTTCAGCTCGCGCTGGATTGAGTAGACGATTCCACCACGAGCAGTTCCGTCAAGCTTGGTGAGCACCACTCCGGTGACGTTGGCAACCTCGGCGAAAGCTTTCGCTTGGGTCAATCCGTTTTGACCTGTGGTTGCATCGAGCACTAAAAGCACCTCGCTGATTTGAGCGGTCTTTTCAACAACGCGTCTGATTTTGTCGAGCTCTTGCATCAGGTCGGCCTTGTTCTGCAGGCGACCGGCGGTATCAATGATCAGAATGTCTGCGTCATCTCTGACCGCGGTTTCAGTGGCCTCAAACGCAACCGAAGCTGGGTCTTGACCCTCGATTTTTGGCCTAACCAGCTTGGCGCCGGCTCGGTCTGCCCAAGTAGCAATTTGGTCTACCGCTGCTGCTCTAAAGGTGTCAGCGGCACCGATTACGACGTCCCACTCTCCTTCTCGCAGCCAGTTGGCAAGTTTTCCGATGGTGGTGGTTTTGCCAACACCATTCACACCAACAACCAAGAACACGTATGGAAGCTTGCCGTCGCTTAGGTTCAGCGCCTTGTCTTCACGTTCAAGGTTTGAGGCAATTACGTCAGCCAAAATTTGCTTCAGTTCAGCTTCGGTCTGAGCACCAGTTTGCTTGGCGGTTGCTTTGACCTGGTCGACAATTTGCGCCGACGCATCGATGCCGAAATCGGCGGTCAACAACACGTCTTCGAGTGCATCGAGATCAGTTGGGTCGAACTTGATTCGACTAAACAGGCTGCGGATGCCCTTGCGCGCACTGCGCTTCGGAAGTTCGACTGCAACGAGCTCTGGTTCGGGCTCTGGCTCTGGCTGCGCAACAACATCAGTAGCTTCGTCTAGTTGAACAGCAACAACCTCAACGACTTCGGGTTCTTCAATAACCTCAGTCTCGTGGATAGCAACTTCAACTTCAGATGGAGCTTCAGCGATTTCTGGCTCAGCTGCTACTGCCGTCGCCTCGATTACTTCTGGCTCTGCAGATTCGACCTCAGCGGTCGAAACCGCAGCGTCTGCCGGCTTCTTCTTTTTCCAAAATAAAAACGCCACGCTTAGCTCTTCTCAAGCAATCGCTGACCGACTACAGCCGATACGCCGTCCTGGCGCATAGAAACTCCATAGAGCGCGTCGGCAATTTCCATAGTGCGCTTCTGGTGAGTGATGATGATCAGCTGCGAGTTGCTGCGCAGGTCTTCAAAAATCTGCAGCAAACGACCGAGGTTGGCATCGTCAAGAGCGGCCTCAACCTCATCCATGACATAGAACGGTGATGGACGCGCCTTGAAAATCGCAATTAGCAGTGCCACTGCGGCTAACGAACGCTCACCACCCGACAGCAACGACAGGCGCTCAATGCGCTTTCCGGCTGGCTTGACATTGACCTCTAGGCCGGTGGTCAGCAGATTGTCTGGGTCGGTCAAGAAAATCGAGCCGGTTCCACCAGGGAACAGCACTGGGAAAACCTTTTCAAATGCCCGACGAGTGTCTTCAAATGCGTCGGCAAAAATACCCTGCATCTTGACATCCAGGTCTTCAATGATCTGGATAAGGTCTTTGCGAGTTTGGGTTAGGTCGGCAAGTTGGTCAGTCAAGAATTTGTGGCGCTGCTCGAGAGCCGCAAATTCTTCAAGAGCCAGCGGGTTGACCTTGCCAAGGCGCTCGTAAAGTCGCTCGCCCTCGCGCAGCTGCTTGGTAAGGCTCTCGCGATCGAATTCTTCTGTCGGTGCGTATTCAGCTAGCAGGACCGATTCTTCAAGGCCTAGCTCATCATTGGCTTTTGAGACCAGGTTGGCAAGGTTGAGACGCTTTTCGTGGTTCTGCAGCTCGATGTCATGAACGCTCTGAGTCAAAGTGCTCAGCTTCATCTGAATTTCGGCAGTCTCGCCACGCAAGCGCACCAACTCTTGGTTGTGGTTGTTTCGCTCAGCTTCAAGTTCATGAAGCTTGACCTTGGCCTGCGAACCGCTCTCGGCAACTGCCTGCATCACGGTTGGCAAGACAGTCAAAACTCGGTTTGCCGACTCAAGTTGAACTCGCTGCTTTTCAGCCGCAGCCTTTGCTCTCTCGAGTGCAACCTGAGCTTCTGAAACCTGCGCGCGCAAGACATTCACACGTTCGCGCTCAACCCTCAGACGCTCGAGCGCGGCACCGAGGTCAACGCGCACCTCTAGTTCGCGCTGGCGCTCTTGCTCAAGGTTCTGAACCAGAGTCTGGCGGTTAGAAAGGTCGAGCTCTGGTCGCTCTTGCGCGGCAAATTCATCATGCGCGCGAACGGCATCGGCTAGTGCCTGTTCGGCGTTTGAGATTGATGACTTTGCAGTTTCAGCTGCCTGCGCAAGGCGCTCAACTTCGGCAGCGCTGGCTTCAACCTGCACGCGCAAACGACCAAGCTTTTCGGCATTCGCAGCAAGTTGGGCATCGTGCTGATTTAGGGCCGAAAGAGCCGCTTTGGCTGATTCTTTTGCAGCCTCTTCGGTCGAGCGTGCCTGAGCTAGCTCGGCGCGAGCGGTATCAATCTCGGCATTGACCTTTGAAAGTCTGGCCTCAGCAGCATCTCGCTCGGCAACCAACTGCAGCTTAGAAGGCTTGCTAGAAGAACCGCCGCGAATAACCGATTCGGTCAAAACGTCGCCGTCAAGGGTGATCAAAGTTAGTGAGATTGCAGATTTGTCTGCCTTATAAAGCGCCTTGGCTGCCTTAATGTCATCAACAATCACGACGTTGGCCAGCAACGACAAGATGCCTGAAGGGGCTTCAACGACATCGGCCGCTGATCGTGCGCCATCAATTTTGGCAAGTGAACTCGGCTTGGCCTTAGAGTCAACGTCAGCAATGATCAACTCAACGCGACCGCCATCGTTGCTCTTTAGGTGCTCGATTGCAGCCAAGCCTTCATCGCGAGAATCGGCGACAAGCGCATCTGCAAGCGGCCCGAGAGCGGCAGCAATTGCAGCCTCGAATCCCACAGAAATTTTCATGTGGCTGGCGACCAAACCACGGATACCGCGCAGCCCAGCAGAGGTCAGCTCAGTGGTTCCATCTTTTTGATCCAAGGTTAGGTTCAAAGCTGAACGCTTCGCTGAGAGTGAGTCGCGCTCGCGTTCAGCCTGGTGAATCTTGTCGCGCAAAGTTTCGATTAAGCCGGCAGCATCGGCGACCGCTCGCTGAGCGGCTTCATAGCTTGCCTCGAGGCCAGAGTCGCCTGACTTTGATCCTGAATCAAAGTCAAGCTGTTGCTCGGCTGCCTGGTATTCAGATTGACGATCAGACTGACGGTCTCGCGCTTCTGCGAGCGCAGCCTCGTGACGAACAATCTCGTCGCGCAATGAAGCCAGCTTTGATTCGGCAACAGCCGCATCGTTAGCCAATTTAGATTTCTCAAGATCAAACTTTGAAATCAGTGAGTTTGCTTCGGCCACCTGGTTGTCAAACTTTTCGAGCTCGTCACGAGCATCGTTGCGCGCTGCCTCAGCTTGCTGAAGCGCAACCTTTAGAGCCTCAACCTGAGCGTCATTTTCGACAACGGCCGCATCTGCTGCATTAGCCTCTTGCTCGATTGAAACCGGATCAACCACAGCACCTGAAATCTCGCTCTGATTCTCAAGCATCGCGACTTTTTGATTGGCAACGGTTAGAAGCGATCGAAGGCGCTCAGCGAGCGAATCGAATTGATAGGCAAGGTTTCTGGCTTTATCCAAGTCAGTTGAAACCTGAGCAGCCTCAAGTTGTGAAAGTCGGTTGGTGTTCTCGTGAAGAACCTGGTTTAGCAGTGCCTTTTCGGCACGACGCTCGGTCTCACCCTTGCCCGACACCTCAAGTGCCGCGTGCAGTTCAGTGATGTCGGCAGCAAGCAAACGTGCTTTGGCGTCGCGCACGCTTGCCGCAATTCCCTGAGCCTCGCGGGCAACCTCTGCCTGCTGACCAAGAGGCTTGAGTTGGCGACGAACTTCGCCGGCAAGGTCATTCAAGCGAGTCAGGTTGGCCTGCATTGCCTCGAGCTTGCGCTCGGTCTTCTCTTTGCGGCGGCGGTGCTTCAAAATTCCGGCAGCTTCTTCAATGAAGCCGCGACGCTCTTCAGGAGTTGCCTTCAAAACGCTGTCTAGCTGCCCCTGGCCCACAATGACGTGCATCTCGCGACCAAGGCCTGAGTCAGAAAGCAACTCTTGAACATCTAGCAATCGAACAGCTTCGCCATTGATGGCATATTCACTGCCGCCGTTCCTGAAGAGGGTTCGGCTAATAGTGACTTCGGTGTAGTCAATCGGCAGTGCGCCATCCGAGTTGTCAATGGTCAGGATCACCTCGGCGCGACCCAGTGGGCCCTTTGTCGAGGTGCCGGCAAAAATAACGTCTTCCATCTTGCCGCCGCGAAGGGTCTTTGCACCCTGTTCACCCATTACCCAGGCAAGTGCATCTACAACATTTGACTTGCCCGAACCGTTTGGACCAACCACGGCCGTGACGCCTGGTTCAAAAGCAAAAGTGGTCGGTTGCGCGAAAGATTTAAAGCCCTTGAGGGTCAAGCTTTTTAAATACAAATTGCCTACCGCCCCTCATGACCTAGATGAAATAATGCGAACAGTTCGCAAACCTCAAAAATACCCCATTTTGGGCACTGAAAATTACGCCTTGAGCCTTTGGCACCGTGGGCAAAAATGCGAGCCGCGGTTCATCCATGCTTCTCGCACAATCGGTGCGCCACATCGCTTGCAAGGCAGCCCGGTCATGCCATAGGCGCTCAAAGAAACAGCGAAATATCCACTCTCGCCGTTTACGTTTTTGTATTGCTCGTCAAAGCTTGTGCCGCCCTCGGCAACTGCCTTTGCCAAGATTTCTTTTACGCTCTTTAGCAGCTCATGGGCTTTGGTTTTGCTGAGTGAATTTGCCGGCTGGTCATAGTGAAGTTTTGATTGCCAAAGAGCTTCGTCGGCATAGATGTTGCCAACTCCGCTCAACGTGCCCTGATCGAGCAATACGCGCTTGATGCCCGAGTTCTTCTTGGCAAATTTGGCAATTACGGCGCTCTGATCAAAAGCCTCATCGAGCGGATCTCTCGAGATGTGCGCTGCAGACTTGGGAATCAGCTTCTGCCACCACTTCCCCGCTGCGACACCCGCACTAAAGCCAGCCTCAGCACCATCGGCGACTTCAACCAATTCATCGATTGCCAGCGAGCCAAAAATACGTTGATCAACAAAACGAAATTCAACAGTTGTGCCGTCGGCCTGCTCGGCCAAAAATGAAACGCGAGTGAGCTTGTCTGGCTCAGCGCCGGGTTCACGAAGCAACATCTGCCCACTCATGCCAAGGTGCCCGACCAGTGCCAGCCGCTCGCCCGGCTTAGATCTATCGCCGGCCAGATTCAGCGGCATCCACAAAAATTTGCCCCTTCGAGCAACTCCGGCAATGCGGGCATCGATGAGCATGTAAACAAAGTTCTCAACTGAACCCGGATGCCGCTTTAGCGACCTGGCGTCATGGATTTGAATCGAACGGATGGTTGCACCGGTCAGTGCCGGAGCTAGGCCAGCCCGAACCGTTTCGACTTCGGGAAGCTCAGGCATTTATAGCGCCTTTTTAGTAGCTGGCTTGGCGTCGACCAACTTTGCCAACGCAACGATTGCGGCGTTAGTCTCGGCCAGCTTTTTGCTGCGGCCTTCGCCCTCGCCAAGAATCTTGTCGTCGATCAAAACTTTGGCAAAAAAAGTGCGCTCGTGGTCAGGGCCGGTGTGGCTGGTCTGATAGCTAGGCGCGCCCGTGCCGAGAGCCTG
>JBEEOO010000002.1:0-124585 GCA_041191585.1 Actinomycetota bacterium
GATACCAGCTTGACGTGAACGCGTGCCTCGCGGTTTGCGCGCTTGACGTCGAAAATCAACTGCTTCAAGTCTTCAATCGAATAGATGTCGTGGTGCGGTGGTGGCGAGATTAGGCCAACACCGGCAGTTGCGTGACGAGTGCGAGCGATCCATGGATAAACCTTGGCGCCTGGCAGCTGACCGCCTTCGCCGGGTTTTGCACCCTGGGCCATCTTGATCTGAATGTCGTCTGCGTGAGTCAGATACATCGAGGTGACACCAAATCGACCAGAAGCAACCTGCTTGATTGCACTGCGGCGCTTAGGGTCTAGCAAACGCTCTACGTCTTCGCCACCCTCACCGGTGTTTGACTTTGCACCGATGCTGTTCATGGCGATGGCTAAAGTTTCGTGAGCCTCAGGAGAAATCGAGCCATAGCTCATTGCACCGGTTGAGAAGCGCTTCATGATTGATTCGATTGGCTCAACTTCGCTGATGTCGATGGCTGGGCGAACGCCTTCGCGAAGCATAAACAAACCACGAAGCGTCATTAGGCGCTCTGACTGGTCGTCAACTAGCTCGGTGTACTCGCGGAACAGGTCATACTGCTTGGTGCGAGTTGAGTGCTGAAGCTTGAATACGGTTTCAGGGTTGAAAAGGTGCGGTGGGCCTTCGCGACGCCACTGATATTCGCCACCGGTTTCTAGGCTCTCGTGAACGTTGATTGCCTGCTCAACCGGATAAGCACTGGCGTGACGAGCTGCGATTTCAAGGTGAATAACCTCGATGCCGATGCCGCCAAGCTGGCTAGTGGTGCCGGTGAAATAAGTGTCAACGAACTCTTGGCTCAGGCCAATAGCTTCGAAACACTGCGCGCCTGAATAAGAAGAAACAGTCGAGATTCCCATCTTCGACATAATCTTGAGCACACCCTTGCCAAGACCCTTGATTAGGTTCTTTTGAGCCTGCTCAATGGTTAGTCCGGCAATCTGACCGGTCTTCACCATTTGCTCGCACGATTCCATGGCTAGATATGGGTTGATAGCTGCCGCACCGTAGCCAATTAGGGCAGCCACATGGTGTACTTCGCGAACGTCGCCAGCCTCAACAACCAGACCGACCTTGGTTCGGTTGCCCTTGCGAATCAGGTGGTGGTGAACTGCCGAAGTGGTTAGTAGCGACGGAATCGGTGCTAGATCGCGGTTGCTGTCTCGGTCAGAAATGATCAGATAGCTTGCGCCAGCGGCGATTGCTTCGTCTACTTCGGTGAAAATTTCACGGATGCGCGCGGCTAGAGCTTCAGGACCGCCATCGACGCGGTAAAGGCCGCGAACGGTGAATGGGTGACCCGCGCCAGGCATCTCGTCGATGTGTTGAATCTTGGCAAGTTCGTCGTTGTTGATCACCGGGAAGTCAACGATTACCTGCTGCGCGTGCTCTGGGCTCGCTGACAGCAAGTTGCGCTCTGGGCCAATGCCGGTGCTGAGCGAGGTGACAACCTCTTCGCGGATTGAGTCAAGCGGCGGGTTCGTGACCTGGGCAAACTGCTGAACGAAGTAGTCGAATAGCAGGCGCGGGCGGTCTGAAATCGCTGCGATTGGAGTGTCTGAACCCATTGCACCCAGCGGCTCTGCGCCTGCGCGCGACATCGGTGCGATCAAAATGCGTAGCTCTTCTTCGGTGTATCCGAAAGTGCGCTGACGACGGTTCACTGAAGAAGCGGTGTGGGCGATGTGCTCGCGCTCTGGAAGCTCTTTAAGGGTGATGCGGTTGTCTTCAAGCCACTGACCCCAAGGCTCAAGCGATGCAATTTCGGCCTTGATTTCGTCGTCTTCGATTAGGCGACCGTTTGCGGTGTCAACCAAGAACATGCGACCAGGCTGCAGGCGGCCCTTGCGAACCACCTTGGCTGGGTCGATGTTGGCTACGCCGATTTCAGAAGCCAAAACGACTAGACCGTCATCGGTGATTAGGTAGCGACCAGGGCGCAGACCGTTTCGGTCTAGAGTTGCGCCAACAAGGTTTCCGTCGGTGAAAATCACCGCGGCAGGGCCATCCCATGGCTCCATAAGCATCGAGTGATACTCATAGAAATTCTTGCGGTTCGGGTCGATGTCCGACTGCTTCTCCCAGGCTTCGGGAATCATCATCATCATCGCGTGCGGCAGGCTGCGACCTGACATGTATAGCAACTCGACAACCTCATCGAATGAAGCCGAGTCAGATGCGCCCGGAGTGATGATCGGCAACAACTGCTTGATGTCGCCAATTAGCTCAGAGTCAAGCTGAGCTTCGCGTGCGCGCATCCAGTTTGAATTGCCCTTGACGGTGTTGATCTCGCCGTTGTGAGCAATCATGCGGAACGGGTGAGCCAATGGCCATGAAGGGAAAGTGTTGGTTGAAAAGCGTGAGTGAACCAGAGCGAGGGTGGTTTCAAACAGTTCGTTGCTTAGATCTGGATAGAACGGCTCGAGCTGCAGGGTGGTGACCATGCCCTTGTAGACGATGGTCTCTGATGAGAGTGATGGGTGGTAAGCGCCGAGGGTGCGCTCTGAGCGCTTGCGCAAACGGAACAAACGACGCTCAAGTTCAATGCCGGTGGCGTTGTCTGGAGACGATACGAAAACCTGGCGAATAACTGGCATTGCCTCGCGGGCCAAGTCGCCAAGCTCTTCTGGGCGAACAGGAACGTCGCGCCACCCTAGAACCTGAAGGTTCTCTTCAGTAGCTAGGGTTGCAAACTTTGCCTCAATTGCTAGACGCTCGGCGTCATCGAGTGGCAAGAAAACCAAACCGGCAGCATATTTGCCCTTTGCCGGAAGTTCGGTTGGCGAAACTGAGCGAAGAAATTTGTCTGGAAGCTGAGTCAGGATTCCGGCGCCGTCGCCGGTGCCGGCGTCAGAGCCAACCGCACCGCGGTGTTCAAGGTTGCGAAGTGCGTTTAGAGCGGTGTCAACAATGTCGTGACCTGGAGTGCCGCGAAGGGTGGCAACCATAGCCAAACCACAGGCATCTTTTTCGAACTCTGGGCGATACAGGCCAGTAGCAGATGGACCGGTGCCGAAGCGTTCAAACGGTGACATGCCAGACATGCTTCACTCCAATCATTAAGGTCAGAGGGACAACATTGGCCCAGATAAAAAGCGCACAGCGCGGAACAAGTATTTTTGCTTGCGCTTTTGGCGAAGACTAAGCGGGAAAACCCGTTGCAGCTAGTCGTTTTTGACCGACGAACCGCTTTCAGATTCTAACCCATAGTCAATCTCATCAACTGGCTTAGTTGAATCTTTTTCTAAAGCCGCTGAGGTCTCTAGGCCAGTGTGTCGATTGCGTTGAATGTAGAAAACCGCAAGACCAACTGCGATTCCAGCTAGTGCCGACCAAACGTTAATTCGCAGGCCAAGAATTACTTCGCTCGGATCGATTCGAATTGATTCAATCCAGATGCGACCGACTGAGTACCAAACCAGGTAAAGCCCGAAAAGCTTGCCCCAGCGAAGCTCGAATTTGCGGTCAAGGTAAAGCAGAACGAAGGCACCAACGAGGCTCCAGATCATTTCGTAGGCAAAGGTTGGGTGGAAAATCTGACCCATTGGCAAGCCCTTTGGATAAGCCGCGTTAGAGAAATCGATTTCTAGGCCCCATGGAAGATCAGTTGGAAGGCCGAAAAGCTCTTGGTTGAAATAGTTTCCTAGTCGACCGATTGCCTGTGCGATTAGAACTCCCGGTGCCACAGCATCGGCAAATGACCAGAACTTTACGCCGGCCTGCTTGGCGCCAATCCAGGCACCAACTGAACCAAGAATTAGGCCACCGAAAATAGCAAGGCCACCCTCCCAGATTCTGAATACGGCCAGCAGGTCTGCGCCGTCATAGAAGTAGTCGTTTGGGTGAGTAAGCACGTGGAAAATTCGGCCACCGATGATGCCGAACGGCACCGCCCAAAGTGCGATGTCAACGGCTGCTCCGCTAGTGGCACCGCGCTTGGTTAGACGGTGGTTGGCGATCCAAATCGCAACGGCAATGCCGATCAAGATAAACAGCGCATAAAAGTGAACGCGCACCGGCCCGAGGTCGATGTAGCTAATCGACGGGCTAGGAATGCTGGCGAAAAGTGTGTTCATGATTTTCCTACTACTGCTATCGGTTTAGTTCACTGGTTAGTTCAATTACTTTTGCGGTCAGGGCGTCTACCCCGCCGCTTTGATAAGCCTTCACGAACGCTGAGCCAACAATAGCTCCGTCTGCATACTCATTAACTTCAGCCACCTGCTTGGCCGTCGAAATTCCAATGCCAACCGCAGTGGTCTGCTCGCTATCGGCAGCTCTAACACCGGCGACAACTTTTCGAGCGAGTTGGTCAACCTCATCACGAGCGCCGGTAATGCCCATAGTTGACACCGCATAGACAAACCCCTGGCTGTTGGCACACGCACTTTCCAGGCGTTTAGGGCTTGAGGTTGGTGCGGCAAGAAATACGCGATCTAGGCCCTTGTCGATTGCGGTTTGAATCCAGTCGGCACCCTCATCAGGAATCAAGTCAGGTGTGATTAGGCCTGCTCCCCCGGCATTCTGCAAATCATCAGCGAATTTTTCGACACCGTACTGAACGACCGGGTTCCAGTAGGTCATCACTAAGACAGGAGTGTCTACCTGCTCTTTGATTGCGCGAACCACATCGAAAACGTTCTTTAGTTTGAAACCGTTTGCCAGGGCAACCTCGGTTGCCTCCTGAATAACTGGGCCGTCCATCACTGGATCGCTGTAAGGAACGCCGAGTTCGAGTACGTCGACTCCGTTTTTGCACATCGCAATGGCAGCCTCAACCGACTGCTCGATGCTTGGGTATCCAGCCGGAAAGTAGCCAATTAGTGAACCGCGACCGGTTGCGCGGTTATCTTTCAAAACCTCGTGGGTTGTCTTGGTCAAACTAGTTGTCCTTTGCGTCTAGAAGCCCGAAGTATTTGCCGGCGGTCTCCATGTCTTTGTCGCCGCGACCGCTGAGGTTGACCAGAATTGACGAACCGGCTGGCAAGTGCGCACCTAGTTTGATTGCTCCGGCAAGCGCATGCGAGGTTTCGATAGCTGGGATGATTCCTTCGGTTCTGCTCAAGAGACGCAGTGCGTCCATGGCCTCGGCATCGCTTATGCCCCAATACTGAGCACGACCTAGGTCTTTCAACCAGGCGTGTTCTGGGCCGACGCCCGGGTAGTCAAGACCGGCCGAAATCGAGTGCGATTCCATGGTCTGGCCATCTTCGTCTTGAAGCATGTAGCTGCGAGCACCGTGCAAGACACCTGGGCGGCCATAGTTCAGGGTTGCTGCGTGTCGCGGGGTGTCCATGCCTTCGCCGGCAGCCTCAAAGCCATAAATCTGAACGGCTGGGTCATCGAGGAAAGCGTGGAAAAGACCGATGGCGTTTGAACCGCCACCTACACAAGCCGCCAAAGCTGTCGGCAAGAAGCCGTATTCATCGAGCATTTGCGCACGCGCCTCATTGCCGATAACCGAGTGAAAATCGCGGACCATGGTCGGGAAAGGGTGCGGTCCGGCAACAGTGCCGAGCAGGTAGTGAGTGTTGTCAACGTTGGCAACCCAGTCGCGTAGGGCCTCGTTGATCGCGTCTTTCAGCGTGCGGCTGCCGGTCTTAACCGGCACAACGGTTGCACCCAGCAGCTGCATGCGGGCAACGTTTAGGGCCTGTCGTTCGGTGTCAACTTCACCCATGTACACCACGCACTCGAGGCCAAAAAGCGCGGCCGCGGTAGCACTCGCTACACCATGCTGACCAGCGCCAGTCTCGGCGATGATACGGGTTTTGCCCATGCGCTTAGTTAGTAGCGCCTGACCCAAAACGTTGTTAATTTTGTGTGAGCCGGTGTGGTTTAGGTCTTCGCGCTTCAAAAAGACCCGAACATCGCCACAGTGCTCAGCAAAGCGCTTGGCTTCGGTGATGATCGATGGCCTGCCCGTATAGGTTCGGTGCAGTTCAGCTAGTTCAGCCTGAAAGCTAGGGTCAATTTTGGCCGCGTTGTAAGTGGCCTCTAGTTCATCGAGCGCTGCGATTAGTGATTCAGGAACGAATCGCCCACCGAACTCACCAAAATAAGGGCCTACGTGATCACGTAGTTGCTGATTCGACATGCTCATAATCCTAAATTGATTGATTGTGCGAAGAAAACGACGGTTAGCCCACGCTCAGAAAACTCTTGAGCATATGTGCAGGGTCATTGGTGACCAAAGCCTCGCCAACCAATGCAACATCGGCACCGGCGCGACGATAGTGAACAACGTCCTCGGCAGTGCGAACGGCAGACTCAGCGACTTTGATTGAGTCGGCCGGAAACAAATCGATTAGTTTGGCGAACAAATCGCGATCGGTCTCAAAAGTTGAAAGATCGCGAGCGTTGACACCGATCATCTTGCCACCAACGTCGGCGGCCAACTTAAGTTCGTCAGCTGAGTGGGTCTCAATGAAGGCTGTCATGCCAAGCTCTTCGGTGAAAGTCTTTAAGCGAACAATTTCAGCCTCTGGCAAGCCGGCAACAATCAACAGGATGATGTCAGCGCCAGCTGCTCGGCCCTCAAGAATTTGATACTCGCTAGCAATGAAGTCTTTGCGAAGAAGTGGAACCTGGACTTTCGCACGCACTGCACGAAGGTCGTTTAGAGAGCCTTTGAAGCGACGCTCTTCTGTTAGAACTGAAATTGCCGAGGCGCCGTTATCGGCATAAATTTCAGCCAACAAAGCCGGATCTGGAATCTCAGCCATTTGGCCTTTTGATGGACTGGCGCGTTTGACCTCGGCCAAGATTTTGATTTGTGCTGCCGGAGCAAGAAACTCAAGCGCGTTTAGTGCTGGCGCGGCTGAAAGAGCCAGTTGCTCAACTTGAGTAAGTGAAACCGTTTCACGCCGGGTTTCGGCGTCGGCAATCGAACCCGCGTAGAGTTCAGCGAGCACTAGTGCTTGCTCTTGCTGTTCTTGCCGCCTACGCCGTATCCTGCGCGCTTTAGAACCAAACCGGCAACTAGACCAAGAACGGCAAGGCCAGCAGATGCATAAACCAGAGCAGGCTGGTCAAGCCAGAAGAACAGGGTTCCGGCAGCCGATGCAGCCATGATTACGATTACGGCGGTCCAAGATGCGATTGAGTCGCCGTGGCCGGTGTCGTTTAGGTTCTCTGACATTGATTTGCCTTTCATAAAAACTTTTAAAATTCTATCAATTACACGCTGTGCATACTCGCATCAGCGGCAAATGACTATTGGCGTTGTTGGTCCCATAGATCAAAACTCGAGGCCTCGGTTTTCTTGCTGACTTCAGATGAATTCCCAGAAATCGAAGCGTTGCGTTCTGCTTTTGAATTTCGCTTGGTCTGCTTCCAATTCCAAGCTGCGACCGAAGCGGCAAGCGAACTAAGTCCGTTTGCAAACAACAGGATTATTGCCGAAAGATAAGTGGGACTAACGGCAAGGTTTCTAAGCAGTGGCGTGATCTCATCAACGGTGCCGGTTTGCCCGATAGCTTTTTCGAGTTCACCGCTGTCGATAATCGTTTGAATTGGTGAGTCAAAGTTTTGAATGAGAGCGAACGCGCTGAAAAAAAGCAACAGGCCGACTGCAGCAAGCAAGACAGCTGTGACCTGGCCTTTGAAATAGAAGCCGACCATGATTGGCCAGCACTAATCCAACCAGCGCCATCAAGGCCAGCAGGATTAGGGTTCGAGATTTTTTCAATTTGATTTTCTGGCTAGCGTTGACGCCAAGGCGACAGCCCTTAGTGGCGCACCTGCTTTGGCAATGGTCTCGCGGTATTCAGCTTCAGGATCTGAATCTAGAACTATGCCCGCGCCAGCCTGCACGTGCGCCATCCCATCTCGAATCACTGCGGTTCTAATCGCGATTGCTAAATCGGCGCTGCCGGCAAAATCAAAGTAGCCAACTACCCCACCGAAGATTCCACGGTTTGCCGGCTCAAGTTCTTCGATGATTTCGAGGGCTCTAGGTTTTGGTGCGCCAGAAAGTGTGCCAGCCGGGAACGTCGCTTTGAATATGTCGATTGGCGAAACCTCGGCAACTGCTTCACCTTCGACGGTTGAAACCAAGTGCATGATGTGGCTAAAGCGGTGAATCTGCATGAATTCGGTGACAGTTACAGTGTTTGGCACGCAAACCTTGAGTAGGTCGTTTCGAGCCAGGTCAACCAGCATTAGGTGCTCAGCGGTCTCTTTTTGATCCCCTAGCAATTCGTTCTCGAGCGCTAGATCAGCATCGATGCTCGATCCGCGTGGGCGTGAACCAGCAATCGGATGCGTGATTACGTGGCCGCCTTGAACTTTGAACAATGCCTCTGGAGATGACCCCACGATGGCAAATTGGCCATGACTGTCTTCAAAATTGAAGAGATACATGTATGGGCTTGGATTCAGAGCTCGCAGAACCCGATAAACATCTAGTGCCGAAGCATCTGTTTCGTGGTCGAAACGCTGAGACAAGACCACCTGAAACACGTCACCGGCGCGCACATATTCTTTTGCGCGCTCGACTGAAGACTTAAAGACCGAACTTTCAATTCGGTGCTCGGGCTTAGCAACGGCATCGTTATCGACGTCGGCCAAAAAGACCGCTGAAGGCTTTAGCAGGTCTTGGCGCATCTTGGTGATGCGCTCGAGAGCCTCAGAGTAGGCAAGGTCAATATTGGTTTCGGCATGGTTGAAAATGTTGGCAACCAGCAAAACAGTGCTCTTTAGGTGGTCGACAACCACCAAATCAGAAAACAGCGACATCGCGATTGTCGGGCTGTTGAAATCCTTTGGTTTCGCCGGCGCAAGGCGCTCAATCTCGCGAATCGCATCCCAACCAATGGCGCCGACCAGGCCTGATACCAAGGGTGGTGCATCGGTAATCGGCTCTGAACTCCAGGCTTTCTGAATAGCACTAACTGCGTCGAGACCCGAGATTCCTTCGGGCAGGTCGCCCGTTGGCAGTGGTGCTGATCCTTGGCTAGAAAGCCATTGAACCACGCCATCTTCTTCTTGAAGAAGGGTGCCGCGATTGTTTACGCCGATAAAGCTGAAACGTGACCAGACACCCTGCTCGGCAGACTCAAGCAGAAAGCTGCCTGGCTTTTCGCCGGCTAGTTTTTCAAAAATCGAAAGCGGAGTTTCAGTGCCTGAAAACAGCTCCTCGATTACAGGGATAACCGCGTGCTTTTGCGCCAGGGCTTGGACATCGGTCAGGCTGGTGATTGCCATTAGTTGCCCTCACTCACTGAATTCTTGAAAGCGAAATTGCCGGTGTCGAAACAAGACTCAGTGCCGTTGTGGCAGGCTGGCCCGGCTTCAGTGACCTGGATCAAAAGCGTGTCGGCGTCGCAGTCATACTCGAGCGAATCAATCTTCTGAGTGTTTCCCGAAGTTGCGCCTTTGTGCCAAAGCTCCTGGCGGCTGCGCGACCAAAATACTGTCTCGCCAAGTTCAAGAGACTGAGCCACACTCTCGGCGTTCATCCAGGCCATCATTAATACTCGTTTGCTGCTTGATGACTGAATGATTGCAGGGATCAAACCTTGAGCGTCGAACTTTAGTTGACCAATTTCCATCGTCATTAGCGAACCTCGAATCCTGCAGTTTTTAGAGCAGCTTTGGCGTCGGCAATCGATACCGATCCCTCGTGAAAAATCGAAGCAGCCAAGATCGCGTCGGCTCCGGCGGCAGCGGCGTCTGCAAAGTCTGCGGCTTTACCGGCTCCACCTGATGCAATTACCGGAACCGAGCTAATCGCGCGAATCTCGTGAAGCATCTCTACGTCGAATCCTGAGCGGGTGCCATCGGCGTCGATACTGTTGACCAGCAATTCTCCTGCACCAAGTTCGATAGTGCGCTTTACCCAGTCCAGGGCGTCTAGATCGGTTTCGTTTCGGCCGCCGTGGGTGGTCACAACATATCCAGATGGTGTTTTTGGTGAGCGCTTGAGATCAAGCGAGATAACCAAAACTTGATTGCCAAATCGATCGGCAATTTTGGAGAGCAACTCTGGATTTGCGATGCCCGCTGAACCAACCGAAATCTTGTCGGCACCAGCGGCAAGCAGTCGAGCAACGTCATCAACCTCGCGGATTCCACCACCCACGGTCAACGGGATGAATACCTGCTCGGCACATGCTGAAACAAGGTCATACATGGTTGAGCGATTATCGACTGTTGCGTGAACGTCTAGAAACGTCAGTTCGTCAGCGCCGTCTTCGTAGTAGCGCTTTGCCAACTCAATCGGGTCACCGGCGTCACGCAGGTTTAGAAAGTTGACACCCTTAACGACTCGACCGTCTGCAACATCCAGACACGGAATAACTCGAATCGAAAGTGACATCTTGTCTCGCAGCCCTTTTAGATTCTTGCTGCGTGAATTGCGCTGACCAGAATCGCTCTTGCGCCAAGCGCATACAGCTCATCCATCTTTGAGTTGATTTCGTTTGCCTTGACCAACGAACGAACTGCAACCCAGTCGGTGTCGCGAAGTGGAGAAATAGTCGGAGACTCGATGCCAGGGGTGATTGCCGAAGCCGCCTCGATCAAAGCGCTTGGGCAGTCGTAGTCAAAAATCACGTATTCGCGAGCGACCAGAACACCCTGCATGCGACGAAGAAGTTGCTCGTGGTCGGTCTTTTTGCCCGGGGCAACGATTAGGTGTGCTGAGCTCTGCAGAATCACCGGTCCAAAAATCTCTAGACCAGCCTGACGAAGGGTGTTGCCGGTTGAGACAACATCGGCAACTGCGTCGGCAACGCCCAGACGAACCGCAACCTCGACTGCGCCGTCAAGTTGAACCAACTCAACCTGAACGCCTTCACGCTTTAGAAAGTCTTCGACTAGGTTCGGGTAGGCAGTCGCAACGCGCAAACCAGCTAGGTCTTGAAGGCTCTTGAACTTGCCAACAGGACCAGCAAACCTAAAAGTTGACTCTCCAAAGCTAAGGTCAGCCAAGCTCACCGCTTTTGAACGGCTGTCTAGCAGCAGATCCAGGCCGGTGAAACCGACATCTAGAGAGCCTGAACCAACATAGGTTGCGATGTCGCGTGGGCGAAGATAGAAAAATTCAATGTCGTGCTGTTGGTCGACAACGTGCAAATCTTTAGGGTCACGACGGGTGGCATAGCCAGCCTCTTTGAGCATGGCAATGGCCGATTCTGACAGGATGCCTTTGTTTGGCACTGCTACTTTGAGCATTTTTCTCTCTTACTAAAAGTTTTTTTCTAAATCTTCAATGGTGATGCCCTTTGCGGCCATCATTACCTGCAGGTGATAAATCAGCTGAGAAATTTCTTCAGCTGTGCGCTCGTTGCCTTCGTATTCGGCAGCCATCCATACTTCTGCAGCCTCTTCGACAATCTTTTTGCCGATGGTATGCACGCCAGCCTCGAGCCACTTTGTGGTCTCTGACCCGGCCGGACGACTGGCTGCCTTTTCGGAAATTTCAGCAAAAAGCTGCTCGAAGGTTTTCATCCCTCTAGGTTACCGTTAGCCAGAAGGACTTCGGCGACGTTTGTGATTGAGGCTAGTGACCGAAATGTCCGTGTTGAACAGCATGCTGATGGCCAGCTTCAGCAAGCTCGCGCAATTCATCAATCTGTGCAGCACGATCCGGTGCCTTGAAAACGGCGCTTCCAGCAACAAAAGTGTCGGCTCCAAGCTCGGCAATTCGAGCAATGTTTGACTCCGTGACTCCCCCGTCGACCTGCAACCAAACATCCAATTTTTCAGCGTCTATGCGGCGTCGAGCCTTGGTTACCTTTGCTAGGCAGTCTTCGATTAGTGACTGTCCGCCAAAGCCAGGTTCAACGGTCATGACCAAAACCTGATCAAATTCGCGCAGGTCATCCAAAATTGATTCGACGTCAGTGCCCGGTTTGACCGCAACACCGGCTCGAGCTCCGGCAGCACGAAGTGTTCTAGCGACAGCAACCGGATTCTCGGTTGCCTCAGCGTGAAAAGTCACAGAATAGGCCCCAGCCTCGGCATAACCAACTGCCCATTTGTCGACATCAGAAATCATCAGGTGAACATCAAGCGGCTTTGGGGTGATTTGTTGCATGCGCGCCACCATTGGCAAACCGAAAGTGAGGTTTGGCACGAAGTGGTTGTCCATGACGTCAACATGGATCAAATCGCAATTGGCGATGCTTTTGAAATCGCGTTCAAAATTCACAAAATCAGCAGACAGAATGCTCGGGTTGATTCGCATGCCCATAGCTACTTCTTCTTTCTCTTGGTGATAAGTGCAATGTACATCGCATCAGTGCCGTTGGCGTGTGGCCATAGCTGTACGGTTTTGCGATCGGTGTTGATTTGAAGTTGCGGACTGATGGCTTTAACCACAGATGTAGCATCAATCAATTCAAAATCAGCGCCGAGTCTTTTTTGTGCCCAGTCGACAATTGCATTGGTCTCAGCTTGGTGCGGGGAACAGGTGACATAGGCCAGCACTCCACCCGGTTTTAGGGCTCTAAAAGCTGCAGAAAGGAGCTGTTCCTGAAGTTTCGAAAGGTCGGCCACGTCGTTCGAGGTTTTGCGCCAGCGGGCTTCAGGCCTGCGACGCAGGGCACCTAGACCCGTGCACGGTGCATCAAGCATGATGCGATCAAAGGCTTCGGGCTTCGAGGTGCAGAAATCTACACCATCGCCAACGTGAACTTTGATTTGGGGTGCAACGGTTCGCAGTGCTGATTCGACCAACTTTGCACGGTGAGGCTGAAGTTCGTTAGCCACTAGAGTGGCGTGGCCCATGCTTGCCTCGGCCGCCAACAAGGCTGCTTTGCCGCCCGGCCCGGCACAAACATCAAGCCAGGTTTCACCCTCTGAAATCGGCTTTGCACGCGACAGTGCCAACGCTGCTAGCTGAGAGCCTTGATCTTGAACTCTTAGGCCACCGTTTTGGACTCCGCGCAAAAGCTGCGGATCTCCGGAATCAAGCTCGAATCCGATTGGGCTAGCCTTTCCGGCGATTAGCCCGACGGTGTCATCAGATTTAGCCAGACCTGGCAGGGCAACTAGGTTTACCAGCGGCGGGGTGTTGTCAGCTGCAAGCAACTGCTCGATTTCGGCCTCTCGACCATCCAGTTTCAGCGAGTGCTCAAGCGCTCGAACAACCCAAATCGGGTGTGAAAATTCAACGGCTAGTCGTTCGGTTTTGCTTTCGCAGCGCGCTAGAACAATTTGGCGCCACTGGTCAATCGACTTCTCTGACACTCGACGCAAAACTCCATTAACGAAGCCAACGCCGCCGCGTGAAAGATAGTGCTTGGCTAGCTCGACTGTTTCGCTCAGTGCTGCGTGTGCAGGCACTCGCATGTTGAGGATCTGGTGTGCGCCAAATCGCAGAACGATTAGCGCATCGAGCTCGATCTCATCGGTATATCGCTTGGCGCACTCTTCAACAATGCGGTCATAGAACAAAGCCCAGCGCAGCGTGCCGAAGCTCAGTTCTTGGGCAAAGGCAGCTTCGCGCGAATCGAGTTTTGCAGCAGTGATTAGCTTCGGCAGAAGCAGGTTGGCATAGGCGTCATTTGCCTCGACCTGCATGAGCAGGTCAAGTGCAACAGTTCTTCCGTTGTGTCGCATTAGTTGAGCACCGGTGCAATCTTTAGTCCGCGAGCCCAATCTTGAGCTGCCATTGGATTCTTGCCGGCTGGCTGAACCTGCTTGAGTTCGAGGGCCGTTTCGTCAGCGCACAACACATATACTCGGCCATTCTCAATTAGCACCTGGCCGTTCGCGGCACCAGCGGCGAACGATAGTTTGTTGGCTACCGAGCCTAACGCTGATGCTTCAAGGATTCGAACCGGAGAGTCATCGTGCTGCGCCCAGGCCATCGGCTCAGGGTTAAATGCGCGAACCTTCAACTCGATCACGCGCGCCTTTTCTTGCCAATCTATGCGAGCATCGGCACGGTTTATTTTGTTTGCGGCACTGACTTCGGCAGTTGTCTGTTCTGTTGACTTAGCGACGCCCGATTCAATTGACGGCAAAATCTCGAGAAGACCCGAGATGCCGAGGTGAGTGAGTCTGCCAAGCAACTCACCAGAATTCTCACCCGGCTCAATAAGCGTTTTTACCTGCGACAGAATCGGGCCGGTATCCATGCCCTCATCAAGGGCAAAGATTGTGACACCGGTTTCTGGATTGCCACTCAAGATTGAGTGCTGAACTGGTGCTGCGCCTCGCCAAGCTGGCAACAGGCTGTAGTGCAGGTTGATCCAGCCAGAGCTTGGCACCTGAAGAGTATCGCTTTTGAAGATAACACCGTATGCAACCGCGATGCCCAGCTCGGGTTGATATTCAGCAATCCGCTGGTTCACCTCAGGCGTGATTTTGTTCGCCTTGATTAGTGGAATGCTCGCCGACTCGGCAATCAGTGCTACTGGTGAAGGCGTAAGAACGCGCTTGCGGCCAACCGGAGCGTCTTCGCGGGTCAGCACAGCAACCACATTTTGGCCAGACTTCAGCAGGGCCTCGAGTGTGGTTGCGGCATTCAATGGCGTGCCCGCAAAAATAATTCTCAAATCAAACCGTTCGTTAGAAACCTAGATTACTTCGGGGTCGTCAATCTTGATTCTCAGCGCGCGTTGCGCTCGCCCAGATTTTTGATTCAGTATGGATCCGCCAGCGGTTTGAGAAAGAGCTAATACCCTAAGTTTTTCTGATACTTCTTGCCCAGCTCGATAACTGAATTTGATCAGTAGCCTCAAGTCGCCATTTCTGGTCGAAGGCCCAAATACTTCAACTGATTCGATGCGCGCCAAAGCCTCAGCACACTGCTCTAGTCGGGTCGAATCGGCCGTGATGGTTGCAACGCGGACCGCAGGTGGAAGCTCTAGTTCAGAACGTGAGTCGAGCTCTCTGTTGGCGATTGCAGCATGATTCCAAAGCGCAAAATCCGTCGCCAGTTTTCCGGTGAGACCAACCAGCAACGCGCGCCCCTTAGGCGAGAGCAAAGCAATTGCGTTTGCCCAGGCACGAACAGCATCTTCTGTTGCCCTGAGGGTGTCGCGTCGAAGCAATTGATCAGCATCGAGAATCACAACGGCCGAATAGCCGCCTGCCGCGATGGGTTCGGCACCGACTGTTGCAACGACCACCTTGGGCTTTTCGTCAACCGTAAATAGTCGTTCTGATCCGCTCGAGGTAAGTATTTTGACCCCGGGGAACATTTTTCCGATTTCGGTAGAGGTTCTAGTGGCACCTGCACGGCCCTGACGAAACTTGACCGAACCGCATTCGTTGCACTGCGCATCGATGCTGATGCGGTTGCACCAGCGACAAGAGTTTTGATTGCGCTCGTTTACCCAGAGTGGACCATTGCAATCTGAGCAACTTGCCCTAGTTGAGCAAGACGCGCAGTAGAGCGAAACGCTTGCGCCTTTGGCGCCAACCTGCACTAAAACCGGCCCTGCGTTGCTGGCCTCGCGGATTGCAAGCCAGGCTGCAGTATCAAGCCTTTGACCAGACTCTGAAACTGCGACTTTTGGTGGAGCAAACGCCGCAGTCACATCGGTCAGATATCCGATAGAAATCAGCCTTGCCGTCTCAGCCGATCGAACATGCGAGGCAAAGTGAATCGAGCAACCCTCGATTTGTTGACGCATAAGTGCGATATCGCGCGAGTGAATATACGGAGACTGCTGCATGATGTGGCTGTGGTCGCCATCGTCCCAAAGCAGAATCAATCCGAGGTTTGGCACTGGAGCGAATAGCGCGTTGCGATTGCCAACCACAATTAGCGGCTGACTCTCGAGGCAGCGAAGAAAAACACCGTAGCTAGCTGAATTCTTTTGATCCGAGTGCTGAACTCTGAAGTCAACATCTCTCGATGCCAGCAATCTCTCGATAACTTGAATGTCAGCCTGATCTGGAACACAAATAATCGTGGAAGCGCCCGATTCAAGTGTTGAGATCGCTCGGTTCGCAAGCTCTGATGCCCAAGTGGGCCACTCATCGCAGACCGGCTGCACAATTTGTGTGGTTTTGGTGGCGTTGGATCTATCGAGAACAAGTGGATTGTTTTCTAATTGCGCGGCGCTTTCGCTTTGGGCCACCAACCACTTTTTTTCAACGGCTACCGAGCGGTTTGGAACTGCAAGCCGGATTACATCGCTGAGTGAGGTGCACTGTCGGTCTGCAATTTGGCGCGCCAACTTATAGACGCGAGTTTGCAAAACCGGCACTGTCGAAACCAATTCGGTTATTTGCGACAGTTTGCCGTCGTGGTTGCTGGAATCTGAAATCTCGACCACAAGAGCGGGTTGGCTGACTTTTGAGCGCCCGAAGGTAACTTTGACTCGCTGACCTACTTTGATTTGATCCGCAAGCTCAGGCGCGACGGCATAGTCAAATAGACGATCGAGCTGAGGAAGCGGTGACTCGATCGCAACTCGCGCAATTAGCTGGCTAGACACCAACAGCAGCGCGCAGGGCCTCGGCTTTGTTAGTGCGCTCCCAGGTGAACTGAGGCAGCTCGCGGCCAAAGTGACCATAGCTTGAGGTCAATGAATAAATTGGGCGAAGCAGATCAAGTTCTTCGATGATTGCCTTCGGGCGCAGGTCGAAGACCTTTGAAATAGCTGAAGCAATCTTGTCTTCGTCAAACTTGGCAGTGCCGAAGGTTTCTACATAGAGACCAACTGGGCGTGCCACACCAATTGCATAGGCAACCTGAACTTCGGCACGGTCAGCTAGGCCGGCGGCAACCACGTTCTTGGCAACCCAGCGCATCGCATATGCAGCCGAGCGGTCAACCTTTGAAGGGTCTTTGCCTGAGAAAGCGCCACCACCGTGACGACTTGCGCCACCGTAGGTGTCAACGATGATTTTGCGGCCGGTTAGACCTGCGTCGCCCATCGGGCCACCGATAACGAAGTTTCCGGTTGGGTTGATGAACAGCTCGGCGCCCGAGAATTCAAGACCAGATTCGCTTAGAACCGGGTTGATCACGCGCTCGCGCATTGCTTCGACGATTTGACCATGCTCAACGCCTGGATTGTGCTGGGTCGAGAGAACAACGGCTTCAACGGTCTTCGGCACTGTGCCTTCGTAGCCAATGGTGACCTGAGTCTTGCCATCTGGGCGCAGGAAGCTAACTTCGCCAGACTTGCGCACCTCGGCAAGCTTCTCGCTTAGGCGGTGAGCTAGAGAAATCGCAGTAGGCATCAGGGTCTTGGTCTCGTTGGTGGCATAACCGAACATGATGCCCTGGTCGCCAGCGCCCTGTGAATCAAAGCGATCGCCAGAGTCGCCGATGCGCTGCTCTAGACCTGAATCAACGCCCTGGGCGATGTCAGGAGATTGCTGGCCAATTGAGACTGATACCCCACAGCTGTCACCGTCGAACCCTATATCTGAAGAGGTGTAGCCAATTGAGCGAATCTTTTCGCGGATAAGTTTAGGAATTTCGACATAGCCCTCGGTGGTGACCTCGCCGGCGACGTGCACTAGACCGGTGGTGACCATGGTTTCAACCGCGACTCGAGAGGACGAGTCTTGTTCGAGCATTGCATCGAGAATGGTGTCTGAAATTTGGTCACAGATTTTGTCTGGGTGACCTTCGGTCACAGATTCAGAGGTGAAAAGTCGAAGATTGCTCATAGGCGCCAAGTTTACTTGAGGCCTCAGACAAGGGCGAACCGGCGTCTATTTGAACGATTCGACGAGCATGTCTAGCAATTGGTTTGCAGTTGCTTTCTTGCTTCCTGAGCGACCGGTGGCCGAACCGGTGGCAGTCAAAATTAAGACCGAGTTGCTGTCAGAGCCGAACACTGCTCCCCCAGAAACATCATTTGCAACCAGAATGTCGCAACCTTTTTCGATCAGCTTTCGCTGCGCGAGCCTGGTCAATGCGTCTTCACTGCCGGCAGTCTCGGCTGCAAAACCCACCGAAATAACCTTCAACCCCTCGGCTTTAATACGCTCTACTGTGGTCTTCAGAATGTCTGGGTTAGCCACTAAATCTAAGCTGATGCGATTGCCCAATTCGGCCCGCTTTAGCTTGAGATTTGATTGGTTTTCAATTCGATAGTCGGCAATAGCCGCGGCCATAACTAAAACATCGTGTTTGGTCAGTTGTTCATTGACTGCCTGTGCGACATCAAGCGCCGTTCTGGCTTCAATGACAGTGCCAACGCCCTCAGGGATTTCTTCGATGTTAGAAGCTATAAGGGTGACTCGAGCACCTCGTCTGACGGCTTCAGATGCGATGGCTAGGCCCTGTTTGCCAGACGAACGGTTGCCGATGAATCGAACCGGGTCAATAGCCTCTTGGGTGCCTCCTGCAGTGATCAGGATGCTGCGCCCGGTTAGGTCGCCCGCAGGCAAAGCGCGTAACGCCTGTTCGACGATTTCTTCTGGTTCTGGTAGCCGGCCAACACCGCTGTCTTCACCGGTTAGTCGACCTGAAGCAGGCTCGATGACTGTGATTCCGCGTTCGCGCAGGGTCTGAATGTTGTTTACGGTGGCTGAATTTAGCCACATTTCTGTATGCATCGCAGGGGCAATCACAACCGGAGCGTTGGTCGCCAACAGCACGTTTCCGAGCAGGTCATCGGCAATGCCAGCCGCTGTGCGAGCAATGAATGCGGCGGTTGCAGGCGCAACAATGACCAGATCAGCCGACTTGGCGATTTCAATGTGCTTTACGTCGGCAACATCCGTGAATAAATCGGGATCAACCGTGTTGTGTGAAAGAGCTTCGAGCGTTGCAGCACCGATAAAACGAAGCGCGTTTTGGCTCGGAACAACTTTGACAGTGTGCCCAGCCTCGGTTAGCAGGCGAACAATTGACGTGGCCTTATAAGCGGCTATACCGCCGGTTATGCCAACGACAACGCGCATAAATTATTCAGCGGTTGAGGTCTTGACCAATTTGTCTTGGTCGATCTCGTGCATCGCGATGGTAAGTGGCTTCTCGTCAACGGTGGTCTCGACTAGCGGACCAACGTTGTTGAAAAGTGAACCCTCGTGCAGTGCTGAGTAGTAGTCGTTGATCTGGCGAGCACGCTTTGAAGCAAAGATGACTAGTTCGTACTTTGAGTTGACCTTCTGCATGAGTGAGTCAATTGCAGGGTTAACGATTCCAACTAGCTTTTCAGACATGAAATTACCTTTTACTTTCGGGGGCTTATGGCCTCGATATCGCGAAAACGTTCGCTAAGACTGGATCAATTCTACGACTTTGGCAGCGCATTCGGCTACCTCATTGTTAATAACCGTCACATCAAACTCAGATTCGGCGGCAAGTTCAACTTTGGCGGTCTCGAGACGCTTCGTCATCTGTTCTTCGGTTTCGGTGCCACGACCGCGAAGGCGGCTAACCAGTTCATCCCAGCTCGGTGGCGCAATAAAGATGAACTTGGCGTCTGGCCAGGCTTGTCTGACCTGACGAACACCTTGCAAATCAATTTCAAGGATGACCGATTGGCCGGCATTGAGAGCATCGAGAACCGGCTGCTTCGGGGTGCCGTAGTAATTGTCGCCGTGCACCTGAGCCCACTCGAGCATCTCGCCCTGGGCAATCTTGCTTTCAAACTCAGGCTTGGTCATAAAGAAATAGCTGACCCCGTCGACCTCACCAGGGCGCGGTGCACGAGTGGTGGCTGACACTGAAAGTTTGATTTGCGGGTTGTGCTCAAGAATGTGCTTGATTACGGTGCCTTTGCCAACTGCGGTTGGCCCAGCGATCACTGTGAGATTCGCGGTCATGAATTCAATCCTGCTGCAAGTTCAGCCTTGGCAGAATCAATTGCTTGAGCTAGCCCGCTAGGCCCGGCGCGCAAAACGCTGCGCGAAACCGAGGCAATCACGCTGTCGGCTGATGCGCCGAAAAGTCTTGAAATGTCACCCAGTTCAGCTCCTTGAGCGCCAAAACCTGGAGCCAGAATCGGGGTTGCAACTTGCTGGCGCTTGGCTTGGATTTCACCAAGCCCAAAGCCTGCAAGGTTCAAAGTTGCGCCAACTACTGCGCCAAATGAACCCAAGGTGTCGTTTGGGCCTGCAGTAATTGAGTTGATTTCACCAAGGCGACGCCAAATGTCTGATGCCAAAGTCGAACCCGAAACGGTAGCTTTCTGCAGCGCCGCACCCTCTGGGTTTGAAGTCGCAGCCAGAACAAACAAGCCTTTGGTGCGCTCGGCTGAATCAGACATAACCTGCTTTAGTGAATCGAAACCCAGGTATGGCGAAACAGTCAGAGCGTCGCAAGGCATGCTTGCCTGCTTGCCTAGCCATGCTTCGTAGTAAGCCGCCATCGTGGTGCCGATGTCACCGCGCTTGGCATCCATGATTACAACTAGATCGCTTTGCTGCGCTTGCTGCGCAAGGTGCTCTAGAGCCTCGAAACCTTTTGAACCAAAACGCTCAAAGAATGAAACCTGTGGCTTGATCATGCCGACGCGACCAATGCTGGCTTCTAAAACTCGATCGGCAAACTCGCGCACGCCCGCTGCTGAAACTTCAAGATTCCACTCGAGCAAAAGCTCTTCGTGTGGGTCAATGCCCACGCAAAGTTGCCCATAGCGTTCAAACGCAAGTGCGAGTTTGCCACCGAAGGTTTTAGACAAGTGCTGCCGCCCTGTCTGCCGAGTGCTCCTGAAGAGACTTCACGTCAAAGCCGCCCGCAATAACGGTTTCGAAAGAGCCAATTGCAGCGCTTAGTTGTGCGATGGTCGTGAAGATTGCCTTGTCGGCCGCCGTGGTTGCCGCACGAATTTCATACCCATCCTTGCGCGCACTTGAACCCGAAGGTGTGTTCACAACGACATCTACCTGACCCGCATTGATTAGGTCAACGATTGAAGGCGAGTCTCCCCCGGCGCTGTCATCGCTGTGCTTGCGAACGGTGCTGACTTCGATACCGTGGCGCAGCAGAATCTCTGCGGTGCCTGCGGTGGCCAGAATCTTGTATCCAAGTTGCTGAAGGCGACGCACTGGCAGAAGCACCTGTGGCTTGTCGCGGTCGGCAACTGAGATGAAGATTGTGCCAGAGGTCGGTAACGCGCTTGATGCGGCAGCCTGGCTCTTGGCAAACGCCTTCGGAAAGTCAACATCGATGCCCATAACCTCACCGGTTGAGCGCATTTCTGGACCAAGCAGTGAGTCGACAAAACGACCATCCTTGGTAGCGAATCGCTTGAATGGCAACACCGCTTCTTTCACCGAAATCGGTGATCCAGCTGGAATATAGGTGCCGTCAAGTTTTGGAAGGTGACCCTCGGCAACAAGCTCTTTGATGGTCTTGCCGACCATAACCAGTGAAGCAGCCTTGGCTAGTGTGATGCCCAGTGCCTTTGAAACAAAAGGAACCGTGCGCGATGCACGAGGGTTTGCCTCAAGAACATAAAGCACGTCTTGGGCGAGCGCGAACTGAACGTTAATCAGACCCTTTACGCCAATGCCCTTTGCGATCTTGTAGGTTGCCTCGCGAACGCGCGCAATCTGAGCCTCGCTCATAGTCACCGGAGGCAGAGTACAGCTTGAGTCTCCTGAGTGAATACCAGCCTCTTCGATGTGCTCCATTACGCCGCCGACATATAGGTCTTCGCCGTCAAATAGTGCATCGATGTCGATCTCGATGCCGTTGTCCAAGAATCGGTCAACCAAAAGTGGAGTGGTTGGGCCAACAATGCCTTGATCCTTGATTCGGTCGAAGTAGTCAACCAGCGAATCCTGGTCGTAAACGATCTCCATACCGCGACCACCAAGTACGAAAGATGGACGAACCAAAACCGGATAACCAATTCGAGCAGCCACGTTCTCGGACTCAGCCAAGGTGATTGCGGTTCCGTTAGCTGGTGCCAGTAGCCGGGCGTCGTCAAGAATCTTCTGGAACAAACCGCGCTCTTCGGCTAGGTCGATAGCGTCTGGGCTGGTGCCCAAGATTGGCACACCGGCTGCCTTTAGGCCCTGAGCTAGGCCCAAAGCAGTCTGGCCACCGAGCTGAACAACAACACCAACAAGCTCGCCGCTCTGCTGTTCTGCATGGATAACCTCAAGCACGTCTTCTAGGGTTAGTGGCTCGAAATACAGGCGGTCAGAGGTGTCATAGTCGGTTGACACGGTCTCTGGGTTGCAGTTGATCATGATGGTTTCATAGCCTGCATCGCTAAGTGCAAATGATGCGTGCACACATGAATAGTCGAACTCAACACCCTGGCCAATACGGTTCGGGCCCGATCCAAGAATTACTACCTTTTTGCGGTCTGAAGGAGTGACTTCAGTCTCTTGCTCGTAGGTGCTGTAGTGATAAGGAGTTTCAGCTGGGAACTCACCGGCACAGGTGTCGACGGTCTTGTAAACCGGGCGAAGACCAATGCTGTGGCGGAATGCGCGAACTTCGGCCTCGGTTAGACCGCGCAGAGCAGCGATTTGCGAGTCGCTGAATCCGTGTTCTTTGCCAAGTGAGATTAGTTCGGCATTAAGTTCTGCGCCTGAGGCAATCTGGTCGGCAACTTCGTTGATCAGCACCATCTGGTCGATAAACCAAGGGTCAATCTTGGTTGACTCAAAGACCTGTTCTGCGGTAGCGCCGGCACGAAGTGCCTGCTGCACCAAGACGATTCGACCATCGGTCGGGGTCTTGATCTGCTCTAGCAACTCGTCGACGTTAGCCGGTGAATCATTCCAGTGGAATGAGCTGCCGCGTCGCTCAAGTGAGCGCAGAGCCTTCTGGAGTGCCTGGGTGTAGTTGCGGCCGATAGCCATGGCTTCGCCCACCGACTTCATCGTGGTGGTTAGGGTTGGGTTAGCTGCCGGGAACTTCTCAAATGCAAAGCGCGGAACCTTAACCACGATGTAGTCAAGGGTTGGCTCGAACGACGCCGGTGTCACTTTGGTGATGTCGTTTGGAATCTCGTCGAGGGTATAGCCGATAGCTAGCTTGGCTGCAATTTTTGCGATTGGGTATCCGGTTGCTTTTGAAGCCAAGGCCGATGAACGGCTCACGCGTGGGTTCATTTCGATAACAACAACGCGACCGTTCTCTGGGTTGACTGCAAACTGAATGTTGCAACCACCGGTGTCGACGCCAACAGCGCGAATGATGTCAATGCTGATGTCACGCAGGTTCTGAAATTCGCGGTCAGTCAAAGTCAAAGCAGGCGCAACGGTGATCGAGTCACCGGTGTGCACACCAACTGGGTCTACGTTTTCGATAGAACAAACCACGATGCAGTTGTCGTTCTTGTCACGCATCATTTCAAGTTCGTACTCTTTCCAGCCAAGAATTGACTCAGAAAGCAGAACCTCGGTGACCGGTGAGGCTTGAAGGCCAGAGCTAACGATTCGACGCAGGTCTTCTTCGTCATAGGCGAAACCAGAACCCAAACCACCCATGGTGAATGAAGGCTGAACCATCACTGGATACTTCAGGTCGACAACTGCGGCCAGCGCCTGATCAAGAGTTCCACAGATTACCGACTTGGCGACATCCGCACCGGCATCAAGCACAAGCTGCTTGAAAATCTGGCGGTCCTCGCCCTTTTTGATGGCGTCGACCTTGGCGCCGATTAGCTCAACGTCATACTTCTCGAGAATTCCGCGCTCGTGAAGAGCCATGGCTGCGTTCAGAGCGGTCTGGCCACCTAGGGTTGGCAAAACGGCGTCTGGGCGCTCTTTCGCGATGATGGTTTCGATTACCTCTGGGGTGATTGGTTCAACATAGGTTGCGTCAGCAAAGTCTGGGTCGGTCATGATGGTGGCCGGGTTTGAGTTGACCAAAATCACACGGATGCCCTCTTCGCGCAATACGCGACAGGCCTGGGTTCCTGAGTAGTCAAACTCACAGGCCTGACCGATAACAATCGGACCAGAGCCGATAACTAGAACGCTTTTGATGTCTGAACGTTTTGGCATTAGTTGGCCTTCTTGCTTGTCTGGATCATGTCAACCAGGCGGTCGAATAGATAGCTTGAGTCGTGTGGGCCAGCTGCGGCCTCTGGGTGATACTGAACCGAGAAAGCCGGGATGTCTAGACACTCCAAACCTTCGATGCAGTTGTCATTTAGTGAGCGGTGGCTAACTGCAACTCGGCCGAAACCAGCCGGGCTGTGTGCTTCGTCGCCGTCGATTTTCACGGCAAAACCATGGTTGTGTGCGGTGACTTCGACCTTTCCGGTCTTGCGGTCTAGCACTGGCTGGTTGATGCCGCGGTGGCCAAAAGGAAGCTTGTAGGTATCAAAACCTAGAGCGCGACCGAGCAGCTGGTTGCCGAAGCAGATGCCAAAGAATGGAACACCAGCCTTTAGAACCTCTTGAAGCACTGCAACTTGCCCCTGAGCTGCCTCTGGGTCACCTGGGCCATTGCTATAGAACACTGCGTCAGCGTTGGCGGCAAGCAAAGTCGAAGCCTCAACCTTGGCCGGAAAAACCTCTACTTCAAGGCCACGCGCAGCCATGTGCTCGATGGTTGATTTCTTGATTCCTAGGTCAACAATGGCAACTTTGCCCACCTTGTTGCCTTCGGCGGCAACTAGATAGCTGTCGCCAGTGGTGACAGCATCGCTCAGTGAAAGGCCCTGCATTTTGACCGAACTGCGAACTTCAGCAAGCAGCTCTTCAGCACTGCGCTCGGCTTCGGTGCCAGAAAAAATTCCGGCGCGCATTGAACCGGCAGTGCGCAGGTGGCGGGTAAGTGCGCGGGTGTCGATATTTGAAATACCGACCACGTCATACTTGGCTAATTCGTCGTCAAGTGAGGTTTCTGCTCTGAAGTTGCTGACCACGCGAGATGCGTCGCGCACAACATAACCGGCCACCCATATCTTGCGAGACTCTTCGTCGCGAGTGTTCACACCGGTGTTGCCGATATGAGGAGCGGTCTGCACCACAATCTGCCCTGCATAAGACGGGTCGGTCAGTGTTTCTTGGTATCCGGTCATGCCGGTGGCGAAAACCGCCTCGCCCAGAGTTTTACCGACGCGACCATATGCTCGGCCCGTAAAGCTTCGGCCGTCTTCGAGTATCAAAATTGCCTTAGTCATTTGCATTTTCCTTACTTACTAAACCCTGTAGCTCTGAATAAAACTCGGCACGTGCGGCGCGATCGACGATGCGAAGGCTGGTTTCGACCTCGGTTGACCCGAGTTTCCAAGTGATTGCAATCAATCCTTCTGATTCAACAACGCGATCGATTGTGCCCTGAACTAGCGACACTGCTGAGATGACAGCCTTCGCGATCGAGAACGACCGCTCCCCTTGGCGTTCGATCGAAACTCCGGTGGAACCGATTGAAAAAGCTGCGCGACCGCGGTGCGCTAGGCCAAATGCCGAAACTCTGTTTAGTGGTTGACCCGAAACGGTCGTGGCCACATAGAAGCCATCGAATGTGCGACCGGTATTTTCTAGCGGCGCTGACGGTTCGGCAAATAGCTTTTCTTGTTCAGTTCGCTTCGCGAGCCAAACGCGAACCACTAGTGCCACCAGTGAAACAAAGGCAACTAGCAGCAGCGCCGAAACAACATACTTTTGCATTAGTTCTTAGCCTCGGCAATCAACTGGCCATCCTGAACAGTTAGTCGACCATTGAACACGGTGTGCACGACTGCGCCCGGCAGCTCGAGACCGGCATACGGGTTGTTTAGTGACTTGGATGCGGTCTTGCTCACAATCTTGCGCTTGGCTTTTGGATTGATAAGCGCAATGTTTGCTGCGGCGCCTAGCTCAATCGCCTGACCCTGACCTTCGTCGCCACCAATGGCGGCTGGGTTGTGTGACAGGACCTCTGCAAGGCGCTGCCAGTTGGATTTGCCTGACTCGATTAGTACTAGCTGAGCAACCGATGCGGCGGTCTCAAGCCCAACCATTCCGAATGCCGCAGCAGCCCACTCGCAGTCTTTAGCTTCGATTGGGTGTGGCGCGTGGTCGGTCGCGATGATGTCGATGGTGCCGTCGATAAGCGCCTCGCGCAGTGCCTCAACGTCTTCTTGGGTGCGAAGTGGCGGGTTGACTTTATAGGTCGCGTCATAGCTGCGAGCAAGTTCTTCATTCAGCAGCAGGTGGTGCGGTGTGACTTCTGCGGTCACCTTGATGCCGCGAGCTTTTGCCCAACGAACGATTTCGACCGAACCCTTAGTTGAAAGGTGGCAGACGTGCAGACGAGAACCTACGTGCTCGGCTAGCAACGCATCGCGAGCAATGATTGACTCTTCGGCGACCGCAGGCCAGCCGGCAAGGCCGAGGTCTGCAGAAACCTGACCCTCGTTCATTTGCGCACCTTCGGTTAGGCGTGGCTCCTGTGCGTGCTGAGCGATAACCCCGTCAAAGGCCTTCACGTATTCAAGTGCGCGACGCATGATCAGCGGGTCATGCACGCACTTGCCATCATCGGAGAACACACGAACTTTGGCTTTTGAGTTTGCCATTGCGCCAAGCTCGGCCATCTGGTTGCCATTTAGCCCAACGGTGACAGCGCCAATCGGATAAACCTGAACAAATCCGGCTTCGTCACCAAGAGCCTTGACCTGCTCGACGACACCGGCGGTGTCTGCCACTGGGCTGGTATTTGCCATTGCGTGAACCGCAGTAAAACCGCCAAGCGCGGCTGATGCGGTTCCGCTGTATACCGTTTCGCTCTGCTCAAAACCAGGTTCGCGTAGGTGGGTGTGAAGATCTACAAATCCAGGCAGTGCGATCAATCCGGTGCAGTTGATTTGCTTCGCGGCGTCTGATTTCAAGAATCCTGCGCTTGCAATTTGGCTGATCTTGCCCTCGGTGATTTCGATGTCGACCACAGTGTTGTCGGCCAGGGTTGCATTCTTGAGCAATAAGTTAGGCATTTGAGCCCCTCTCGGATGACATCATTTGGAATAGAACCGCCATGCGAACCGAAAGGCCGTTTGCCACCTGTTCAAGCACGGTTGAGTTTGGGCTGTCTGCTGAAACCGCATCGATTTCTAGACCGCGGTTCATTGGACCTGGGTGCATCAAAAGCGTGCGGTCGCCAATGACAGCGAGACGGTCGGCATTGAAACCCCAGATGCGGCTGTATTCACGCTCGCTCGGAAAGAATGATGCGCTCATTCGCTCAAGCTGAATGCGCAACATCATGACAACATCGGGCTTCACGGTAGCTAGGGCAAGATCAAGGTTGTGGTGAAGCGTGGCATTCCAAGTTGCCGGGTTAGCCGGAAGCAATGTCGGTGGAGCCACAAAGTGCACTTCTGCGCCGAGCGTGTTTAGCAACCAAAGATTAGAGCGTGCCACGCGCGAGTGCAGGATGTCACCGACAATCACAACTTTGATGCCGTCTAGTGCTTTGCCCTTTGAGGCGCTGCCGTGAATGCGTTTGCGCATCGTGAATGCGTCTAGCAAAGCCTGCGTTGGGTGTTCATGGGTGCCGTCACCGGCGTTCACAATTGAGCCGTTGATCCATCCGCTGTGAGCAAGAACATTCGCTGCTCCGCTAGCTGAGTGGCGAATCACCACCGCATCGGCGCCCATGGCTTCGAGGGTCTGAGCGGTGTCTTTTAGGCTTTCACCTTTAGAAACTGAAGAGCCTTTTGCTGAAAAGTTGATTACATCGGCCGAAAGACGCTTCGCCGCAAGCTCGAAAGAGATTCGGGTTCGAGTTGAGTCTTCGAAGAATAGGTTCACGACAGTGCGACCGCGCAGAGTCGGCAGTTTTTTGATGTCGCGATGATTCACCTCGGCCATTTCTTCGGCCAAATCGAGCAGCGCAATTGCCTCGGCGCGACTCAAGTCTTTTGCAGAGAGAAGATACTTCACGATGCAATCACCACCGAATCATTGCCATCGACTTCAACTAATTGAACCTGGATCCGCTCATCGCGACTGGTTGGAAGATTCTTGCCAACAAAATCAGCACGGATCGGCAGTTCGCGGTGACCACGATCAACTAGTACAGCCAGTCGCACCGCGCGTGGGCGACCGTAGTCACGAAGTGCATCCATGGCTGCGCGAATAGTGCGACCGCTGTACAGGACGTCGTCAACCAGAACCACAACGGCATCTTCGATTCCGTTGGTAGGAATCAGAGTTTCGGTCACGCTACGGGTTGGATTTGAACCAAGATCATCGCGATACATGGTTATGTCTAGGCGGCCAAGCATCGCATCGCGATTAGCCGATGGTTCATTTTTCTGAATTACGTCAAAGATGCGCTCGGCTAGCAATACTCCACGAGTCGGAATACCTAGGATAACGAGGTTGCCAACACCTGATTTTTGAAGTGCGGTGTTTGACTCAAGAATTTCGTGAGCAATGCGCGTAATAGCGCGCTTCATGTCGTCGCTGCTCAAGACGGTGCGTGAACTCACGCTCGCCTCCTTCTCTGCCTCTCTGGACAGCTTTAAAGGATGTTTTGACTACTTTACTCGAGCTAGACGTTGAAGCTAGCGCGAATAGCCAGATTTCTGGCTATTTAACTGATTTAGTGCTTGAAATTCTTGATAGCAAACCGTTGATGAAAGAACCAGACTCATCGGTTGACAGTTCTTTGGCAAGTTCAACTGCTTCATTGATGGCAACCGGATCCGGCACATCATCGTTGTGCAGAATTTCCCAAACGGCAACGCGCAGAATCGCGCGGTCTAGATTTGGCATGCGATCAAGTGACCAGCCCTGCGAGTAAGTCTCTAGAAGATCATCTATTTCTTCGTTGTGCTCGATGACTCCGTCGACAATGGTGCGCGCGTAGCCAAAAATCTCATCTTGGTTTTGGCGATCAGCCACCAAATCGGCGGTGTTTTCGAGAAGGGTCAGCGGCGAAATCTTGCGCAAATCAGCGGCAAATACCGCATCAATCGCGCGCTTTCGGGCTTTAGTTCTGGCGCTCAACTTAGTCGGTCACGCGGCCGAGGTATTCGCTGGTGCGAGTGTCAACCTTGACCTTGGTGTTCTGCTCAACGAAAAGCGGAACCTGAATGACCTTGCCGGTCTCAAGAGTTGCTGGCTTGGTTCCGCCGGTTGAGCGGTCGCCCTGAAGGCCTGGCTCGGTGTAGGTGATCTCAAGGATTACTGAAGCTGGAAGCTCAACGTAGATTGGGTTGCCTTCGTAAAGTGCAACGGTGACATCCTGGTTTTCTAGCAAGAAGTCTGCGCCATCGCCCAAAACGGCTGGGCTAACGGTGAACTGGTCGTAGTTGTCTTTGTCCATGAAGACAAAGCCTTCGCCATCGTTGTAAAGGAACGACATGTCGCGCTTGTCTACGTTTGCGGTCTCAACTTTGACGCCAGCGTTGAAAGTCTTGTCGACTACCTTGCCCGAAAGAACATTCTTCATCTTGGTGCGGACGAAAGCTGGGCCCTTGCCTGGCTTTACGTGCTGAAATTCGATAACAGCCCAAAGCTGGCCTTCGATGTTCAGAACCATTCCGTTTTTGAGGTCGTTTGAAGTTGCCATGACAGCGCTACTTTCATCTAAGAATTTTGATTTTTCGCTCAGGAATACGCTGAGCAACCTCGTGCAAGTTTAGTGCCTAGGCGTGGATACCGCCTGAAAAGTTGGCTATTTTGCTAGCTGTGACAGAGCTAAACGGTATGAATCGACACCGAAACCGGCAATCACGCCGGTTGCCACGCCTGAAATGACGCTGGTGTGTCTGAATTCTTCACGGGTGTGCGGGTTGCTCAGGTGCACTTCAATCAGGCGCTTGCCGCCCTTGGTCACCATCACCGCAGCATCGCGAATTGCGTATGAGTAGTGAGTGAAAGCTGCTGGGTTGATTACGACATCAATTTCAGCGTCTACAGCCTCGTGAAGCCAGGTGATCATTTCGGCCTCTGAGTTGGTTTGACGAGTGTCTACGTCGAGCCCCAGAGCGGCACCCTCTGCCTTCAGTGTTGCCACAAGTGTTGCGTAATCGGTTGAGCCATAAATGTCTGGCTCGCGCATGCCAAGGCGGTTCAAATTTGGGCCATTGAGAACAAGAACTTTGCGCATGTTTAAAGGCTACCGTTAGCCGGCAACAATCTCTTGATAGGCAGTGTGCAGAAGTTCAACCGGAGGTGCGGCCATAATGGTCGGTTTGCCAATGGCGTCGAGCACCACAAAACGCAGACTTCCCGCTCGTGACTTCTTGTCTCGCTGCATGGTAGCTAGCAACTGCTCCCACTTGTCAGCAGCATATTCAGTCGGAAGTCCGAGCAGCTTGAGAACGCTGCGGTGGCGATCTAGCTCTTGATCAGACAGCTTGCCGGCAAGGTTTGACAGTTCGGCTACGAAGACCATGCCAATCGCGATTGCGGCACCATGACGCCACTTGTATCGCTCGGCGTGCTCGATGGCATGTCCAAGCGTGTGGCCATAGTTCAAAATTTCACGCAGGCCGGATTCTTTGAAGTCTTCACCGACTACGCGAGCCTTGATGGCCACACTGCGCTCGACAATTTCGGCAAACTCTGCCGAGTTTGGGTCTGTGGCCTTTGCAACATCTTCTTCGATCAATTCAAGGATGCGTTCGTCGGCAATGAATCCATACTTAGCCACTTCGCCAAAACCGGCAAGAATCTCGTTCTTGGCCAGTGAATTCAAA
Organism: Actinomycetota bacterium; assembly: GCA_041191585.1. GTDB lineage: Bacteria > Actinomycetota > Actinomycetes > Actinomycetales > Microbacteriaceae > Rhodoluna. The sequence continues at coordinate 30,510 of JBEEOO010000002.1, forward strand.
GTGTCGAGGTCAATCAACACTGCTGCTGGTGCGTGAAATACGCCCACCAAGTTTTTACCTTCGCTCGTGTTGATCCCGGTTTTGCCGCCGATAGCCGCGTCGACCATGCCAAGCAGGGTGGTCGGAATCTGAATTAGCTTCACTCCGCGAAGCCAGGTTGCCGCCACGAATCCGGCAAGATCTGTGGTCGAGCCACCCCCGAAGCCGATTACCGCATCGCTTCGGGTGAAGTCAGACTGCCCCATGATGCCCCAGCAGAATGCGGCAACCTCAACGCGCTTGGCGTCTTCACTGTCCGGCACTCCGGCAACAATTGCTTCATAGCCAGCCGCGACAAGTTCTTCGCGAACTGCCTCAGCACTAGCCGTCAGGGCAACCGGATGAATAATCAGCACTTTGCGAACGGCAGTGCCTAGCGCAGGGGCAACTTCATGCAACAAGCCGCGTCCGATTAGAACGTCGTATGGGCTGTCACCTGAAACGTGAATTCGGCGAGTTTCGTTCAAGTGTCGAGCTCCTTCTTAATTTCATCAAGTATCACAGCCAGCGGCTTGCTTGAGGTATCAATGGTCACGTTTGCAACCGCTTCATAAATCGGCTTGCGCGCCTGGTAAATCGCTTTCCAGCTCTCTATGCCATCGGTGATCAATGGTCGATTGCCGTGGGCCAGTCTCGATGCCATGTGTTTTCCGTCGGTAGCTAGGTAAACCACAAACGCCGCGTTTTTTAGCGCTTCTTGAGTGTCTTCACGAAGCGGTGCTCCACCGCCAGTTGCAATAACACCAGGAGTCTTGACCGCTTCCTTCACGATCTGCGCCTCGATATCGCGAAACTCTTGTTCGCCGTGCTCCGCAAAGAAATCGGCAATCGGCCCGTGCTCGGCAACAAAGATTGTGTCGGTGTCTCTGAAGGTCGAATCAATCGTCCTGGCTAGCTTCTTTCCGATGGTGGTTTTGCCAACCCCCATCGGGCCGATCAAAACAATCGTGCCAGAATTCTTAGGCATCCCAAGAGCTGCTGTCATAGCTAGCCAAGACCGGTGGAATGTGCTCGATGTAGCTGCGCATGTTTCTCTTCGTCTCGGCTACTGAGTCGCCACCGAACTTCTCGAGAACAGAATTGGCAATCACCAAGGCAACCATTGCCTCAGCTACAACACCTGCAGCCGGCACGGCACAAACGTCACTGCGCTGGTGGTGAGCCTTGGCGGCTTCACCAGTGCTTACGTCAATCGTGGCAAGTGCACGCGGAACAGTAGAAATTGGTTTCATGGCGGCACGAACACGCAGAACTTCACCGTTGCTCATGCCACCTTCGATGCCGCCTGCACGGTCAGTAAGTCGCTTTACTCGACCAGATGCATCGCGTTCAATTTCGTCGTGTGCGACTGATCCTCGGCGCTTTGCGGTTTCAAAGCCGTCGCCAACCTCAACACCCTTGATTGCCTGGATGCCCATCAGCGCAGCAGCGAGCTGTGAATCAAGACGACGATCCCAGTGAACAAAAGTGCCAAGACCAGGAGGAAGGTTGTAAACCAAAGTTTCTACGACGCCACCGACGGTGTCACCTGCAGCGTGACAGTCGTCAACCTCGGCAACCATCGCGGCCGAAGTCTCTGGGTCAAAGCAGCGCAACGGGTCGGCATCTAGATATTCGAGGTCGGCCAAAGTTGGCAGCGGCTTGTTGCCGGCAACCATAACCGGGCCAATTCCAACGGTGTGGGTGACGATCTCGATACCCAGTTCTGAAAGAAAACTTGCAGCAACTGAACCTAGAGCAACTCGGGCTGCGGTTTCACGCGCGCTCGCGCGCTCAAGAACTGGGCGTGAGTCTAAGAAACCGTATTTCTGCATTCCGGTGAAGTCTGCGTGTCCAGGACGAGGGCGGGTTAGCGCTTCAGCACGTGCGCCGGTTAGTTTGTCTGCATCTACCGGGTCGGCTGACATGACATCTTGCCACTTTGGCCATTCGGTGTTGGCAATAGTGATTGCAACTGGGCCACCCATTGTTGAACCGTGGCGAACACCACCGCTGAGTGATACCTGATCCTGCTCAAACTTCATGCGTGCTCCGCGACCATAACCAAGGCGGCGACGAGCCAATGCATCTTGAACTTTTTCAGTGGTAATTGGAACCCCGGCAGGGAGCCCCTCAACTACCGCAACAAGCTCAGGGCCGTGTGATTCTCCTGCAGTTATCCAGCGCAACATGGGCCTAATTCTATTCTGAAGCGATGCGCATAGCCTCGACTACGGCAATTTCATTAGGAAGTTCAACGCTTGGGTCGCCGGTTCTAAAGATTCGAACCTGAGCTACTGCTTGCCAAATCAACATCTCGATTCCGCTGATTACCTGAATCTCGCGACTCGACCATGCCGAGGCAAGTTCACTAGGCCATGGGTTGTAGGCAACGTCGAGTAGCACACCACCAGGCTTCCAGAGTCGAGCCGCCGCCAAAGATTTCGCTTCGTCATCTAGTGCGTGTGCTGGTAATGCAGAAATCGTGATCTGAGCTTTTTTGCTGGCGCGAGCAAGGTTTTTGGCGATGCTCGCCTTTAGTCCACGCTCTTTTGCAAAGGCAACAAGTTTTTTGGCCGTGTGTTGGTTGCGAGCATAAACCTTCACTTTTGCACCCGGCGAATGCAGGGCAAGCGCAGCAGCAGCAGACACTGCGGTCGCACCCGAGCCTAAAATCAGGGCGTGGTGAACGCTTGAGATCCCGGCGTTTTTCAGTGCGCTAACGATTCCGAAAACATCGGTATTGAACCCAATCCACTTGCCAAACTCGTTTTGAAAAAGCGTGTTTGTTGCGCCGGTCACCTTGGCACTGTTGTCGAGCTCATCGGCAAATCGCGTGGCGTCCTCTTTTAGCGGCATGGTTACACTGAAGCCGCTCCAGCCCGGCTCTAGCTCATCAATGAACTTGCGCAAGCCACCGCGAAGAACCTCAGCGCGACCATATTCCCAGTCGTTGCCAAGCACGCGATAAGCCGCCAAGTGAATAGCCGGAGACTTTGAATGGGAAATCGGCGAGCCCAGAACTGCAAACTTTTTACTCATAACCAGGATTCTCTTTCATCCACTGTCGCCACTGCGCAACAGCAACTTCATGCTGTGCATAGGTGCTGCTAAATACTGTCTCGCCGGTAGCAAGGTTCACCGCGCAGAAGTAAATCCAATCGCCCTTTGCTGGATTAAGTGCGGCATCAATCGCAACCGAACCAGGTGAGCTGATCGGCCCAGCAGGTAATCCAACGTGCAAATACGTGTTGTAAGGGTTGTCATTCGCGCGATCTGCTGCACTGGTGCTCACCGTTGTTCCGTTTACACCGTATGAGACGGTTGCATCAGACTGCAGCTTCATGCCTTTTGCGAGGCGATTCTGGAACACGCTAGAAACCTTGTAGAAGTCGGCTTCTATGCGCGCCTCTTTTTGCACCAAACCGGCGATGGTCAGCACTCGGTGGATATCTTTTTCAGGGATCTGGAACTTTGCGATCTCTTCATCCATGCGAACTCGCATTGACATAAGTGCCTGTTTAGCGGTGATGTCTGGGCTAAATGAATAGGTGGCCGGGAATAGATAGCCCTCGAGGCTTGGTGCCCCAGATGGCAAGTGCCAGAGCGACTCATCATCGGCGAGTCTGGTCAATTCTGACTTGTCGAGACCGGTCTTATCTGAAATTAGTTTGATGATGGCATTTAGTCGCATGCCTTCTTTGACGACAATCTTTTCGACTACGGTTGCCGATCCACTAGTAAGAGCATCGATTGCGTTTCTCGAGCTTTGCTCAAGAGCCAGGTTGTAGGTGCCCGGGTGGAATGTCGGATCAAGTTCAAGAATCAATTTGTAGGTGGCTCTGAAATTTTTGACCACACCGGCTTCTTCGAGCTTCAGTGCAACTATTTCGCCGGTATCCCCCGGTGCAATAACGATCTGAACTGAACCGTGACCCGAGCCCGTAAAGTCATTGCCGATTAACTGCTCGATCGAGTCGCGAATAGCTGATCGGTTCGCGAAAGCTATGACACCAAAAGTCACAGCGAGAACCGCAATCACGGCCACAAGTCTGCGACGTTTCTTGAAGGTAGATTCAGATCTCATCGATTGATACACCAGCCCATGATTCGAGTTTCTTCTCTGACGCCATTGCCTGCTCGAGAATTACTGTTGCGGCTATTTGGTCAATTATCTGACGGCCAGCCTTGCTGCTTTTGTTTGAAGACCTCAACGCCGATGCGGCGGACACGGTGGTTAGGCGCTCATCAATCATTCGAACCGGGATGCTGGTTCTAGACTGCAAAGCTTGTGCTACCTGCTTGGCATCTTCGGTCGATGCGGTCTCGCGACCCGACAGAGCAATCGGAAGACCTACGTAAATGATTACCGGCTCGACTTCAGTGACTTCAGCAAGAATCGCGTCTGCTGTTTCTTCAACTGTTTCGCGTCTGGCAACGGTTGCTAGACCAGAAGCCAGAATCGAGTGAAAGTCAGAGGCGGCTACGCCTACTCGCACTGTTCCGACGTCTAAAGCAACTCGACGCCCTGCTTGCACTAGCTGACCAGTGCCTTCGCAATTGCGCTCAATGCATCGTTGATAGCCGCAACATTTTGGCCACCACCTTGAGCAATGTCGTCTTTGCCGCCACCGCCACCGCCGAGCACGGTCGATGCCTCGCGAACTAGCAAACCGGCCTTAGCGCCCGCAGAACGTGCTCCCTCGGTGGTAGCAATAACCACAGCAGGCTTCTCGTTTACGACAGCCAAAATTGCGATTACCGCTGCCTCAGCTTGAACACGGTCTCTGATCTGAGTCACGATAGAACGAACATCATCGATGCTTGCAAGCTCTCCCAGGTTGGAGCTAATTAGTTTGTAGCTGCCAACTGAAGTCGAATTCGCTGAAATCAATTCAGGAATACGCTGCGCAAGACGTTCCGCTTCGAAAGCAGCAAGTTTCTTCTGTGTTGACTTTAGGTCTTCTGACAAACCAGCGATGCGCTCTTCGAGTGAGTCTTTAGAAACCTTGAATCCGTCGGTCAATCGCGCGATGATTGCGCGCTCTTGAGCCAGACTTCTAAACGCTTCAATGCCAACTAGAGCCTCAACGCGACGAGATCCCGAACCGACCGAAGTCTCGTTGATAAGCGAAATTAGCCCGATTTGTGAGCTGTGTGAAACGTGGGTTCCACCACAAAGCTCGCGAGACCAAGGGCCACCAACTTCGATAACGCGAACACTTTCGTCGTAGGTTTCGCCAAACAGAGCAACCGCACCCCAGGCTTTAGCGTCAGCTAGAGACATGAACTGTGCCTTTACCGGTAGGTCACGACGAATGGCTAGGTTGGCAACCTCTTCGAGTTCGCTTCGAGTTTCGGCCGAAAGTGCGCTGGTCCATGAGAAGTCAAGGCGAAGGTATCCAGGCTTGTTGTATGAACCGCTCTGTAACGCGTTTGGACCGAGAACCTCACGAAGTGCTGCGTGCATGACGTGGGTTCCTGAGTGGGCCTGGCAGGCACCAATGCGCCAGTTTGCGTCAACTTGAGTAGTTGCCTTCGCGCCAAGCTCTAGAGAGCCGCTGCGCAAAATTGCCTTGTGGCTAATTAATCCCTTGATTGGCTTTTGTACATCAAGCACTTCAAGTTCAAAACCATCGCCGATGATTAGACCGGCATCTGAGTCTTGACCGCCTGACTCGGCATAGAACGAGGTTTCGCCGAGGATAACTTCGACAATCTCGCCGCTGTTGGCTTTGTTGACTTCGCGACCGTCTGAAATCAAACCGATAATGCGAGATTCAGTTTGTAGTTCTTCGTAGCCAGTGAACTTGGTTTCACCTTTGGCACGGAAAGCAGAGTAAACCGAGAGGTCAGTGCCACCTAGCTTCTTTTCGCGTGCATCAGCCTTGGCACGATCGCGCTGCTCGGCCATTAGGGCTTTAAAGCCATCACGGTCAACAGTTAGACCGGCCTCTTCAGCGATTTCTAGGGTCAGATCAATCGGGAACCCGTAGGTGTCGTGAAGCAAGAATGCAGTCGAGCCGCCAAGCTGCTTGCTGCCGCTTGCCTTGACTTCGTCGAGTGCTTCCTCAAGTACTGAGGTTCCGCTGGTTAGAGTGCGCAAGAACGCCTCTTCTTCAGCAACCGCAATGCGGTGAATGCGATCCCAGTCAGTCTCTAGTTCAGGATAAGCGGCCTTCATTGCATCGCGAGAGGTTGCAAATAGCTGACTGAAAGTTGTGTCTTCGACGCCGAGCAGGCGCATTGCGCGCACGGTGCGACGCAACAGGCGGCGCAAAACGTAGCCGCGACCGTCATTGCCTGGGGTGACGCCATCGCCGATAAGCATTAGGGCTGAACGAACGTGGTCTGCGACTACGCGCAGGCGAACATCGTCTTCAGTCTTGGCGCCGTAGGTCTTGCCAGAAAGCTTGGCGGCAAGGTCTAGAACCGGGCGAACCTGGTCGATTTCGTAAAGGTTCTCAACGCCCTGCATCAAGAACGCAACGCGCTCAAGTCCCATTCCGGTGTCGATGTTCTTCTTTGGCAGTTCACCAAGGATTTCGAAGCTGTCTTTGCCGGTGCCCTGGCCACGCTCGTACTGCATGAAAACCAGGTTCCAGATCTCGATGTATCGATCTTCATCAGCCTCTGGGCCACCCTCGCGACCATAAGCTGGGCCGCGGTCGTAATAAATCTCTGAACAAGGGCCAGCAGGACCAGGCTGGCCAGTCGACCAATAGTTGTCCTTCATTCCGCGACGCTGGATGCGCTCCATAGGAATGTCGGCAATTTCACGCCAGATGCCGATTGACTCGTCGTCGTCTTGAAATACGGTCACCCAAAGGAGCTGAGGGTCTAAGCCGAGGCAGCCGTCATCCTGCGAACCGGTTAGAAATTCCCAGGCGAATGCGATTGCCTCGCGCTTGAAATAGTCTCCGAAAGAAAAGTTTCCGTTCATCTGAAAGAAGGTGCCGTGGCGGGTGGTCTTGCCAACTTCTTCGATATCTAGTGTGCGAACGCACTTCTGAACGCTGGTTGCGCGACCATACGGTGCAGGAACTAGACCGCTCATGTATGGAATGAATGGCACCATTCCGGCGACGGTGAAAAGTAGTGAAGGGTCTTCACTGATTAGAGACGCAGATGGAACAACTGTGTGACCGTTGCGCTCGAAAAAATCGAGCCAGCGACGGCGAATTTCGGCGGTCTGCATTACTTGGTAGCAGGCTTAGTTGCCGGAGACTTCTTTGCCGGTGCGCGCTTTGCGGCAACAGGCTTCTTTGCAGTCGGCTTTTTGACCGCAGGCTTCTTTGCGGCAGCAGGCTTTGGTGCGTTTGCAATAGCTAGCTCTGCCTCACGCTCACGGAAACCCTCGCTAACCGCAGCGCCAAACTCTTTTGCGCGCTTAGTTGCGTCATCAACTAGCTCTTGAGCCTGTGGGTTCTCGCGAAGCTGCTTAGCGGCGAATAGACCAGCGGCAATACCGCTTGCAAACCAAATTAGCTTTTTCATCTATTTCTTCTTTCCGAGCAATGAGTCACGAAGACCCTGGGTTAGGCCGGCAATTTTGACCAGTGGTGAGCCAACAGTCGCCGAGAAAACGGCAACCAGAGAGCTGATGTTTGTGGTCACTTCAGACACATTCTCGGTGATTACATCAACACGAGCCAACTGCTTGTTGGTGGCCTGGATGGTTTCGGTTAGTTCAGAGAGTAGCGGAGCACTGCTGTCATTGAGATCGCGAATAGCTACGCGAGTCTCGTCTAGCACGCGACCGAGCTTAACAAGTGGCACGCCGATGAAAACCACCAGCAATACGAATCCTGCTGCAGCAATAATTGCCGCGATGTCTCCGCCACTCATCTGAACCCCTCTTAGTTTTTAGCGAGCTGCGTAGTACTCAACCACGAGCTGGACTTCACAGGTTACAGGAACCTCTGCACGCTTTGGACGACGAACTAGAGTCGCGTGAAGCTTGTCTAGTGAGACGCTTAGGTAGCCAGGAACTGGAGGCAGAACGTCTACGTGTCCGCCAGCAGCTGCAACCTGGAAAGGCTCAGTCTTCTCGCTCTTTTCGTGAACGTGGATCAGCTGTCCAGGCTTTACGCGGAATGATGGGCGGTCAACGCGCTCACCGTTTACGAGGATGTGGCGGTGCACAACCATCTGACGAGCCTGAGCGATAGTGCGGGCGAAACCAGCACGAAGCACCAGGGCGTCAAGACGCATCTCTAGAAGCTCAACTAGGTTTTCACCAGTTAGACCCTCAGAGCGCTTTGCCTCTTGGAAAGTCTTGCGAAGCTGTGCCTCACGAATGCCGTACTGGGCGCGAAGACGCTGCTTCTCGCGCAGACGAACGGCGAAGTCGCTGTCAGCCTTCTTCTTGGTGCGACCGTGCTCACCTGGAGCATATGGGCGCTTTTCTAGATATTTTGCAGCTTTTGGAGTTAGGGCTAGGCCTAGCGCACGAGACATACGAGTCTTGCTGCGAGTACGTGTGGTTTTAGACACGTTTTCCTTTCGGGAGGTCATTGACCTCAATAGCGGTTTGTTCACAAGTCGGATCTATTGATCCTCTGCCACGGACCCTCTGGCTATTCGAAGGTCGCACCGTGATTGAGCACACACACAGCCGCGAGTGAGTGCTCCAGTCGGCAACCTTAGAAGTCTAACAGTGAATGCCGCCCAAGCCCAAGACTTACTTGCTGTTTTTAAATGCTCGGATGATTGCCCTAAGGCGAGACCAGCGCTCGCCTAGTTCGCGCTCGGTTCCGACGTTCTTTGGTCGGTAGTACTTCTTGCCAAGCAGTTCACGACTTAGATACTGCTGCTCAACCACTGCCCTGCTGTCGTCATGTGGGTATAAATAGCCCTGCCCAAGACCACGCTTTTTTGCGCCAACGTAGTTAGAGCTACGCAGCGGGGTCGGAATCTTTCCGATTGGCGAATTCCTAACATCCTCGATCGCCTCGTTGATCGCCAAATACGTTGAGTTTGATTTGGGGGCGAGCGCAAGGTAGACCGTTGCGTTTGCTAGAGGAATTCGACCCTCAGGCATTCCGACCAGTGAAACTGCATTGAAGGCCGATACTGCAATCTGAGTGGCATTCGGGTCAGCCAGGCCGACATCTTCAGATGCCAAGATGATCAATCTTCGAGCTATAAATCGCGGATCCTCGCCGCCCTCTAGCATCCTGGCTAGATAGTGGATTGCTGCGTCTGCGTCGGAACCGCGAATTGACTTGATGAAGGCGCTGATTACGTCATAGTGCTGATCGCCTGATTTGTCATAGGCAACGAAAACACGGTCTGTCGCAAGTTCGACCGATTCTCTGCTGATGGCAACCTGTCCCATTATCGACTGTTTCTTGGTCGCCTTGTCTGTTGACTTGGTAGCTTTTGACGTTTCTGGTGAACTGGCCAGTTCAGCCGAAGCTGAAGCGGCAGCCTCAAGAATGGTCAGGGCTTTGCGCGCATCTCCTCCACTCATACGAGTGATTTCGGCCAAAACTGAATCTTCAATCGTGAACTTGCCATCTAGACCGAGCTCAGATTTCAATGCTCGATTAAGCACTTCAAGAATCTCATCTTCAGAAAGCGCCTGAAGTTCAATCAGCAGCGACCTAGAAAGAAGTGGCGAAATGACCGCAAACGAGGGATTTTCTGTGGTTGCGGCTACTAAGACCACTACCCCGTGCTCAACCGCTGGCAATAGAGAATCTTGCTGCGACTTAGAAAAACGATGAATCTCATCTAGAAAAAGAACCGTCTTTTTGCCGTAAGTGTCGTTGTCGAGACGAGCTCGTTCGATTACATCTCGAACGTCTTTAACTCCTGCGGTGACGGCGCTCAACTCGACAAATTTTCTGCCTGCACTGGCGGCAATTGCCTGCGCAATTGTGGTTTTGCCGGTGCCCGGTGGACCAAACAGGATTACGGAGGTCAGTGAGCCCTGTCGGTCTTCGCGTGACGCGAGAGCCATTAGCGGTGATCCAGGTCTAAGAATTGACGCTTGGCCCACTATGTCTTCAATGCGCTTTGGGCGCATGCGAGCAGCGAGCGGCATTTGACCCGAAACAAGAGATTGTGCGCTGCTCACCACATCAGGCTAGCTCAGCTGGGTAAAATCAGATGACATTCACTCGAAGGAATCACCTTGGCATCTAAAAAAAAGCAGCAGAACCTGTTCACCACACCTGAAGCACGCCTAAAGGCGTATCAAGAGTCACAGGTATTGGTGGAAGCTGAAAGCAAGCACAAGAAATCAGACAATCGTCTGGCAATCATTGCCGCGCTAGTGACCTTGATTCTGGTTTCAGCCGGACAAGCTGCCTATTTCGGTTTCGGCCCTGGTAAGACCTCAGCTAGTGCGTCACCTTCAGCTAGCCCAAGCAGCACCCTTGTTCCAGATGCGTCTCTATCTGAGGGTCGCACTTGGAACGGTGAGATGCAGATCGGCGCAGAAAAACTTGCTATTTCTCTAGATGGCGCAAAAGCGCCGCAGGCTGTCGCCAACTTCGTATCGCTGGTCAAGTCAGGTTTCTATAACGACATCAGCTGCCACCGTCTAACCACTGAAGGAATCTTCGTTCTACAGTGTGGTGACCCTAATGGCGACGGCACAGGAGGCCCTGGTTATAGCTGGGGTCCAATCGAAAACGCACCTTCAGACAACGTATACAAGAAGGGTGTTCTAGCGATGGCTCGTCAAGGAAACAATGCCGAGAGTATGGGCAGCCAATTCTTCATCGTTTACGAAGATTCAGTCATTCCATCTGACAACGCCGGTGGATATACCGTCTTTGGTGCAGTTGAATCGGGCATTAAGACTGTTTCTGACATCGCTAAAAAGGGTGTTGAGGGCGGCGGCTACGACGGCATTCCAACCGCAAAGCCAAAGCTAACCAGCATCACCGTAAACTAAGCATTGGTTCGACAGGCGAACCTTCACACCCAGGAGCTACCATGCCTACCTCTACCCCGTTTGGCCGCGTTGACGCGGATAACTTCGTCTACCTAATTGAAGGCGGTGCAGAGCGTCAGGTCGGACAGTATCCGGGCGTCTCTCAAGAAGAGGCTTTGGCTTATTTTGAGCGTAAGTTTGCCGATCTAGAGGCTCAGGTTCGCATTCTTGAGCAGCGCGTTGCCAACAAGGTTGACGCACAGAACCTTCGCAAGGTTGCGACCAAGCTGACAGCCGATTTAGTTGAGCCAGCTGCAATTGGCGATTTAGCAGACCTTCGTCGCCGCGTTTCCAACCTGGATACCAAGATTGACGCTTTGGGTGCAGTGAAAGCTGCCGAGAACAAAGAAGCATCTGCCGCTGCACTTGCCGCTCGTGAGGCAATCGCTGCAAAGGCTGAAGCCATTGTTGCTCAGGACTCAAGCAAGATTCAGTGGAAAAACTCAAGTGCCGAAATGGCAAAGCTATTCGAAGAGTGGCAGGCAAGCCAAAAGTCTGGAGCACGCGTTTCTAAGGCAGACTCTGACCCAATCTGGAAGCGCTTCTCGGCTGCTCGCACCAAGTTTGAGGGTGCCAAGCGTCAGTATTTTGCAGGCTTAGACAATGCCAACAAGGCCGCCAAGCAGGCTAAGAACTCAATCGTTGAAAAGGCTGAGGCTCTTGTTGCTAAGGGTGCAGGAGCATCTGCTGACTATCGCAAACTGCTCGATGAATGGAAGGCCTCTGGCCGCACTCACGGCAAGGGTGACGATGCACTCTGGGCTCGCTTCAAAGCGGCCGGCGACGCAATTTATGCCGCTCGTCAGGTTGTTGAAGCTGCCGAGAACGTTGAGTTCTCTGCGAACCTTGCTGTCAAGCTCGAGCTTTTGAAAGAGGGCGCAAAGATTGACCCAACCAAAGACCTTGCCGCAGCCAAGAAGCAGCTTCAAGACCTTCAGAGCAAATGGGAAAAGGCTGGCAAAGTTCCTAAAGACAAGATTCGCGAAGTCGAAGACAAGCTGCGTGCCATCGAGGGCAAAGTTCGTCAGGCTGAAGAAGACAACTGGCGCAAGACCGATCCAGCTGCTCAGGCGCGTGCAAACGACGTACTTAGCCAGCTAGAAGACTCAATCAAGAAGCTCGAGGCAGATCTGGCTGCGGCTACCGCTTCGAAAGACAAGAAGAAGATTGACGACGCTAGCTCAGCTCTTGCCGCCCGCAAGGCTTGGCTAGAGGTAGTCAAGGCTTCACAGGCCTAAGTAATTCAAAAAAAAAATAGCCCGCAGGATAATTCCTCCGGGCTTTTTTCTTCTAGCCGTTGCTGACTCGATAAACGTCGTAGACCGCTTCGATTCGGCGAACCGCATTGAGCAAGTGCTCAAGCATCGATGGGTCTCCCATTTCAAATACAAAGCGGCTGAGTGCCACACGGTCAGAGCGCGTGCTAACTGATGCACTCAGAATGTTTACGTGATGTTCGCTTAGTACGCGAGTTACATCTGAGAGCAATCCAGATCGATCCAGTGCCTCAATCTGAATTTGCACCAAGAAGATCGACTTTGCGTTCGCAGCCCAAGAGACATCCATTAGTCGCGCTGGCTCGAGCCTTAGCTGTTCCACGTTCTTGCAGTCGTCTCGGTGCACCGAAACTCCGGAGCCGCGAGTCACGAACCCTATGATCTTGTCGCCAGGAACCGGCGTGCAGCATCGGGCTAGTTTGACCAAGACGTCTGCATCGCCCTTCACTAAGACGCCTGAGTCGTTTGAGCGACTGCGATTAACGCTTCTTGGTGTCGGAGGAAGCTGAAATTCAACCTCGTCGTTCTCGTGATCGTCAGCAACCGCAGAAGATAGCTTCTCGACAACTGATTGAGCAGAGATGTGGTTATCTCCGATTGCGGCATAGAGCCCATCAAGATCCGGGTAGCGAAGTTCTCCGGCTAGCTTGACCAGCGCATCCGAGTTCATCAGGCGTTGCAGCGGAAGATTCTGCTTGCGCATTGCCTTAGCGAGATTCTCTTTGCCGCTTTCGATGGCCTCTTCGCGGCGACCGGCCGTGAACCACTGCTTAATCTTTGCTCTAGCACGAGGAGACTTGACGAAGTTCAGCCAGTCTTTGCTCGGGCCAGCATCGGTAGATTTCGAGGTGAAGATCTCTACTACGTCACCAGATTGCAGTCCGGTCTCAAGAGGCACAAGGCGACCGTTGACTTTGGCGCCCATTGTTCGGTGCCCAACTTCGGTGTGAACCGCATAGGCAAAATCAACCGGCGTGGCTCCCCCAGGCAATCCGATTACGCGGCCCTTTGGCGTGAATACGTAAACCTCTTTGGCGCCGATTTCAAAGCGAAGAGAATCTAAGAACTCAGATGGATCTTGAGTCTCAGCCTGCCAATCGGTTAGGTGCTTTAGCCAGGCCAAATCTTCTTCGGCGGTGACATCTTTTTTGCCAGCTTGCTCTTTGTATTTCCAGTGAGCTGCAACACCGTATTCAGCACGTTGGTGCATTTCGTGGGTGCGAATTTGAATTTCAACTGGTCGTCCGTTTGGGCCCATCACTGTGGTGTGCAGTGATTGATACAGGTTGAACTTGGGCATCGCTATGTAGTCTTTGAAGCGACCAGGCATTGGGTTCCAACGAGCGTGAATAGCACCGAGTACTGCGTAGCAATCACGCACTTCAGGAACCAATACACGGATGCCGACTAGGTCATAGATGTCATCAAACTCACGACCCCTAACCACCATCTTTTGATAGATGCTGTAGTACTGCTTTGGTCGACCGGCAACCTTGCCCTTGATTCGGTTGGTCTTGAGGTCATCTTCGATGGCGCCGATAACCTGCTCGATAAACTCTTCACGCTTTGGTGTGCGTTGCGTCACCAGATTGACGATCTCTTCGTAAACCTTTGGGTAGAGCACACCAAATGAGATGTCTTCAAGCTCCCATTTGATGGTGTTGATTCCGAGACGATGAGCCAATGGTGCATAAATCTCTAGCGTCTCTTGAGCCTTGCGACGAGCCGACTCCTCAGGAACGAACTTCCAGGTTCGTGCGTTGTGCAGACGGTCAGCCAGCTTGATCACAAGAACACGAATGTCTTTAGACATCGCAACAACCATCTTGCGAACAGTTTCGGCTTGAGCGTTTTCGCCGAACTTAACTTTGTCCAGTTTGGTTACTCCGTCGACCAACATAGCGACTTCATCGCCGAAGTCGCTCTTCAGTTCGTCGAGTGAGTAGTCAGTGTCTTCTACGGTGTCATGCAGCAACGACGCGGCGAGTGTGACTGGCCCGATGCCAAGATCAGCAAGAATCTTTGTGACAGCAAGAGGATGGGTGATGTACGGCTCGCCACTTTTGCGATTCTGATTACGGTGAGCGTGCTCAGCTGTCAGAAAAGCGCGATCGATAATCGATAGATCAGCTCTTGGGTGGTTAGCTCTAGCAACCTTGAGAATCTCTGAAAGTTCGGCTCCATAGGCGCCTGGTCGACTGAACAGCCTCGGCAGCCTACTTCGAAGACTTGCGATGCTCCCTGTGGGCGTTACGTCAGTCATTCGAGAACCTCGAAACTAGTTCGCTAGAGCCTTTGCTGCGGCCTTCTTGTACTTCGGCTCATTCTCACGAAGGTGAGAGTAGACCGGAGCTGCAATGAAGATGGTCGAGTAAGTACCTACGATAATTCCGACAAACAGTGCCAGCGAAATGTCGCGAAGAGTTCCGGCGCCAAGCAGAGTGCCACCAATGAACAAAATTGCCGCTACAGGCAAAACTGCAACTACTGAAGTGTTGATTGAACGAACCAAGGTCTGGTTGATTGCTAGGTTCACGCGCTCTGCAAAGGTTGCGGTTTCGCTGAACTCAACCTCGAATGTGTTTTCTCGAATCTTGTCGAAGACAACAACGGTGTCATAGAGCGAGTAGCCAAGAATTGTCAAGAATCCAATAACGGCAGCCGGGGTGACTTCAAAACCAAGAGCACCGTATACACCGGCAGTCAGAATCAAGTCGTGAATCAGAGCGATAATCGCGGCTGCGGACATTTTTAGGGTTCTAAAGTAGAGCGCCATCAAAACTGCGGCTAGTGCAATAAATACGATCAGACCAGTTAGGGCCTTCTGAGTTACGTCTGCGCCCCAGTTAGCACCGATGAACGAACTAGCAACGGCCGAGCTGTCAACATCGTAAGCCTTAGCAAGCGCTACGCGAACCTCTTCTGACTCGGTGTCACCAAGCTGTTCGGTCTGCACGCGAATTGCGTCGGTGCCTACATTGCTCACTAGTGGATTAGCTTCTGCATTCACCGTGTGAACCGCATCAATAGCAACCTGCTGTGACGTGCTCGAAACTCCTGAAACACGGAATTCTGAACCACCGCGGAACTCAATTCCGAAGTTGAAGCCGTTTTGGGCAGTAAATGGGAGTACAACAGACAGCAGAATCATTGCTGCTGCAATTGAGTACCAAACTTTGCGTCGGCCAATAAAGTTGAATGAACGCTCGCCGCTGTAAAGGGCGTTTCCGAAGTCTGCAAACTTTGACATTACTGATCCTTCTTATCTGCAGCTGGAGCTGACTTGCGGTCGGCTAGTGCTTGACGCTTGGCAGCCTCTTTTGATGCCTTTGCAGCCTTAGTTTCGTTGATGCTGTCTGAGACACGGAAAGTACCGCGACCGGTGTATTTGTTGTTTCCGAGCGACTGAGAATCGAAGCCAGACCACTTGCTTCGAGAAGCAAAGAAGTTGGTGCGGGCAAGGATCTGAAGCATTGGGTGCGTAAATAGCGCTACCACTGCAAGGTCAATCAAAGTTGTTAGACCAAGGGTGTATGCAAAACCACGAACGTTACCCACAGTTAGCGCGAATAGAGTCACAGCAGCAAGAATGCTGACACCGTCAGAAACGATGATTGTGCGTAGTGCGCGCTTCCAGCCCTGATCAACAGCGCTGTCAAGGCCGCGACCATCGCGCAGCTCATCGCGAACGCGCTCGAAGTAGACGATGAATGAGTCAGCGGTGATACCGATTGCAACAATCAAACCAGCAACACCTGCAAGTGACAAGCGGTAACCCTGGCGCCATGAGAGAACGCTGATGGTTAGGTAGACCAGGATTGCCGCGACCACCAATGAACCAATGGTGACAATCGCCAGGCCGCGGTATTGGAAGACCGAGTAAATAACCACAAGAATCAGACCGACTAGACCGGCAAGCAGACCGATGTTGAGCTGTTCAGAGCCTAGTGTCGCGGAGATGTTCGCCTGGCTCTGAACTTCAAAACCAATTGGCAGTGAGCCATACTTCAGCTGATCAGCAAGTGACTTAGACGAAACGCGATCGAATGAGCCGGTGATCTGAGCTGAACCATTTGTAATCACTGCATTTGTCGACGGCGCGGTGATTACGTAGCCATCAAGGGTGATGGCAAAACGGTTGTTTGGTTCAGTTAGCGGGAATAGGCGCTTGGTGACCGCAGCGAACTGCTCAGTGCCTTTGTTGTTGAAATCAAGGTTCACGGCCCAAGTATTGGTGCTTGCACCACTTGAAGTGGTGACGGTGCCTGCGTTCGCATCTGAGATGGTCGAGCCTTCAATTTCAACCGGACCAAGTATGTACTTCTCAGAGAAGAAAGTGTCACAGGTGATAAGTGGCTGAGTTGGGTCATCAATCTGACCTGGCTGGCGGAATGAAGTGTTGCAGTCAAGGGCGTCGAATGCTGCGATAACTGAGCTGTCGATGCCTTCAATTGGGCTTGATGAGGTAGCAGGAGCCGGAGTGGTCTTGCCGTCTTCACCAACGGTCGCGGTCGCACTTGCCGATGCGGCTAGAACTGGACGGAACTCTAGCTTTGCGCTGCTGCGAATTAGCTTGAGTGTGTTCTCATCTGGGGTTCCAGGAATTGAAACAATTATGTTTCCGTTTCCTTGGGTGTTGATCTGAGCTTCGCTAACACCTGAGGCGTCAACACGCTGGCGAATAATTGATACCGCCTGGGCTAGCTGCTCTTCTGAAATCTCTTTGCCGTCTTCAAGAAGCGGAGACAGAATTATTTCTGTTCCACCCTGAAGATCAAGGGCTAGTTTCGGAGTGAAAGAGGCGCCTTGATTGGTTGCCGCGCCAAGGCCGATGATGCCGGCTAGGCCAAGAATGATGACGACAAGCCAAACGAGCTTTTTGCGCGCAGACTTCAGAAAAGCGTTTTCAGACAAAGGTATTCCTTGGTTTACTTAGCGGCTGGCTTCTTAGCAGCAGGCTTTTTGGCTGCTGGCTTTGAAGCTGTGGTCTTCTTTGCAGCTGGCTTGGCTGCGGTCTTTGCGGCAACCTTAGGGGCAGGCTTTGCGTTGACATCTACGCCACGTATTGCTGCCTTGGCTACTTCAATCTTTGAGCCTGCAGAAACGATGACAGCGCGCTCGCTATCGATCGACTCAATGACGCCGTAAATGCCGCTGTGCAATACAACTGCGGTGCCTTTAGTCAGCTGACCCTGTAGCTGCTCGGCCTGCTTCTTGCGCTTGCGGCTGTTCCAAAACATCATGAAAATTAGGGCTGCTAGCGCAACTAAAAGAATTGAATCTTCTGGCTTCATTATTAAAGTGCCTGTTCTAAAAAAGGAATGCGCCAAACGGCGCTCCCTAGATTATAGGCGAACGGCGTGGTTATTTAGCGTGTTTGGTGAGGTGAGCCACAGCTAAATCCGTGGCAACGCGGCCGCGTGGAGTTCGAGCGATAAGGCCCTGTCTAACCAGATATGGCTCAACCATTGCCTCAATGGTTTCTTGCTCTTCGCCAACCGAAATAGCGATAGTAGATAGACCGACTGCCCGCCCGGCAAACTTGTTGACCAAGACATTTAGAACATCGCGATCGAGTCGGTCGAGTCCGAGTTCATCGACCTCAAAAAGATCCAATGCCGTATCAGTTGCGGCGGCAGTTATCGACGGGATCTCGTTTACAACGGCATAGTCACGAACTCTTCTCAAAAGTCGATTGGCAACTCGTGGCGTGCCTCGCGAGCGGCGCGAGATTTCAAGAACCGCTGACTCGTCGATTTGCAGATTAAGAAGTGCACTGGCTCTGCGAATAACGCCCGAGAGCTCTTCTTCTGAATAGAACTCCATATTTGCAGTGAAGCCGAATCGGTCGCGCAATGGTCCTGGCAGCATGCCTGCACGGGTTGTCGCGCCCACAAGGGTGAATGGCGCAATCTCTAGGGGCAGCGATGTTGCGCCGGGGCCTTTGCCAACCATTACATCGACACGAAAATCTTCCATTGCCAGATAGAGCATTTCTTCGGCAGCTTTGGACATGCGATGAATCTCATCGATGAACAGAACCTCACCAGGCTGCAGCGAGCTCAAGATTGAGGCTAGGTCACCGGCACTCTGGATCGCTGGACCGCTCGAAAGTCGAAGTGGCTGGTTGGCTTCAGCTGAAACAATCAGGGCAAGGGTCGTTTTTCCGAGTCCAGGAGGACCGGCGAGCAGAACGTGATCAGCGGTTCTCCCCTGTTTTTTTGAAGCCGCCAGAACCAGACGCAGCTGTTCTCTGACTTTTTGTTGACCGATGAACTCGTCTAGCGACTTCGGTCGCAAAGCAGACTCGAAAACCAATTCGCTGGTCTCGGCTACTGGGTTGGTTAGGTCGGTCATGCCTAGTTAGATACCTTCGCGGTTGAAACTGATGCCAAGCTCGCCTTCAAAAGTTCTGCTGCACTCATTCCGGGCAGTTCTTCGAGCGATGCTTTTACGGTCTTAGCAGCCGCCGCTTCATTCCAGCCCAGGCCAACTAGAGCCTTGATTACGTCGTTGGCGATCGGAGATGCACCTGCAGAAGTAGCTGAAATCTTGCCGGCCAGTGTAACGCAGATCAACTTTGCGGTCTTTGGGCCAATGCCTGAAACGGCACTAAACACTTTGTCGTTGCCATCGGCAATTGCTTCAGCGATGACCTCGGCATCCCAGTGCGAAAGCACTGCGATTGCTGACTTTGGCCCGACTCCCGAAACGCTGTGAAGTGAGGCAAACAGTTGTTTAGATGCCGCATCTTCAAAACCAAACAATGTGTGAGCGTCTTCGCGAATTACCAGAGCAGTCTTTGCGGTCACAACATCGCCGATTCTTAACCCAGCAAACTGTTTTGCTGGCGTGATTAGCTCGTAGCCGACGCCGTTGACGTCAATCACTAGACGCCCAATTGAGCTTTCCAGGATTTTGCCAGTTAGTTGAACAATCACCAGCTAATGCTAACTAGCTTCGCTTCTTGCTCTGGGATGCCGCTATAGCTGATTTCCATGCTTGTTGAGCGTTAGTCGCTCCACCAACTTCGACAATTCCTTGGCGCCAAGCGTTGCAGATCGCGATTGCCAAGCTGTCGGCAGCGTCTGCAGGTTTCGGGATCTCGTCGAGTTTGAGAATCTTCTTAACCATTTCACCCACTTGCGGTTTCGCCGCCCTGCCTGACCCGGTTACTGCAGCTTTTACCTCGGTCGGCGTGTGCATTTCTACCGGTATGGAGTGCTTACTGGCGAGGTAAAACACCACACCGCTGATCTGCGCGGTTCCCATAACGCTGCGCAAATTCTGTTGCGAGAAAACTCGCTCTAGGGCTATTCGATCAGGTTTGTGTTCAACAATCAGAGCCTCGAGGCGAATCGATATTGCTCCGATACGATCGCGAACATCAGCCTCTTTTGGGCTTACTAGCGTCTCTACTGCAATGTAGCTAACGCTTCGAGAGTTTCCTGCTTCGATTACTCCGACACCACAGCGAGTTAAACCAGGGTCAACTCCCATGATGCGAATCATGCTTATTCGGCTTCTAGCTGCGCCTGAACTTCGGCTGACATGTCGAAGTTGGTATAAACATTTTGAACGTCATCGCTGTCTTCGAGTGCGTCAATTAGCTTCAAAACAGTTCTAGCGGCATCAACTTCAGTCTGAACCGGCATTGACGAGACGAACTCAGAGTCGGCAGATTCATAGTCGATGCCGGCACTCTGAAGCGCCGTGCGAACCGCAACCATGTCGCTTGGGTCGGTCGTGATGATGAACTGGTCGCCACGGTTCTCGATGTCTTCGACGCCAACCTCAAGAACTGCCTCAAGAATTGCGTCTTCCGTGACGCCACCTTCGGCAGAGACTACGATTACGCCCTTGCGGCTAAACATGTATGAAACGCTTCCTGGGTCAGCCATGGTTCCGCCGTTTTTAGTGACGGCAAGACGAACCTCAGCCGCCGCGCGGTTCTTGTTGTCAGTTAGACACTCAACTAGAAGAGCTACACCGCTAGGGCCATAGACCTCATACATGATGTTTTGATAATCGACAGCGTCTTGACCAACGCCGGCACCGCGCTTGACCGCACGATCGATGTTGTCGCTAGGGAGCGAAGACTTGCGACCCTTTTGAATTGCGTCATAAAGAGTCGGGTTGCCGTCGATGTCAGGGCCACCAAGACGGGCCGCTACTTCGATGTTCTTGATTAGCTTCGCGAATAGTTTCGCGCGCTTGCCATCAATAGCTGCTTTTTTGTGTTTGGTGGTTGCCCATTTGGAATGGCCTGACATCAGAACTCCTGTGCTTGGTTATAACTCAACGAGTTTACAGAATTGAGTCAACGAAAAGCTGGTGAATGCGGTTTTCGCCGGTCACTTCGGGGTGAAACGAGATTCCCATTAGGTGACCCTGTCGAACGGCAACCACTCGCCCATCATCTAGTTGCGAGAGAACCTCTACGCCTTCGCCGACCGACTCAACAATTGGTGCCCGGATAAACGCCGCGTGAACTGCCGATTCGATGCCCGCAAAACTTAAATCGGCTTCAAATGAATCAAGTTGATTGCCGAAAGCGTTTCGACGAACTGAGATGTTCAGACCACCGAAGCCCTGCTGCCCTGGAATGCCGTCAATAATCCGATCTGCAAGCATGATCAAACCGGCACAGGTTCCGAATGTTGGCAGGCCGTTTCGAATTCGAGTGCTGAGCTCGTCGAAAAGATCGAACGCCACAGCAAGTTTTTGAATAACAGTTGATTCGCCACCGGGAATGATGAGCCCTCGACAGCGGTCAAGATCGGCAATTGTGCGAACTTGGATGTTCACGACATTAATCGAGTCCAACGTTTGCTGATGTTCCCTGAAGTCTCCTTGCAGCGCGAGAACTCCGATTGTCATCGGCTATTACCAGCCGCGCTCAGCCAATCGGTGCGGTGCAGGCAGGTCGCTGACATTGATGCCAACCATTGCTTCACCGAGACCGCGCGAGACGTTGGCTAGAACATCTGGGTCGTTATAGAAAGTTGTCGCCTTGACGATTGCTGCAGCACGAGCTGCAGGGTTGCCTGACTTGAAGATGCCTGAGCCAACAAACACGCCATCGGCACCAAGTTGCATCATCAATGCTGCATCTGCCGGAGTAGCGACGCCACCTGCAACGAACATAACCACCGGAAGTTTGCCGGTGCGTGCTACTTCGTGAACGAGCTCGTATGGTGCCTGAAGCTCCTTAGCGGCAACATACAGTTCATCTTCGGTCTTAGCTGCTAGTGCACGGATTTCACCGTTGATGGTGCGAATGTGCTTCATGGCTTCAGAGACATCGCCGGTGCCGGCCTCGCCCTTTGAGCGAATCATGGCTGCACCCTCGGTGATGCGGCGAAGAGCCTCGCCTAGGTTGGTGGCACCGCAGACAAATGGAACATCGAAGTTCCACTTGTCGATGTGGTTTACATAGTCAGCAGGGCTCAGAACCTCAGACTCATCGATGTAGTCAACTTTTAGCGCCTGAAGGATTTGTGCTTCTACGAAGTGGCCGATACGTGCCTTGGCCATTACTGGGATTGAAACCGCTTTGATGATTCCGTCGATCATGTCTGGGTCGCTCATGCGAGAAACGCCACCCTGAGCGCGAATGTCAGCTGGCACACGTTCTAGAGCCATAACAGCTACGGCACCGGCATCTTCAGCAATCTTTGCCTGCTCAGGAGTGACGACGTCCATGATTACGCCACCCTTCATCATCTCGGCTAGGCCGCGCTTGACTAGTGGGGTGCCAACTGCTTTTTGTGAATTCTGCGAAATGCTCATGCTCAAATTCTACGGGTGAGCCAGCGGCTTAAGAATCCGAGTCTTTAGGCCAGGCATTGGCAATCTCTGCTCTGACCTCACCCAGTAATTTCGGAAGAGCCTTGGTTTCGGCGATGATCGGAAAAAAATTCGCATCGTGAAGCCAGCGAGGAACAATGTGCTGATGAAGGTGACTGGCGATTCCCGCCCCGGCTAGCTGCCCCTGATTCATTCCTAGATTGAATCCTTGTGCCTTTGATACTTGGCGAAGTACCTTCATCGCAGTCTGGGTAATCTGCCCAATTTCAGCAACTTCTTCAGGGGTTGCATCGTCATAGCTTGCTACGTGTCGGTATGGGCAAACCAACATGTGACCAGAGTTGTATGGAAACAGGTTCAGCAGAGCAAAAGCCGTTTTGCCACGGTAAACAATCAGAGTTTCGTCGTCAGGCTTGCTTGGCGCAATGCAGAAAGGGCATTGATCGTCGCTTGGCTGCTGACCATGCTGAATATATACAAGTCGGTGAGGCGTCCAGAGGTGTTGAAAAGAATTCGGAACACCTGGAAGTTCGCTAGAAGACTGCAAATCCGGCCCGGTCACGGTTAGACCTGTGCTTTGGTGCGGATTGCTTCGAGAATGCGCTCTACGGCCTCGTCGATTGGCACACCGTTGTCTTGCTGGCCGTTGCGGTATCGGAAGCTCACAGCACCAGCGTCTCGGTCTTCGCCACCTGCAATCAGTTGGAACGGAACTTTATCCATAGTGTGCTTGCGAATCTTCTTTTGCATGCGGTCATCAGAGTCGTCGATTGTGACTCGAACACCGTGACTGCGAAGCTTGGCGGCGACATCGTGCAAGTAGCCAGAGAACTCATCGGCAACCGGGATTCCAACTACTTGAACAGGGGCAAGCCATGGCGGGAAGTGGCCGGCGTAGTGTTCAGTAAGGACTCCAAAGAAACGCTCAATTGAACCAAATAGGGCACGGTGAATCATGACCGGACGCTGCTTGGTTCCGTCTGCTGCGGTGAACTCTAGGTCAAATCGTTCTGGCAAATTGAAGTCGAGCTGAACTGTTGACATCTGCCAAGTGCGACCGATTGCATCACGCGCTTGTACCGAAATCTTCGGGCCATAGAATGCGGCGCCACCTGGATCTGGCACAAGCTCGAGACCGGTAGCAGCTGCGACTCGCTCTAGTGTCGCGGTTGCCTTATCCCAGATTTCTGGAGCGCCCACGAATTTCGGATTGCCTTCTTCGCGGGTCGAAAGCTCGAGGTAAAAGTCGTCTAGACCGTAGTCGCGCAAAAGGCCGAGTACAAAGTTGATGACATCGGTTAACTCTTGCTCCATGTTGTCGGGGGTGACAAATAGGTGGGCATCGTCTTGAGTCATTCCGCGAACGCGAGTCAAGCCGTGCAGAACGCCTGACTTCTCGTAGCGATAAACGCTTCCGAATTCAAACATGCGCAGCGGAAGGTCGCGATACGAACGGGCCTGTGACTTGAAAATCAGAATGTGGAAAGGGCAGTTCATCGGTTTCAGGTAGTAATCCTGACCCTGTTTGCGCACCACGCCATTTTCATCGACTTCTTCATCCATCTTCATCGGCGGGAACATACCGTCGGCATACCAGCCAAGGTGACCGCTGATTTCGAACAAATTCGACTTGGTGATGTGAGGTGAATAAACAAACTCATAGCCAGATTCTTCGTGGCGCTTGCGGCTATAGTCCTCCATCACGCGGCGCATGATGCCACCCTTTGGGTGGAATACGGCAAGACCCGAACCGATTTCGTCAGGGAATGAGAAAAGGTCTAGCTCTTGACCGAGGCGACGGTGGTCGCGCTTTGCAGCCTCTTCAAGGCGCTCCTGATGAGCGCGCAACTCATCCTTGCTCGGCCACGCGGTTCCGTAGATGCGCTGAAGTTGCTTGTTGTTTTCGTTGCCGCGCCAATAAGCTGCTGCGCTGCGAGTAAGAGCGAAGCCATTGCCAATCATTCTGGTATTTGGCAGGTGCGGACCGCGGCAAAGGTCTCGCCAAACAGTTTCACCAGTTTGCGGGTCGACGTTGTCATAAATAGTGAGTTCGCCGGCACCCACTTCTGCAGAACCCTCGCCAAGATCTGAGCCCTTGAGCCCGATTAGTTCTAGCTTGTATGGCTCTGCTGAGAGCTCGACCGTCGCGTCACCCTCATTGGTAACGCGTCGAATGAATCGCTGCCCCGATTGAATTATTTTCTGCATCGCCTTTTCAAGCGACTTCAAATCCTCCGGGGTGAAAGCGTCAACTACATCGAAGTCGTAGTAAAAACCATCCTTGATCGGAGGGCCGATTCCTAGCTTTGCTTCTGGGTTGATGTTTTGAACTGCTTGGGCTAGCACGTGCGCGGCAGAGTGGCGCAGGATGTTCAGTCCGTCTGGTGATGAAATCTCGATGGCTTCAACTTTGTCGCCATCGGCAAGTTTGTGAGCTAGATCGCGAAGTTCGCCGTTGACTCGCATCGCAACGATTGTGCGTGAAGTGAATAGTTCGAATCCAGAGCCACCGTCGGCCAGCTCTGTGGCGGTTGAATCTACGAGAATTTGCATGGTTTTTCGTGCCCTATCTGAACTACTACCGAGTCAGTCTAATGACTGGTTTAGGCGAGCCTTGCTAGAAATCGCTGGCAATTGTGGTGTTGTGTAACCAGTATGAAGAACTCGAATCTCAATGAACTCGATGAGCAGATTCTGATCAATCAAGAGTTTCAAAGAAACGCGATGGCAGCAAAACTCAATTGGTTGCGTGCCGGCGTGCTAGGCGCGAATGACGGCATCGTCTCAACAGCCGGCTTGGTTATGGGTGTCGCCGGTGCAACCACAGACTCAAATGCCATTTTGATTGCCGGCGTTGCAGGCCTGGTTGCAGGCTCGATTTCAATGGCCGGCGGAGAGTACACATCTGTTTCTGCCCAGAAAGATTCAGAAAAGGCTTCGCTCGAGAAAGAGCGCAAAGAACTAGCTGAGCAGCCTGAGGTCGAGTTGCGTGAACTCGCTTGGTTCTACGAACAAAAGGGTCTGTCGTTTGAACTAGCAACAAAGGTTGCCGAAGAACTAACCGCAAAGGATGCGCTCAAGGCGCATGCTGAGGCTGAGCTCGGAATTGATTCTGAGCAGCACGTCTCACCTTCGCAGGCCGCGCTTGCTTCTTTCGTGGCCTTTGCCGGAGGTTCAGTGCTTCCACTTCTTGCTGTGACTGGCCCATGGGTTGATTATCGTATCCAGGTCACAGTTGCGGCCGTAGTTGCTTCGCTTGCCATTACCGGCTACGTGGGCGCAAAAATTGGCGGCGCACGATCAGGTTTTGCGATTGTTCGAAACGTAATTGTGAGCCTATTGACTATGGGTATTACTTACGGCATCGGAATGTTGGTTGGCACCTCGGTTTAGTCGGCTGTATCAAGCTTTCAAAGTTATGCTTTACCGGTGAGTATCTCGAAAAAGTACGACGTAGTTCTTATCGGTGGTGGCGTAATGAGCGCTACTCTCGGCACATTCATCAAGCTCCTTGCTCCTAAGACGTCAATTCTGACGCTAGAGCGACTCGAGGACTTTGCTCTAGAGAGCTCAAATGCCTGGAATAACGCAGGAACCGGACATGCCGCTCTTTGTGAGCTCAATTACATGCCAGACGCTCCAGACAAGGGCGTGCCGTCAGCCGCCAAGGCGATTGACATCAACGAGCAGTTTCAGCTGTCTCGTCAGTTTTGGTCACACCTTGTATCAGTTGGAATTCTCAAGAATCCGTCTTCATTCATAAATTCCACTCCCCACATGACTTTCGTTCAGGGCGACAAAGACGTTGATTACCTTTCTCGTCGATTTAGTGCACTGAAAGATCAACCGCTATTCGCGGGTATGGAATACAGCGAGGACTATTCACAGATTGCTAAGTGGGCACCGCTACTTATTGAAGGGCGCAGCAAGGGCCAGAAAATCGCTGCCACTCGCCTCGAGTCGGGTACCGATGTTGATTTTGGTGAAATTACTCGGCAACTATTTAAGTTCCTTGCTAGCCAGGGTGCCGAACTTAAGACCTCGCACGAGGTTGTCGGTGTGCACCGTCTAACTAACTCAAACTGGCAAATTGTTGCAAAGAATCTGAATGGCGGTCGATCTTTAAAGGTCGAAGCAAAGTTCGTATTTGTCGGTGCTGGCGGTTGGGCATTGAAGCTTCTGCAAAAGTCGGGTATTCCTGAGGCTAAGGGCTACGGAACGTTCCCAGTCGGTGGCCAATGGCTAAAGACTTCGAACCCTAAGTTGGTGGCCGCGCATCAGGCCAAGGTCTACAGCCAGGCTTCGGTTGGTGCTCCCCCTATGTCAGTTCCTCACCTAGACACCCGT
The DNA here is from genome assembly GCA_041191585.1 of Actinomycetota bacterium. Classification (GTDB taxonomy): domain Bacteria; phylum Actinomycetota; class Actinomycetes; order Actinomycetales; family Microbacteriaceae; genus Rhodoluna. Next base: position 56,910 of record JBEEOO010000002.1, read on the forward strand.
GTGGTTGACGGTGAAAAGAGCTTGCTATTCGGTCCTTACGCGACTGCAAACCCTAAGTTCCTTAAGAACGGTTCGATTTTTGACCTGCCTAAATCCATCAGGCCGTCAAACTTGCTTCCATATTTGGCCGTTGGCCTCGGAAACTTTGGTTTGATCAAGTATCTGATTGGTGAACTAGTAAAGACCAAGGCGAAAAAGTTCGAGTCGCTTCAGGCATTCATGCCAACTGCGAAAATTCAAGACTGGCAATTGCTAAATGCTGGCCAACGCGCACAAATTATCAAGAAAGACGCCAAAAAGGTCGGTGTGCTTCAGTTTGGCACCGAGGTAGTTTCTGCTTCAGATGGCTCAATTGCTGGCCTTCTCGGCGCATCTCCTGGTGCCTCCACGGCCGTATTTGCGATGTTGGGCGTGCTTGAAAAAACTCAGCCGCAAATCATTGAGGGCAACTTGTCGACACTCCAGAGTATTTTGCCGAGTTATCGCAATGCGCTTTCAAAAGACCCGGATCGAGCCGCTGCCTCGCTTGCTGCAACAGCAAAAATCCTCAAGCTTTCCAAATAAGAAAACCCCGACTTAGGTCGGGGTTTTTACTTTCAATGGTCAATACTGGGATCGAACTAGCGAGCGAGAGTTACTGGTTCGGTTAAACGAAAAGGGCTCACATTGTGAGCCCTGTCAGTGGTCGATACTGGGATCGAACCAGTGACCCCTTCCATGTCAAGGAAGTGCGCTACCGCTGCGCCAATCGACCGTGGTAATTCTGGAGGTGGAGACGGGATTTGAACCCGTGGGTTTACAGCTTTGCAGGCTGTTGCTTTGGGCCGCTCAGCCACTCCACCAAGCTATTCACAACTTACGCTATGAAATTTGAGGCTTGCGCCCATGCGAGCGGATGACGAGATTCGAACTCGCGACCCCAACCTTGGCAAGGTTGTGCTCTACCAACTGAGCCACATCCGCGTTGCTTCATCACTGAAGCCTTGGCTACTCTACATCAAAATTGTGAGACTTTGCAAACTGCGCCACGCCTTCAATTTTCATCGAGCTAGCCCTTCCAGCTCCATCGAGGATCCGCCTGCGAATAGGCAGTCTCACCATGTTGCACAAGGTCAACTCCGGCAATTTCATCGGTGCTAGTGACTCGGAAGCCAATCGTCTTTTGAATGAGCCAAGCAATTGCATATGCCAACACAAAGCTGTAAACCAAAACCACGGCAACGGCGAGTGCCTGCTTGCCCAATTGATCAAAACCGTTACCGAAAACGGCGCCAACGTTTGTTCCAAATAGACCCACCCAAAGAGTTCCGACTATTCCGCCGACAAGGTGGATGCCGACAACGTCCAATGAATCATCGAAACCAAGTACAAACTTCAAATCGATCGCCAATGCACATACAACTCCCACTACAGCTCCGAGCAGTAGCGCCCAAATTGGGTGCAAGTAAGCGCAAGAAGGAGTGATTGCTACCAATCCCGCCACCGCACCGCTCGCACCACCTACGGAAGTTGGTTTTCCGTGGACAATTTTTTCGAAGATCATCCAGGTGACCATTGCGCCCACTGGGGCTGCAAGCGTATTGACGAAAGCAAGTGACGCCACACCGTCGGCTGCCAACTCTGAACCAGCATTGAAGCCAAACCAGCCGAACCAGAGAATCGCTGCGCCGATAAGTGTCAGCGGCACGTTGTGCGGCGCGTGCATACCTTTGGTGAAGCCGAAACGCTTCCCCACTACCAATGCAACCGCAAGTGCCGCCGCACCGGATGACACCTCAATTACAGTTCCACCAGCAAAGTCCAAGAGCCCAATGTTATAAACCAGCCAGCCACCATCAACGACTTTTCCGTCTTTTGTCGTGAAGTTGAAGACCCAGTTCGCCACTGGAAAGTAAACGACCGTTGCCCAGATGCCGGCGAAAATCATCCAAGAGCCGAACCGGGCGCGATCGGCAATTGCGCCTGAAATAAGCGCAACCGTGATTACTGCAAATGTGCCCTGGAAACCGGCAAACGAGAGACCAAAGGCTTCGCCGCTTTTGGCTTGATTGGTTAGGTCTGCAAGAAAAATGTTGTTTAGGTCAATTCCGAAAACGCCATCAATTCCGAAGAAGTTTCCCTGACCGGCATTGCTAAATGAAATCGCGTAGCCGAAAACGATCCACATAAAAGCGATGAGGCCCAGCGAACCGATGCTCATCATCATCATCGATACAACACTGGATGCTCGAACTAGTCCACCATAAAAAAATGCGAGGCCAGGAGTCATGAAAAGCACCAATGCGGTGCAAATCATCAAGAACAAGCTATTGTCTGATGTCATTTCGATTCTTTCTATTTGTGGTGATGCATTTAACGCCGGACAGCACTAAACAGGAGCTCCAATGGAACCCCTGTTTAGTGGCTGCTGAAAACTAGCCTCGGTCTGCCCCGAATGCATAAGCCTCTTCTCCGTGAACCACGGTGTCGATACCGGCAATTTCGTCTTCTGCCTTTACTCGGAATCCAATGGTCTTCTCGACGATGAATCCGATGATCAGGGCCATCACGAACGAGAACACTAGAACTGCACCGGCACCAATTGCCTGCTTGGCAAGTTGATCGAATCCGAAACCGAATGCTGCGCCTACGCCGTTGCCGAAAATTCCGATCCACAGTGTGCCCACGATTCCACCAACAAGGTGGATGCCGACTACGTCAAGTGAGTCGTCGAATCCAAAGCTGAACTTTAGGTCAACGGCAAGTGCACAGAGGATTCCGGCAACTGCGCCAAGAAGAAGAGCCCAAACTGGATCAAGTGAAGCACAGGCTGGAGTGATGGCAACCAAACCGGCAATTGCACCCGAACCGGCCCCGATTGACGTTGCCTTGCCGTGCTTTAGTTTCTCGACGAAGATCCAACCGAGCATCGCCGCTGCAGGTGCACCAATGGTGTTGATGAATGCAACCGATGCAAGACCGTCAGCTGCTACCTCTGAACCGGCGTTGAAACCGAACCAACCGAACCACAGCAGCGCAACGCCAAGAAGGGTTAGTGGCACGTTGTGCGGCTGAGTGATGCCTTTGCTGAAGCCAAAACGCTTGCCAAGGATGATCGCCAGAGCCAAACCAGCAGCACCGGCATTGATGTGTACGGCGGTTCCGCCAGCGAAGTCGATTGCGCCTAGGTTGTAAACAATCCAGCCACCGTCAACTACTTTGCCGTCTTCTAGAGTGAAGTTGAAGACCCAGTTTGCGACCGGAAAGTAAACCAAGGTTGCCCAAAGTCCGGCAAACACCATCCAGGCACCAAATTTTGCACGGTCAGCGATAGCGCCAGAAATTAGGGCAACGGTGATGATGGCGAAGGTTGCCTGGAACGCAACGAATGCCAGTGAAGGGAATGCACCCTGCGGGTCTGCTGATTCGGCTACCTGAGCCTCAAGACCAAGGAAAGATGTGTCAATTCCGAACCATCCGTCGATTCCAAAGAATGTCGCGCTTCCAGCGTTAGCGAATGCAATTGCATATCCATAAAGAATCCATAGAACAGCAATTAGTGCCAGCGAACCGAACGAAAGCATCATCATGCTTACAACGCTCTTGGCCTTCACCATTCCGCCATAGAAGAACGCCAATCCTGGCGTCATGAGCAACACAAGTGCTGCTGAAATTAATACAAATGCGGTATTTCCCTGATCCATTTGTTTACCTCTCTCTAAATAAACAACGACGCCACGAATGCGCTTGCGTCTATTTTGAGAGGCTTGTATTTCAGTTTTGGTGTTGGTTATGTTTCGCGTTTGTTAACAAATTTATTAGCGCGAGCTTAATGAGCCAGCCCGCGAAATGGCTCGAAGGTACTTCTTGCGATAGCCGCCATGTTTCATTTCTTCTGAGAACATCTCGGTTACTGCTACCCCACTGGCCTGAAGTGCGATCTGATTTTCATATAGTCGATCAACAAACGCTACCCACCGAAGTGCCTCGACCTGGTCATGCAGCTGTCGGGCATTCTTAACTGCGATTGCATTCACTCCGTCAAGAAGGTTTACATAGCGGCTTGGATGAAGCTTTGAAAGATGCTTTAAGAGCGCGTCGAAGTCATCCACAGCGACATCGCCCTCGTGCTCGTTCGCCCAGGCAGACAGTTCAGAATCGTTTAGTACTGCAACATGTGCGTCTGATGGTCTGTGTCGATAGTCTTCGCCGTCGATTGAAATAATTTCGAAACGACCTGCCATTGCACTAATTTCGCGTTGAAAGTCAGCCGCAGCAAAACGGCCTTCTCCGAGTGCGTTCGGCGGAGTATTGGAAGTAGCCGCGAATCGAACTCCCTTTGGCTGCAACTCGGAAAGCAGGCGAGACATCATCATGGTGTCACCTGGGTCATCTAGCTCAAACTCATCAATGCAGATGAAGTCATACTTGGCGAGCTCTTCAACGGTCTTTGAGAAACCAAGGACACCGATTAGGTCGGTATAGCCGAGGAACGAGCCGAAAAGCTTTTTGCCGCGGAATGAATGGAATAGCGAGGCCAAAAGGTGGGTCTTGCCAACGCCAAAACCGCCGTCTAAATAAATTCCAGCTTTCGGTTCAACGCGCTTTGCGAATAGTCCCGACTTTGATTTGCCAGACAAGAACGTGTGGCAGTGTGCAACAGCCCTAGCTTGGCTTGTGAAGTTCGCATCAGGCCGATAATTATCGAAACTTGAGGTTCTAAATTCTCGAGGAGGTACAAGCTGCGAAAGCAGCTCACTGACCGATACAGAGGGCGTGCGTGTTGTCAGTGTGATTTGATTTGCAGTCATTTTTTTCTGATTGTTACGAATTGGGAGACACGCACGATTTGACGAGTTAACCTTGAAGTAAGTCTAAATCAAGGAGAAGAAAGCAGTCATGTCTATTTCATTCGACAACGACCCGAAATTTGCGGAATATGCGCACCCAGAAGTTCTAGTCAGCACTTCATGGCTCGCAGATAACCTCAACACCGCCGGCCTGGTTGTAGTCGAGTCAGACGAAGATGTTCTTCTTTATGAAACCGGCCACATTCCAGGTGCCGTAAAAATAGACTGGCACACCGATCTAAATGACCCAGTCACCCGTGACTACGTTTCTGATGAAGCTTTTGCGCAGCTGCTTGGCTCAAAGGGCATTTCTCGTGACACCACCGTCGTGATCTATGGCGACAAGTCGAACTGGTGGGCTTCTTACGCTTTGTGGGTATTCAAGCTGTTCGGTCACGCTGATGTGCGCTTGCTTGATGGTGGCCGCGATAAGTGGATTGCTGAAGGTCGTGAACTTACTAAAGATGCCACTTCGGTGACCGCAGTCGAGTATCCAGTTATCAAGCGTGACGACAGCACTCTACGAGCTTTCAGGGACGATGTCCTTAAGCACTTCGGTAACCCTCTAATCGATGTCCGCTCCCCAGAAGAGTATTCGGGTGAACGCACCCACATGCCTGCCTACCCAGATGAGGGTGCACTTCGCGGCGGACACATTCCGAGTGCAAAGTCTGTTCCTTGGGCTAAGGCTGCTGGCGAGAACGGAGTTTTCAAGACGCGTGCCGAACTTGAGGCAATCTACTTGGATGGCGCTGGTCTTCGTAACGGTGACAACGTAATTGCCTACTGCCGCATCGGAGAGCGTTCAAGCCACACCTGGTTTGTGTTGAACTACCTTCTTGGTTTCACCAATGTTCGCAACTACGACGGCTCATGGACTGAATGGGGCTCATTGGTGGGTGTTCCTATCGTCAAGGGTGTTGAGCCTGGCGTTGCGCCAGCGCCTAAGGCTGCCTAATTGACCGCTGTCGCGAGAGCTACCGAGCTCGCTGAGGACTTTCAATCCTTTGCCTTGAAGGATCGCCTACAACTACTACTCGAGTTCAGTGAAAATCTTCCGGCGCTACCGGATCGATACCAAGATCACCCGGACCTTCTAGAGCGAGTCGAAGAGTGTCAATCGCCGGTGTTTCTGTTCGTAGAGGTGCATGATTCAAAAGTAAATTTGTTCTTTACCGCACCTGAAGAGGCTCCAACCACCCGTGGTTTCGCGAGCATATTGCACTCGGTGCTAGACGGGGCGAGTGTCGCTGAAGTATCTAGCTTCGACGACGATTTTCCTAGCACGCTTGGTTTAAGCGAAGCTGTTTCACCACTCCGCATGCGCGGCATGCGTGCCATGCTTGCGCGTATCAAGCGACAGACGGCTGAGAAAAGCGCCTAGTGCCAATCAGAGCCATTTTTGTCGCATCGAATACAGGCGAATGGCGTGATCGAGCTGGCAGCAGCAAGGGCATTTCTAACGCATCCGACTTTGCGCACCTGCTTGCCTCACGAGAGTGGGCTGATGTGATTGTTAGCTCCGGTGAAACAGTGCGTGCCAACAACTACAGTCCGACCAGGAAGCCACTGCGAATAATTAGTTCGCGCAGCCGTTCCGACTTCGCCAGGCTCTGCCAAAGTGAACAATTTCAAGTAATCAACGGTTCGGCTTCGGATTTGCTACATCGACTTCGGCTGGAATTTGACAACATTCTTGTTGAATTCGGGCCCACGCTTTTGAGCGAGGCGCTTGAGAAGAACTCACTGGATGAGTTTGATTTGTCAATCACAGGTGATTTTGATTTAGATGACCTTCGAGAACTGCTAATTGACCTTCCTTTTGAACTCGGGTTCTCTGATTATGAAGTACTTAAGAAGAGTGCTCAATTCACTCTTGTTCGCTTTTATCTATAGCCAAACGGCGTGGCAGCCTCATGTATTTCAGGCGCAAACTAACCTCTAACTAGATGTTTGAATTCGAATCCCAAGAAGCATGGTCGGCAAGTTTCAAGTTGGCGACCAATAGTCTGCGCGCCTCTGACGTGCGCGATGAACTAGATGTTCACCAAATCGCCGCACCGAAAGATCTTGCTGCAAACGCAATGGCGGCATGTGCCAACGTTATTGCCGGTCAATTACACTCGGCTGACGCGGGCGAAGGGCGAATCGTATTCTTGCGAGACGATAAGCAGGTTGAGGCTTGGGGTGGCTCAAGCCGCGTAATCTGCTTCATAAAGTCATCGCTAGAGGCGCATATCGCCAATGATGAACGCCTGGCTGAAATTGCCTGGAACTGGCTCTCAGAAGCGCTCCGTCAGCGAGGCGCTGATTACTTTGCCGAAGCAGGAACTGCAACCCGCATTCACTCAACCGGCTTCGGCGGCTTGTCAAATGATCCTGATCATGCAGAGATAGAAATTCGCGCTTCATGGTCGCCTAAGGGCGACAACCTAAGACCACATCTTGAGGCATTTCAAGACCTGGTCTGCATGGTTAGCGGTCTGCCGCACCTTCCAACTGGAGTCGGCAGCATTGGCAGATAGTTCAGAGCAGCTTGAATCGGTAGATCTGCCGGTTCTTGGCTCACCACGCAACCCTGTTGTTTTTGTAGACACTGTAGATAGCCTTAGTGATGCCGTAAGCAGTCTTAGAGCGGCCACTGGGCCATTTGCATTAGACGCAGAACGCGCTAGCGGATTCAAGTACAGCCAACGGGCCTATCTAGTTCAGATTTATCGTCCGGGCTCCCCCATTTTTCTGATTGATCCAGTGGCTATTTCACCAGACGGTGAAAAAGGGCCGTTTGCAGACCTAGCAAAAATTCTTGCTTCTGACGAATGGTTGCTGCACGCCGCCTCGCAAGACATTCCTTGCTTGGCGATGTTGGGGCTCATTCCTACCAAGCTTTTTGATACCGAGCTGGCGTCTCGGCTTGCAAATCTCGAACGAGTCGGGCTGGGCAGCGTATGCGAATCGCTAATCGGTTTAAGGCTTGCCAAAGAGCACTCAGCAGTCGACTGGAGTCAACGCCCCCTCGCCGATGATTGGCTAAATTACGCCGCGCTAGACGTGGACGTACTGCATGAGCTTCGCGATGCCCTCGCGATTCTCCTTGAATCACAGGGCAAAACGCAGTGGGCACAGCAGGAATTTGATGCACTGGTGCACTTTCAGCCAAAACCGCCTAAGCCAGATCGCTGGCGTGGCACTTCAGGTGCAATTGAGCTCAAAGAACAGCAGCAACTTGCCATTCTCAAATCTCTTTGGGAAGCCCGCGAGACGCTGGCTCAAAAAATGGATGTCTCCCCCGGACGAATTCTTCCTGATCGCTCGATTATTGCCGCTATTAAGGCCAACCCAAAGACAAAACCTGAGCTCGCGTCACTAAAGACTTTCATTGGCCGGGGCAGTCGAACATTCATCGACATTTGGTTTGCTGCCCTTCGTGACGGTGCTCAAGCTAGGGAGTTGCCGCCAAAGAGATTGCCTCAAGAGGGTATTCCTAATCATAGAAACTGGCCAAGTAAGCACCCTGAAGCTGCTGCTCGTTTGCAAAAGGCCCGAGAGGCGGTAATTGCCAAGGCCGCCGATCTTGAACTTCCGCAAGAGAACCTAATTTCACCTGATCATGTCAGGCAGGTTTGCTGGGATCTGAACCTATGTGAGAGCGCCACGATAGCCCTGAGATTGCGCGAGGTTGGCGCACGCGAATGGCAAATTGCAATAGTTGCTGAACTGCTAGCTAGTTGCTTTGCGGGTTCTGAAGACCAAAATCAGAGTTAATTTTCGTTTCATCAAGCGGTCTTGCGTGTGGCACTTTAGCGCCTAGAACCTGGGCGACAATGTCGTGAGCAATTGATTTAGCCGTTAGTCCGGTTCGTTCCAAAATTTGATCGCGACTTGCATGTTCAAGAAACTCGTCAGGCAGACCAATCTCGTTAAGAGCAGTGTCGACGCCAGCTGCGCGCATGTCCTGCCTGATTCGGGTGCCAATGCCACCCACCTTTATACCGTCTTCAACGGTGACCACGAGGCGATGTTCAGCGGCCATCCTTAAAATCGATTTCTTGACCGGAACCACCCATCGCGGGTCAACAACCGTAGCACCAATGCCCTGGGCCGCTAACAGTTCAGCGACCTTAAGAGCTACGTCAGCCATGACTCCAACGGCAACAATTAGCACGTCTTTGCTCGCATTTTGAGCGAGTATGTCTACGCCATCTGAAGTGCGAGAAATCTGACTAATTTGATTCGAAACTGTGCCTTTAGGAAAGCGAACAACAGTAAGCGCGTCATCAACCGCAACCGCTTCACCCAGCAACTCTTCAAGGCGTTGCGAATCTCTCGGTGCAGAGATTTGAATACCTGGGATGATCTGCAACATGGCTAAGTCCCACATGCCATGGTGGCTGGCGCCATCTGGTCCGGTGACACCGGCACGATCAAGAACCAGGGTGACTCCGGCTTTGTGGAGTGCAACATCCATAAGCAACTGGTCGAAAGCTCTATTGGCAAAGGTCGCATAAATAGCTACTACCGGATGCAGTCCGCCGAAGGCCATACCAGCTGCACTGGTTAGTGCGTGCTGTTCTGCAATGCCCACATCAAAAACGCGGTCAGGATATTTGTCGGCAAGGGCCTTCAAGCCAACCGGAATAAGCATTGCACCGGTTACGCCAACGATGTTTGGGTTTGCGTCGGCAAGTTTGACTAAACTCTCGCCAAAAACATCGGTCCAACTTGTCTTTGAAGCGGTATCAAGTGATTTTCCGGTCAGTGGGTCGATTGAACCTACTGCGTGGAACTGATCAGCCTCATCAAGTCGCGCTGGGTCATAACCTCTGCCCTTTTGTGTCATCGCGTGAACAATCACGGGGTTGCCATACTTCTTGGCTTGACCGAGCGCTTGCTCCATGGCAGCTAGGTCATGGCCATCTACCGGGCCGATGTATTTGATGTCGAGATTCGGAAAAAGACCTTTAGGTGCGAAGCTGCCCAAAAGCCCTTTGCCGGCTCCTCGAGCTGTCGAGAAAGCCATTCGACCAAGTGGTCCAAACTTATAAAAGAAGCTCTTGCTGAGGCGGTACATGCGTCGATAGAGGCGTTCGGTTCTGAGCCCATTCAGATAGCGAGCGAAACCACCGATAGTTGGCGCGTATGAGCGGCCGTTGTCATTTACCACGATGACTAGTTTGCGGTCGTTGTCATCCGAAATGTTATTTAGGGCTTCCCATGACATGCCGCCGGTAAGCGCGCCATCGCCAATTACCGCAACAACATATCTGTCTTTCTCACCGGTCAGTCGATGAGCTTTTGCTATTCCGTCGGCCCAAGAGAGTGATGAACTTGCGTGTGAACTCTCGACGATGTCATGCACAGATTCAGAGCGCTGAGGATAACCAGCTGGGCCATCTTTGGTTCGAAGCAGAGAAAGATCTTTACGGCCAGTTAGAAGCTTGTGAACGTATGACTGGTGGCCGGTGTCGAAAATAACCGAGTCGTTCGGCGAATCAAATACGCGATGTATCGCAATTGTGGTTTCTACGACGCCAAGGTTTGGTCCGAGGTGACCGCCTGTTTTTGCGACAGTGTGAATCAGGTATTCACGAATCTCAGAACTCAGTTGTTCTAGCTCTGTCGCGCTCAAGACATCAAGGTCTCTGGGACCATTGATGTTCTCAAGCAACGACATGAACTAAATAACCAAACTTGACAGCCTTTTATGCCCTCGGGCTAGGCAACCAAGCTTCGAAGAACATACTGAAGGATTCCACCGTTGCGGTAGTAGTCAGCTTCACCAGGTGTGTCAATGCGAACAACTGCGTCGAACTCAATCGGAGCCTTGCCGGCTGCCGAGTGGCTTGATGCGGTTGCAACTACGCGAACGGTCTTTGGAGTGACGCCCTCGTTTAGCTTCTCAATTCCGGTGATAGTGAATACTTCAGTGCCGTCTAGGCCCAGTGAATCAGCTGATTGACCAGCCGGGAACTGTAGAGGCAAAACACCCATGCCGATTAGGTTGCTGCGGTGGATGCGCTCGAAGCTCTCAGTGATTACGGCACGGACTCCAAGAAGGCTGGTTCCCTTTGCTGCCCAGTCACGAGATGAACCAGAACCGTATTCTTTTCCGCCAAGAATTACTAGCGGAGTGCCCTGGTTCTGGTAGTTGCTCGAAGCGTCGTAGATGAATGCCTGCGGGCCATCAGCCTGTGTGAAGTCGCGAGTGTAGCCACCCTCTACGTCATTCAATAGCTGGTTGCGGAGACGGATGTTCGCGAAAGTTCCGCGGATCATTACTTCGTGGTTTCCGCGACGTGATCCGTAGCTGTTGAAGTCCACGCGTGAAATGCCGTGCTCAGTTAGGTACTTTCCGGCTGGTGAATCAGCCTTGATAGAACCTGCTGGACTGATGTGGTCAGTGGTGACAGAGTCTCCAAGCTTTGCCAGCACGCGGGCATTGTTTATGTCCTTGACCGGGCTTGGGGTCAACTGCATGCCCTCGAAATAAGGCGGTTTGCGTACATAGGTTGACTTTGCATCCCACTCGAAGACGTCACCCTTTGGAGTTGGCAGTGACTTCCAGCGGTTGTCACCCTCAAAAACGCCCGCGTACTGAGACTTGAACATCTCTGAGTTGATCGAGCTGTCGATGGTCTCCTGGACTTCTTCTGGAGTTGGCCAGATGTCCTTTAGGAACACAGGGTTTCCAGCTGAGTCGTTTCCAAGTGAATCGTTCTCAAAGTCGAAGTCCATGGTTCCTGCTAGCGCATAAGCGATTACCAGCGGAGGTGATGCCAAGTAGTTCATCTTGACGTCTGGAGAAATGCGACCCTCGAAGTTGCGGTTTCCTGATAGAACTGCGGTGACCGCTAGGTCATTTGCGTTGATCGCCTCTGAAATTTCGTCAGAAAGTGGTCCTGAATTTCCGATACAGGTTGCACAACCATAGCCAACCAGGTTGAAGCCCAAGGCATCTAGATCCTTTGTCAGGCCTGCCTTGTTGTAATACTCGGTGACAACCTTTGAACCTGGAGCAAGCGAGGTCTTTACCCATGGCTTGGCCTTCAGGCCCTTTGCAACGGCTTTTCTAGCTACCAAACCTGCAGCCAACATCACTGAAGGGTTAGAGGTGTTGGTGCAAGAAGTGATAGATGCAATGGCAACGTGACCATTGTCAATTTTGAACGCTTGACCTGCTACATCGGTTGGCTTTGATGCTGCGGCTGAGTAGCTAGGCAAAACTGACTCGAAAGCCTTCTTTGACTCACTAAGGACGATACGGTCCTGAGGGCGCTTAGGACCGGCGATAGAAGGCACAACGGTAGAAAGGTCTAGCTCTAGGTATTCACTGAAGCGAGGCTCGATGCTTGGGTCGTGCCAGAGGCCCTGTGCCTTGGTGTAAGCCTCCACAAGATCAATCTGCTCTTGTGAACGGCCTGTGATGCGCAAGTAGTCCAGGGTGACTTCGTCAATTGGGAACATAGCGGCAGTTGAACCAAACTCTGGACTCATGTTTCCGATGGTCGCGCGGTTCGCTAGTGGAACGGAAGAAACACCAGCGCCGTAGAACTCAACGAACTTGCCAACGACGCCGTGCTTGCGAAGCATCTCAGTAATGGTCAAAACTACGTCTGTAGCGGTGACCCCGGTGCCGATCTTGCCGGTCAGCTTGAAGCCGACCACCTTAGGAATAAGCATTGATACAGGCTGGCCAAGCATTGCTGCCTCGGCTTCGATGCCACCAACACCCCAGCCCAACACGCCTAGGCCGTTGACCATTGTGGTGTGCGAGTCTGTGCCGACACAGCTGTCAGGGTAAGCCTGGAGCTCGCCGTCTACTTCTCGGGCCATGATGGTGCGTGCAAGGTACTCGATGTTTACCTGGTGCACGATACCGGTGCCAGGTGGAACGACTTTAAAGTCATCAAAAGCGGTTTGGCCCCAACGAAGGAACTGGTAGCGCTCACCATTTCGAGCGTATTCAAATTCAACGTTGCGCTCGAATGCGTCTGGTGAACCGGCTACGTCAATCTGCACTGAGTGGTCGATGACTAGTTCAGCAGGTGCAAGTGGGTTGATGCGTTTTGGGTCACCGCCAAGTTCAGCAACTGCCTCGCGCATAGTTGCTAGATCTACCACACACGGCACACCTGTGAAGTCCTGCATGATTACGCGGGCTGGGGTGAACTGGATCTCTACGTCAGGCTCGGCAGATGGATCCCAGTTGACTAGCGCATTGATGTGCTCGCCGGTGATGTTGGCGCCATCTTCGGTGCGAAGCAGGTTCTCAAGAAGAACCTTGAGGCTGTATGGAAGGGTTTTTGAATCTACTGAATTCAGTTTGAAGATCTTGTAGCTCTTTGAGCCAACGTTAAGAATGTCGGCCGAACCGAAACTATTTACTTTGGACATAGAAGTCCCTCCTATTTACAGCGACGTTGCTGGTTAAAGCTATCAGTTGTTCTTGGTCGAAATCGTGCGACGTACCATCAGCCAAGTCAACCAAATAGTTAAAGCATATAGCGGCAAGCCCATGATCAATCGCGCGACACCGAGTGCCTCGATCAGGTTCGCAAAATACATCGGAACTTGCACCAGAAGTCGAAGAGAAAACATAACTACCCAGATTGCAGTCACCAAGGTAAAAAGTCTGAGCTTGGCCGAATCCTTGCGCCAACTGGCTATGTGGCCAGTGAGTGCTCCAACAAGTACTCCAATAAGCGGCCATCTAACCAGAATGGAGATCAGGAGGACTGTGGCGTAGGCGCCATTCGTGAAAAATCCCGGAACAAAGTAGTCTGCAGCCGTCCCGCCATCTCTTAGGACCATGAAGGCTGTGATTCCAACGCCTAGTGCGCCTGCGAAAGCTTGAGTGGCGCTTTTCTTTGTCGCGAGCCGGAGGACAATGAACCCGAGAGCAACGGCGCATGCTGAAATTGCCGACCAGGTCGCGTCGCGGGTGACCGTCCAAAGGACTAAGAAAGTGAAACCGGGTGCAATCGATTCGATGATTCCCAGGGTTCCACCCATGCTAGACAGCATCGAGCTCTTGTTTAGTTCAACCGAGTCGCCCTTAAGTTCGAGCCCAAGTTTTCTGGCAGCTGCCTGTTGTTGCAGACCGTCAGACACTAGAGAGCCCCAGGTGGCAACACAGCACCGCCAGGAACGGTAATCGGTAGCAAGTCTCTCGGTGGCAACGGAGTCTCTCCGCGATTTACCACGATTTTTCTGAACAGGGTTTCAATTCGACCAGCAGCAATTGGATCCGTCAGTGCGGCCCCAGAAATTACTCCCCGCAAGAACCAGCGAGGCCCATCTACGCCGATAAATCGAGCGATTTTGTGACCCACTAGGTTGCCTGCCTCGTCAAGAATTGGCTGACGAGATGCAATTTCATGCCCCAAAGTGCCGATGCCCTCTTGCACCTCAGCACCCTGTTGAACAAGGGCTGATGCGATTTGCGCTCGAATATCATGCCAAATGCCTTCGTGCCTAGGCGCAGCAAATGCTTGAATCTGCAGTGATGATTCGGCGCTATCGATAGTGATAGCAACGATTCGCTTTGTTTCTTCTTCTACCTCAAGACGCAGCTGCAAGTCGTCAGAAGCAGGCACGCGAATAGAGCCGAAATCTACATACTGGTCTGCAGATCTAACCTCGCTGATATCAAGTGGGCCTGCGGTGGCGCGGTCTACCGGAGCGGACTTCGAGTTGCCATAAATTGACTCGTTCAATTATTTGACCCCGGTTGATCCGTGCCCAGAAGCTCCTCGATCTGAGCCTGGCAGTGTCTCGACGGAAATAAAGTCTGCTGTTTCATATTTCTGAAAAACAATCTGGGCAATTCGGTCACCAACCGAGTAATCCCATGCGGTGTCAGAGGTGTTGAGCAGATTCACTTTCACTTCTCCGCGATAGCCAGAGTCGACAGTTCCAGGAGCATTCAGAACAGTGATGCCGTTCTTTGCGGCTAGACCTGATCTTGGGTGCACGAGGCCCACATAGCCATAAGGAATGGCAATAGACACGCCTGTGGCAACTAGGCGTCGCTCCCCCGGATTCAAAGTGCCAGCTTCAGCAGCCCTGAGGTCAGCGCCAGCATCACCCGGCTGGGCATAAGAAGGCATAAGTGCAGCATCGGCAGTGATCAAGATAGGAAGTTTTTCGTTCACGCCATGAGCGTAATCTAGAAACATGAACTCGTCGGGCACCCAAAAGGCACAATTTACAGAGCGACTACTGCCAAGCATTCCCGGCCTTTTGCCGATTTTGCTCATAATGCCAGCGGTCTGGCTTGTGTTTCTGCCGCTTCTGGACAGCTTTTCCAATCTGCTGGTTTCGATTTTGAGCGTTCTGGCCGTTCTGGCGATCAGACTCTTTGTCGCCAAGCAAACAAAAATCGCAGGCCCAAAGATCGTTTTGATGAATGGGACGTTTGATAAAACGGAAATAGCTTCGTTGCAAACGCTAGATAAATACGAAACGCGGAGAAAAATTGGCCCAGATTCAGATGCTAGGGCCCTGCTGCACTACTCATCAGCTTCTAAGTACTCGATTTTGGTGGAGTTGAAGCCTGGGTCGAAATGGCCTTATGGCGTTATTTCGACGAATAGACCCGAACAGCTAACTCAAGCGCTCAGTTGACGCCGGTTTATATAAAGCTAGGCGACTATGCGGCGCACTCGAGGCATACCTTGCCGTATTTGCCTTTTTTGGCAGACAGCAAAGAGTGGTGCTTAACAATGAAGCACTCGGTGCACGTGAACTCGTCTTCTTGAGGTGGCAAAACAACCACGTCTAGGTCTTCAGCAATGACCTCAGGGATCGAGAAACCTTCGCCGCTGTCTGACTCATCAATGTCAACGGAGCCGGTGAGCTTGTCAGGAATTCGCTCCTTGATTGCCTCAATGGACTCGTTCTCATCGTCATTTTTACGGGGCGCGTCGTAATCGGTAGCCATTTACGTCCCTTTCAGTTCGGCGTTGCGTGCATAGTGTGCAATAAAAAAGATTCAATTGCAAACAAGAAACGCCATTTGCGCCAAATATCTTTCCGAGGTGAATCACCGCAGAATGTGCCGTGTCTTTGGCCTTTAAACTGCCAAAATTTGCAGAGGAGGCAACAATGGAAGACCTACGACTCATTGAATCAAATGAAGAATTCTTGGTTCTTGAGAGTGCTGCCGGCGAAAAGTTTCGCCTACTGATTGATGATGAGTTGCGCAGTGCAACCAGAAAAGTGATCTCAGTAAAAGCTGTTTCTGATTCCATTACGCCTAAAGAAATCCAGCAGCAAATCCGAGCTGGAGTTTCAATTGCGCATCTTTCAGCTCAAACCGGTTTATCTAGTGACTTGATTGAAAAGTTTGCGGCACCTGTTCTTGACGAGATTGCGTATGTTGTCTCTAGTGCCCAGGCGATTCGCCTTTCAATTGCAGGTGCGCGCCCTAATACCACTGAGCATGTTGAATTTGGTGAAGTTATCTCAGGTCGACTGCGCGCGAGTGGCGCATCCGGGGCTGCATGGAGCGCTATCAAGATCGAAGGTTCAGCATGGCGAGTTTCGATCGATTTCAGCCTCGGAGATCAATCTCACTCGGCAGCCTGGATTTTTGAGCCACGCAAACTGACGCTCGCACCAGAAAACGACATGGCAATTCGACTTTCAACCGAAGAAGTCTTGGCCACCCAACCAGCCGTTAGCCTTCGCGTACTCTCAACCGAAGAGCCTGTTGCAGAGGTGCCTGTCGCAGCAGTCGTCGCCACTATTGAGCATGAGACTCTCGAAGAAGAACTCGATCACCAGGTTGAAGTTGAGACAAATGCGACAACTGATCTGCTTTTAGCAATGCGCATGAAGCGCGAAAGTCGCAAGTCAGAGCACGTGAAAGAAGACACGGTCGAGAAGGCAGAGCCTGAACCGACGCTAGAGGCAGCAGAGACTGTAGAGCCAATTGCACCAGAGGCAATCGCTCCTGTGACTTCAGAGGAAGCAGTTGAAAGCAAGAAGCCGGCAGCCGAAGTAAAGAAAGCAAGAGCTTCAATGCCTAGTTGGGATCAGATTGTCTTTGGTTCAAAGGCTGACGACTAAGGGCTAAGCGAACTGCCCAAATCGCATAAGCGGAACCTGCATCTCTTGAGTGCTTATAGAACCGTGCTGCCCAATCATCTGCATCGACTTTGATTTTGCGAACTTGCGATGGTAAATCGCAATTTCAGCGCTGGCGATAACAAACAAATCCGGCATCAAGTCGAGCGCATCAGCCTCTTGACTTTCTCCGTACCAACCACGTGAAAGCACCTCTTCTTTGGTGACTACGAAGGCGTCTCCATGGAGATGCTCGGCGACCATTTGCTGGTTTCTCTGTAGCTTGTCCGCGGCTAACTCTGCCTCAAAGTAGATAAACGAGACCCTAGGGTCGCCGCCAACAAATAGCAGTCCATCTAGGTCAACTTCATCTAGGAATACATGCCGCTCAGCAGCCACATCGACGATACCGTGGTCGGCGGTTAGCAAACAGCCAACATTCTTAGGCAAAGAATCCACAAATTTTTTAGTTAAGGCGTCTAACTCTTCGAGTTTTTCGAGCCATTGCACCGACTTAGAGCCACGGGCATGTGCGGTTTGATCGAGTTCAGGTACATACAGATAGAAAATTGCCGGGCCGGGTTGACTCAACGCCTTTCTAACTGCCAAAAACCTGTCTTCGAGCGACTTGCCAGAAAGGTATCGAGCGCCACGCATTGTGGCTTGAGTAAATCCAGAATTCTCATACTCGGCAGGGCCGCAGAAAACAAACTCAACGCCTTCGAACTTGCACTTCTCAGAAAGCGTTGGCCGCGCCTGTCGACTAGGCGGGTATTGATCAGACCATCCGGTGAGCAAATTAACTGGCTGACCGATTTTTCGATCAAAAACCTGATAACCGATTACGCTGTGCTGCCCTGGGAGCTGGCCGGTTGCTAGGGAAGTGATGCTTGCAGCAGTTGTAGACGGAAAGGCGCACTTTATGGAGTTGGCCTTAGAAACGTGGGCGTTTAGAAACGGGGCGTGACCGGGTTGAAATTGGATGTTTGAAACGCCTAAGCCGTCGACAAGAATCACGACCGCTTTTTGGGCCCTCTTTAGCCCAAGGGGATTCGCTCCCCCGTTGCCAATCGCAGCCATTGAGCTGACTAAAACATCGGTCAGCCTCCCGAAGGATTTTGGCGCGGAAGGTAGCATCGTATTCATTCTGAGTAGTCTGCCACAGAGGCTTTCAGCGACACATCAAGAGGATTATGAGCAAGCAAGAGTTTGATGCCGAGCGCATTGTCGACATCGATCTGACGCAAGAAATGCAGGACTCGTTCCTCGAATACTCATACTCGGTAATTTATGCACGTGCTTTGCCTGATGCTCGAGACGGCCTCAAGCCAGTGCACCGCCGTATCGTCTATCAGATGGGCGAAATGGGTCTTAGGCCCGACCGCGGTCACGTGAAATCTGCCCGCGTTGTCGGTGATGTTATGGGCAAATTACACCCCCACGGAGACAGTGCCATCTATGACGCGCTAGTGCGCATGGCTCAGCCTTTTTCTTTGCGAGTTCCACTTGTTGATGGCCACGGAAACTTCGGCAGCTTAGACGACGGTCCAGCTGCATCCCGTTATACCGAAGCTCGTTTGTCTGCTGCGTCACTTCTAATGAACGAATCCCTGGATGAAGACGTTGTTGATTTCAAGCCAAATTACGACGCTCAGCTATCTGAACCTTCGGTGTTGCCGGCAGCCTTTCCAAACCTGCTGGTCAACGGTGCAACCGGTATCGCTGTTGGTATGGCTACGAACATGCCGCCGCACAACCTTCGTGAGGTAGTTGCGGCTGCAATTTATTTACTGAACAATCCGAGTGCCACCACCGAAGACCTAATGCGTTTCGTTCCCGGTCCCGATCTTCCAAACGGTGGAATCATTGTCGGTACCGAAGGCATTGTTGAGGCTTACGAAACCGGTCGTGGTGTTTTCAAAACTCGCGCGAAGGTATCGGTCGAAACTGTTTCACCTAGAAAACTTGGCTTGGTCATCACCGAACTTCCCTATCTGGTTGGTCCAGAGAAGGTCATCGAAAAAATAAAAGATGGCGTGAACAGCAAAAAAATCGCTGGTATCTCTGATGTGACGGATCTTACCGACCGCACCAATGGCCTCAAGTTGGTCGTAGAACTTAAAACTGGATTCGATCCGCAAGCAGTTCTGGAACTTCTCTATCGCTTTACTCCGATGGAGGATTCTTTCGGAATCAATAACGTTGCCCTGGTTGACGGGAGACCTCAGACTCTCGGGCTTCGTGACCTGATTGGTGTATACCTAGCTCACAGGATCTTGGTCACTCGCAGACGCAGCAAGAACCGCCTAGGTAAGCGCAAAGCGAGATTGCATCTAGTAGAGGGTCTGCTCAAGGCGATTCTAAACATTGACGAAGTCATACAGGTCATTAGAAGCAGCGATGAAGTAGATGAAGCCCGCTCGAAACTATGCTCGGTTTTCGACCTCTCAGAACTTCAGGCTGAATACATCCTCGAGTTGCGTCTGAGAAGACTCACCAAATTTTCTCGCATTGAACTTGATGCCGAGAAAGACCAGCTGCTCTCAGAAATCGCTGAGCTAAATAGAATTCTCGAGTCTGATCAGGTTCTGCGAGATCTGGTTTCTGCGGAACTGTCTGAAGTAGCCGAGAAATATGGTGATGCAAGGCGAACCGAAATTCTTGCTGACGGTGAAGTTGTGAAGGCTGTGCCGGCGGCGAAGATCATCGCAGCCGGAGCAGAACTTTCTAATGAACCGTGCTTTGTCTCGCTTTCTAGTTCCGGTTTTGTGGCCAGGTCTTCGACAGAGCAAAACTTTGACGAGAGTCGTTCAAAACATGATGCATCGCTGGCTAGCATCAGCACCAGCACGCGTTCTGACATCGGCTTTATAACTAGCGCTGGTCGAATTGTACGAGTTCATGCGGGTGACATTCCTACTGCAGACCAATCATTCGCTAATGAGGCAGTGTCAGTTGCTTCATTCCTGGGTCTCTCTGGCTCAGAAAAGGTGATCAACGCGATCGCCCTTATAGAAACAAATGAATTAGCCGTCGCCACAAAGCTCGGAACCGTGAAGCGAATTCAACCCGACTATCCGGCCAAAGACGACTTCGAGATCATTAGCCTCAAAGAAGGCGATGAAGTCATTGGCGCTGCTATTTGCGATGACAAGAGTCGCTTGGTGTTCATCGCCAATGACACCCAGCTGCTCACCTTTGATGCGTCAGCTGTAAGACCGCAGGGTCGACCAGCATCGGGCGTGGCGGGCATCAGCCTTTCGGAAGGTGCTGAATTGATCTTCTTTACAGCCATCTCCGCAGATAACGTCGCAGAAGCAACAGTGCTGACTGCAGCATGCTCTGACTCGGCATTGCCGGGCACAGATCCTGGATCAGCGAAGCTAAGCCTGCTAACTGAGTTTCCAACAAAAGGACGTGCTACAGGCGGTGTGCGCTCGCACAAGCTACTCAAGGGTGAAGACAAACTCTATTTTGCTTGGGCAGGGCCTTCGGTTCCTAAACTGCATTCATCAGACGGAAAGGCGCTGACTCTGTCGCTCGAGCTATCTAAGCGAGACGCATCGGGATCAAAGCTTTCAACAAGCATTGTTGGTGCTGGAGTCTAATTAGCAGCTAACACCAGGTGGGTTTGCTTAGTGGAGACTTATTCACCGACCTAAGCGTCGATGCGCTCGCGTTCTAGGTTGTCAGCCGAATCAATGATGAAGTCTCGGCGCGGAGCAACTTCGTTACCCATTAGTAGTTCAAAGATCTTCTCGGCGTTGGCGGCGTCCTCAACGCGAACCCTTCGCAAGGCTCTTCTGCTGCGATCCATGGTTGTTTCCGCGAGCTGATCCGCATCCATTTCACCAAGGCCCTTATAGCGCTGAATTGGCTCTTTATATCGCTTGTTTTGCTTCGAAAGCGAATCGAGAACGCCATTGAGCTCTTGCTGGCTATAGGTGTAAAGAATGTCATTTGGCTTTGAGCCTTGATTGATGACTTCAACTCGGTGAAGAGGTGGAACGGCAGCAAAAACCCGCCCAGCGTCAACCAGCGGTCTCATGTATCTGAAGAACAGGGTCAACAGCAGGGTGCGGATGTGGGCACCGTCAACATCGGCGTCGCTCATCAAAATAACTTTGCCGTATCTAGCTGAATCGATGTCAAAAGAGCGCCCAGAGCCAGCACCAATAACCTGGATGATCGAAGCGCACTCAGCGTTTGAAAGCATGTCGGATACTGATGCTTTTTGAACATTTAGAATCTTGCCGCGGATCGGCAACAGTGCTTGAAACTCTGAATTGCGGGCCAACTTGGCAGTGCCAAGCGCCGAGTCACCCTCAACTATGAACAACTCAGAACTGTCGGTATCTTGCGTTCTGCAGTCGACTAGTTTGGTCGGAAGCGAAGAAGATTCAAGGGCGTTCTTGCGGCGCTGAGTTTCTTTGTGGGTGCGCGCTGAAATGCGCGACTTCATCTCGGATACAAGTTTTTCAAGTAGAAGCGAAGCCTGGGTCTTGTCGTCACGTTTCGAACTGTCGAGACGTTCTGCCAGCTTCTTCGCAACGACATTTGCAACGATGTTCTTTACCGCCGGTGTGCCAAGAACTTCTTTGGTTTGGCCCTCAAACTGAGGCTCCGCGAGACGAACTGTCACGACGGCTGTCAAACCAGCCATGACATCGTCTTTTTCAAGCTTGTCATTGCCCGCTTTGAGCTTGCGGGCGTTTGCCTCAACCTGCGATCGAAGCACTTTTAGCAAAGCCTGCTCGAAACCGGAGACGTGACTGCCGCCCTTAGACGTCGAGATGATATTTACAAACGAGTGGAGCTTAGTTTCGTAGCCAGTTCCCCAGCGCACCGCGATGTCAACAGCACAGTTTCGCTCGACGTCTCGAGAAACCATGTTGCCGCTCTCGTCAAGAACCGGAATTGTCTCGGTAAATGAACCTTCGCCAGATAAACGCCAGCAGTCTGTAAGCGCCGGATCAGGGGCTAGAAACTCTGCAAACTCTGTGATGCCACCAGCAAACTTAAAACTGTGAGTAGCCTCATCGCCCGGGCGCTTGTCTTCGATGTCGATTTGCAGGCCGGGAACCAAAAAGGCCGTCTGGCGCGCCCGACCTAGGAGATCATCGGTTGAAAATTTTGCATCTTTGATAAAGATTTGTGGGTCGGCCCAATAGCGAACTCGAGTGCCAGTGACGCCTTTGGCAACCTTGCCAATTTCGACTAGCTCGCTTTGATTCTCAAATGGTTTGAAAGGGTTATTTGGCGCGATCCCCGAACGGTCATCGAAAATGCCTGGCTCGCCGCGTCTGAACGACATGCGCCAGGTTTTGCCATCACGATCGACTTCTACATCGAGTCGCTCTGAAAGTGCATTTACAACCGACGCGCCTACTCCGTGGAGGCCTCCAGAGGCCGCATATGAGCCTGACCCAAACTTTCCACCGGCATGAAGTTTGGTGAAGACAACTTCAACTCCGCTGAGGCCGGTTTTTGGTTCGATGTCTACAGGAATGCCGCGGGCTTGGTCACGAACTTCGACGCTGTTGTCCGGGTGAAGTTTGATCCCGATCTTGCTTCCGAAACCAGCCAGCGCCTCGTCTACCGAGTTGTCGATGATCTCCCAAAGGCAGTGCATCAAACCTCGGCTATCCGTAGAGCCGATGTACATACCCGGGCGCTTGCGAACCGCCTCAAGCCCCTCTAGAACGGAGAGGTGGCGGGCCGAATAATCGTTGTTTGACACCAGTCGATGCTAACCGCCTAATGCCCTATTCGCCGTTAGCGAAACTCCCCTAGATTGAGCGTGAAACGGTGATTGGTGTGGTGATATAGAAGCGAGGAGAACCATGACCGAAATCACTGAAATCAACAACGAAAGCGTCGAGACTGACAACTACGAATTGACAGCAAGTGACCGTTGTGACATCTGCGACGCCCAGGCTTACGTTCGTGTTGAGATGGCCATTGGTGACCTTATGTTTTGCGCCCACCACGCAAACGAGAAGCGAGCGGAACTTGAGCCTTTGGCGGTCTCTTGGCATGACGAAACCGCAAAGCTAACTGTTCGCTAATTAGCTGAACATTCCCCTAGCGACCGCCCTTGCCAATTCGGCAAAATTGTCCAGCTCGCTTAGATACTCTTCGCCATTTGCGGCATCAAATTCGTCGGCACTATTGGTGGCTAATTTGCAGAAGTGGTCAGCCAACTCTGGATTCTTTGCGAACAGTGGGCCGTGAAACAGAGTTCCATAGATGTTGCCCTTTTGATAAAACAGCGGGACATCTAATTCTGAATTCACGTAGCCAATAATCTCTGTCCCATTCCAGTCGAATGGAGCAAACTCAGATCGTCGATCGACTCGTCTGAGCTCGAAGTCGGTGAGGCCGACACGAATCATTCTTTCAAATCCACTTGAAACACCTAGAAGCGGCACGCCCGCATCGGCAACCGCTAGCAGCGCTGACTCAAAGTTCGCATCAGTGACGTCAATTGAGGCCCAGGCCGCCTCACTGCCGTGTCCTATGAACGCAAAGTCAAGTCCGTGAGCGAGTTCCTTTTCGAAGTTAGACCCGTTCAGCTCGACAACTTCGCAAGAAAAACCACGAGCGTTCAAGCGCTTGGCAAGAACAAGAAGGTTCTGAAGATCACCATTCAGGTTAAGTTCAGCGTGGTGAAATGCGCCAATTCGAATGGTCATGATCGCTCTACATCCTCTGGACTGGTGAAGCCGAGCATTCTTCGCGAGCGACGCATTGCATCTGCTGAGAAGAGGACTGTTTTGACGCCCGACTGCGGGCTCGGTAGGGCTAGGAATTGATCGAATGCTATGCGCAAATCATCTGTGACGCCTGCGCATGCAATGTTGTTATAACGCAGGCAAAGTGCCATTTCACTGGCATTGAAGCCTGACACAACATCTACTCGTTGAAGTTTTGAATAATCAACAGTCCATAGCCACGATGGATCGTGCACATCACGACCGATGGCGATCATCAGACGTTCCGGGGCTTGTGGAAGTGCATCCAAATTGAGCTGAAAACTTGTTGGATTCTGCACCAAAATAAACTCAACCAACTGCCCATCGATCTGAACCATTTCACCGCGAGCGAATACCGGTGGCATCTCGTTCAGAGTCTGCACTGCGAGTTCTGTATTGAATGATTGACCAAGGAACGCTTTCGCGGTTTGTAGCGCGGCTAAAGCATCTAGTGCAAAATGCAACCCGCGACTTGGCAAAGTTAGCGAGAGAGGCTCTCCGTCAAGAAGCACTTCGCAGTCGCGGCCGCTCAAACTGACAATAGCGCTTGTAGTTTCTGGCACCGGAATAGCATCCAAATAGGTATTCGAATAACCAAGGCCATGCGGAGTTGACTCTTTGACTTGATCAATGACGTCAACGTAGTGGCGAACAGCGGCAGATGCACTATCGATGCGCTCGTTGATCCAGGCTATGTTCTGATCGTCAACGTTCAAAATAAGACCGATAGAGGCTCGATTGGCCACTTCGAGAAGTTTGTCGCGAACCGAGCTTGGGTCGATGAATCGATCAAGTTGGTCATCGAGAACGTTCAGAATTGTGACGAAATCAGGGCTGATTGAACGAGTGATTTCGGCCGCGTGACCCTCGTCCATCTCGAGAACAGCGACGTCACCGGCAATCTTTCCGCTCAGGTCGCTCTGCTCGACGATTGTTGAGAAGAACCCCTGAGCAATGTTTGCGGTGGAGGGGTTGGTGAACACCTTTAGCCCATGTGCCCTAAGAATAGAGACAGCCATCTTTGTGGTGGTTGATTTTCCGGCAGATCCCGTGATTACCACGAGGCCTTTAGGAAAAGCCCTCATGGTCCTAGCAAGCAAGCCAGGGGCGATCTTCGAAACAATTAGGCCAGGCAGTGCGCTGCCGCCGCCTGGACGCACTCGGCGAATCGCGAAACGAGCAAAGCGCCCGATTGCAATAGCCGGCCAGTAAATCAATTAGCCCTCGAGGTAGTCGCGAAGCATCTGTGAACGCGACGGGTGGCGAAGCTTAGACATTGTCTTAGATTCAATCTGTCGGATTCGTTCACGAGTGACGCCGAATTCTTCACCAATTTGGTCGAGGGTCTTCTGGACGCCATCGCCTAGGCCGAAGCGACTGCGAATAACTCCAGCTTCACGAGGGTGCAAAGAATCGAGAATGCGCTCTAGTTCTCGCTGAAGCATTGTGAATCCAACCGCGTCAGCAGGTACAACAGCCTCGGTGTCTTCGATCAGGTCACCGAACTCGCTGTCGCCGTCTTCACCAAGCGGAGTTGAAAGAGAAATTGGTTCGCGGCCATACTTCTGGACCTCAACAACCTTTTCTGGTGTCATGTCTAGTTCGCGAGCTAGCTCTTCTGGGGTCGGTTCACGGCCAAGATCCTGGAGCAACTGACGCTGAACACGAGCAAGTTTGTTGATGACCTCAACCATGTGGACTGGAATACGGATAGTTCTGGCTTGGTCTGCCATTGCGCGAGTGATTGCCTGACGGATCCACCAGGTGGCATAGGTGGAGAACTTATAGCCCTTGGTGTAGTCGAACTTTTCTACTGCACGGATTAGTCCTAGGTTTCCTTCTTGGATCAAATCAAGGAACTGCATGCCGCGCCCGGTATATCGCTTAGCTAGTGACACAACCAAGCGCAGGTTGGCCTCTAGAAGGTGGCTCTTTGCGCGCTGACCGTCTTTTACGACCCAGCGCAGGTCGCGAGTGGTTTCTTTAGAAAGCTTCTTATCGGTAGCTAGCTTCTCTTCAGCAAACAAACCCGCCTCAATGCGTTTGGCCAGTTCGACCTCAAGCTCGGCGTTGAGAAGTGCAACCTTTCCGATTTGTTTTAGGTAGTCCTTAACCGGGTCGGCTGTTGCTCCGGTGATAGATACGGTCTGTGCCGGAATATCGTCGTCGTCACGACTCGAAATAACCAGAGCACCTTCAGGTACAACAATCTTGTCTTCGTCTTCTGACTCTTCTTCGAGGGCTGCGTCATCAACAGCAAGAATTGCAGTTTCTGGGATTGCCTCTGTTGCCGCTTCTTCATCCTCGATTACAACTTCATCATCGAGATCTTCTTCGTCATCTTCTGAAATGTCTTTGCTCGCCTTTGCAGCCTTGGCTTTCGCTTTAGGGGCAGCAGGGGTCTTCTTGGCAGACACTGCCTCATCTGCAACTTCTTCTTTAGGTGCAGCCTTCTTCTTTACCGGTGCAGCGCTTTTAACTGTCTTCGCGGCGACCGCTGGTTTTTCGGGGGTCTTCTTTGCAGCAGTCTTCTCTGCCTTCTCAGCCTTCACAGCCTTCTCAGCTTTAGCGGCGGCTGTAGTTTCAGTTACCTTTGCGGAAGTCTTAGATGATGCAGCCGGCCTCGCAGGAGTCTTTTTTGCAGGCTTTTCAGCGACAACCTTTTCAGCTGCCGGTGCAGCCTTCTTAACTCTGGCTGCCTTGGTGGTGTCTACTGAGTTGCTAATGAGCTGTGTTTCCTTAGTTTTGCTGTTTGAATCCCCCGCCGACTTGTCTGCCCCGGCCGCGTGAAGCAAGCTAGACAAAAAGCCTCGCTTTTTGCCATCTTTTTTGTTGCTTTCGTCTTTAGCCACGCTAAAACCTTTCAAAGTGCCCCGCCGACTTCGATTTGGGCATAACAAGGACCCATGTCAAATCCGACAAATTTCGGGAGACTGGGTCCAAGGACATTATGCCATCAAATATGCAGATCGTATGCGATTACCTGAATATTGAAGACATCTTTTCAATCAGCACAACACGCAAAGGCCTTATCTGTATTCCCTGCTCGTTGAAAAGCCTTGTGCGCAAACGATTTCGGCTGAGGACAAAACAAACCAGACCACCAATCGTCACAAGTATTTCGGCGATAAAGCCAAGCCGAAATGCGTCTATCGAGAAGGCGGACCTGGCAACCCCCAGCCTCACCGCAGCGTCGAGACCGAACCCTACTAAGAACATCAATGAGAAGGCAGCAACGAAGCCGCCCATGTTTACAAGCCCGCTAGCGGAGCTTGCTCTGTCGCTAGGAACGAAGCTTCGGATGTAGTCAAAAGCCATCATCGACGCCGGCCCTCCCGCCGCAATAACGAGAACGCAGGCCAAAAGCTGCCAGTACGGAGAAGGGCCTGCGTAAGAAATCAGAACTGTCCAAGCAAAAACAATTGCCCCAGCCATGGTTATAACCAAGTTTGATCGTCGGTATGGATAGCGACCACCTAGTGATCCGAAGATTGGACCGACTAAGAACCCAATAAAGACGAAGGCGGTCAAGATACTAGACGCTTGACTTGCTGGCAGTCCTTGGGCGGAAACTAAGAATGGGAAACCCCACAAGAGAATGAAACTTGAGCCAGAAGATTGCAGGGTGAAGTGCACCCAGAAGCCGGACCATACAGCCGGATCACGAAGGTTTTGCCTAACTTTGTGAAACAGTTTCGAAGAGGGGACTGCTGAGACACCCTGTTGCTTCTCGGAGACAAAAGCCAGCACGAGAAGTGCAGCCAAGAGCGAGCCAAAAGAAATGTAGGCAAACGCTGGCCCCCAACCCACCGCTTCAAGCACAGCGTGAAAAGACATTGCCGATAGCACTTGACCGAGTTGACCAACATTTGCTGCTAGCTGCTGTAGCAAGCTGGCCTTGGTTCCTTTGAACCAAATATTGACTACGCGAACTAAAGCTATGAACGTGAAGGCGTCGCCGAAGCCAACCAACATGCGCCCCGCTACGGCAAATGCGAATTCCCCAGACATCGAAACCACGAGCTGGCCCAGGAACATAACTACGGCGCCAAAGGCAAGATTGAACTTTGAACCAAAGCGGTCGAGAAGCATGCCAACAGGAATCTGCATGGCTGCATACACGACAAGCTGGGCAACTCCTAATGCAGAGAGGGTTGCAGCATTTACGTCGAACCTGTCGCGTGCATCAAGTGCGGCAACGCCCATCGAACTCCGCTGAATAACTGCTACGAAATACGCAAAAGTAGCCACACCCAACGTGATAGCGCCAACATGCAAGTGTTGCTTAGCTAGCGCAGTTTGCTTCGTTGGCAATTAGTCTTCTTCGTCGGCTTTATTGCGCCTGCGTGAGGCTAGATAGTCCTCGAGCTCGTTTGCAATCTGGTCGGCAGTTGGGACATCTTGAGAGGGCGTTGAAATGGGTGTTCTTATTGGTCCTGAATCATCACTCGCATAGTCAGCTTCGAGCCTAGAAATCATCTTGGTTAGATCCGCATTTTGTGCGATCTGCTCGTTAAGTCTGCTCAAAAAAGTGACGTTTGCTTCGCGGATTTCATCTGTAGGAAATACCAAGCCCGTAGCAACAGTTAGTTGCTCAAATGCCGAAAGAGCAACTGCCGGAAATTCATTGTCAGCCAAATAGTGCGGGGTAAGGAATACGAAGCCCACGGTAGGCAGACCAAGTGCGCTTAGTCGGTATTCGAGTAGGTGCATTACATTTCCCGGAACCTCTGTTTCCGGTTTCCATTGGCTGATGCTGCCGATTAGGTCTAAGCGGTTGCCAGAGACCGTAATGCCTATTGGTTTGGTGTGCGGCAGTGGGAACGGTACCGCGTGAACCCAAGTGAAGGAACTGACCTGCAGTGACTCGATTAGGCCAACTATTGCATCCGCAAATGCTTCCCATTTAAAGTCTGGTTCGTAACCATGGAGGAACAGAAACGGTTCTCCGGCTTCATCAGAGACAAGATAAATAGCCAATACCGGTGGTGAGTAGCTTGCAATGTGATCCTTTTCAAAAAACATCACCGGACGACGGGAGCGGTAGTCAAGCAATTCATCGTTGTTGAACTGGACAACCAGCTCATAGTCGAGATTGTCAAAAATATGCTCTGCAAGCTGTTTGATAGCTGAGCCGGCATCAGTGAATCCGCTCAGAGCGCCGACCAAAGGTAGTCCTGTCGGCCCGTGACCACCTTCAAAATAATTGTCGTAAAGACTGTCGGGCGCGATCATGGGTTCATTCTAACTTTCGTCACTAGCATTGGCTCTATGACTGAGCTAAACATCAAATCAACTCAAAAGGTTCCTGCTTTTTCCAGCAAGCGCGCATACGTGATCGGCACTTCAGGTGCAGCAGGTCGAGTGGGCATTGCTTCTTCGAAAATCGATGCTTCTAGCCTCGCGGCGCTAAACCTAGGCTCACTTGGTGTATCTGCTGTTAGGGAGCGCATTACTCGCATCCCTGGACCGGCTGGCGCGGTTTTCGCTTTAGTCGGTCTGGGCGACAAACCTCTAAACGCAGACACGCTGAGAGCATTGGCAGGTGCGGCAAGCCGAGAGTTGTCTGAATTCGAAAGTGTTGTCATTGATCTACCACACGAATCTGCGGCAGAGCTATTTGCAATTGCCGAAGGATTCGCGCTCGGTGCCTACCGATTCGATGCTTACAAATCGCAGGTTAAAAAGCCTGCACCGAAGAGTCAGGTAGTTGACCTAGTTTCTAGTTTCAAACTTTCTGCTGACTCAGTAAAACAAATTACTGTGACCGCAAAGGCAGTCAATTTAACCCGCGACTTGGTGAATACTCCTGCAAATGACCTGTATCCAGAGTCGATGGTTAAGCACGCCCAAAAGCACGCAAAGGGCCAGCAGCTTTCTGTTGAAATTTGGGATGAAAAGAAACTCAAGGCTGGCGGCTTCGGTGGCCTAGTGGCTGTCGGATCTGGTTCTTCGAGACCGCCACGCCTCGTGAAAATTTCATACGCACCAAAGGGCGTCAAGAGGCATGTCGCGCTAGTCGGCAAAGGCATCACCTTTGATACCGGCGGTTTGTCACTAAAGCCAGCCGAGGCAATGGTTGGCATGAAATATGACATGACCGGTGCTGCCTCAGTACTAACTACGATGGTCGCAATTGCGAATTTGGGCCTAAAGGTCAAAGTAACCGGATGGCTATGCCTAGCTGAAAACATGCCTTCGGGTACCGCACAGCGACCGAACGACATCATTAAAGCCAGAAACGGCAAAACCATCGAAGTTCTCAATACAGACGCTGAAGGACGCCTAGTTCTGGCCGATGGTCTATCTGCGGCATCAGAAGAAAAGCCGGATTTGCTTGTTGATGTTGCCACGCTCACCGGAGCGGCCGTAATTGCTCTTGGTGATCGCTATGCCGGCCTGATGGGCGACGAAAACGCTATTAATCAAGTGGCTTCAGCGGCCAAGAATGTCGGTGAATTGGTTTGGCCAATGCCATTGCCTGAGGAGCTTCGCCCGTTGTTGAACTCGGATATTGCAGACATCGCAAACGTTAAAATCGGCAACCGAGCCGGTGGAATGCTTGTAGGTGGGCATTTTCTGCAGGAGTTCATCGGTGAGTCAAAGGTCAAGGGCACGCCTATCCCCTGGGCGCACATCGATATCGCTGGCCCTTCAGACAACAGCGGTGCCGCTTACGGCTACACCCCCAAGGGCGCAACCGGCAACATTGTGCGCACCTTGATTGAACTTGTTCGCATAAACCAGAAGTAACCACTTCGCTGCCCTTTCTTAGTTGTAAACTTTGAATCGATTTGGCCTTTTTTCTGAGGAGTAATAGTGGCTGACCACAATTTCGACGTAGTGATTCTTGGTGGAGGAAGCGGCGGTTATGCAGCGGCTCTTCGTTCAGCACAGCTCGGCAAGAAGGTTGCCCTTATCGAGAAAGACAAGCTAGGTGGAACCTGTCTTCACCGTGGCTGTATCCCGACCAAGGCGCTATTGCACTCAGCTGAAGTGGCTGACAGCGTGAAAGAGGCTTCGAAGTACGGCATCAATGCCTCATTCGGCTCAGTCGACATGCCTGCGGTCAACAGCTACCGCGATTCAATCGTCGATCGCCTATTCAAGGGTCTTTCAGGCCTAGTTGGTTCAAAGGACATCACTGTTGTCAGTGGCGAAGGTCGTCTTGTTGGCCCAAAGACTGTCCAGGTTAACGGTGACAACTACACCGGAGCCAACATCGTTCTAGCTTCAGGTTCATACAGCCGTTCACTGCCAGGCCTCGAGATCGGTGGTCGCGTGATCACCTCAGAGCACGCATTGCAGTTGAGTTTTGTTCCTAACTCAGTAATCGTTCTGGGTGGTGGCGTTATCGGTGTTGAGTTCGCTTCAATCTGGAAATCATTCGGTGCAAACGTCACCATCATTGAAGGCCTGCCTTCACTTGTTCCAAACGAAGATGCTGCTGTTTCGAAGGCCCTGGAACGTGCATTCCGCAAGCGTGGCATCGACTTTAAGACTGGCGTTCGCTTCTCAGGTGTTGAGCAGCACGAAAACGGTGTTGTTGTAAGCCTAGAAAGCGGCGAAAAGCTTGAGGCCGAGGTTCTTCTTGTTGCGGTTGGCCGTGGTCCAAACACTGCTGGCCTTGGCTACGAAGAGCAGGGCATCAACATGGATCGCGGTTTCGTTCTTGCTAACGAGCGCCTAGAGACCAACATCGCTGGCGTCTACGCGGCTGGCGATATCGTTCCTGGTCTTCAGCTTGCGCATCGTGGTTTCCAGCAGGGAATCTTCATCGCTGAAGAGATTGCTGGCCTAAAGCCTGCCGTTATTGACGAAAACGGTATCCCTAAGGTCACCTACTGTGAGCCAGAAATTGCTTCGGTAGGACTAACCGAAGCAAAAGCTATCGAAACTCATGGTGCTGACAACATTTCTACTTACGAGTACAACCTTGGTGGCAACGGCAAGAGCCAGATTCTCGGCACTGCTGGCTTTATAAAGTTGATTCGCAAGAACAACGGCCCGATTATCGGTGTTCACATGATCGGTTCACGTGTTGGCGAGCAGATTGGCGAGGCGCAGTTGATTGTCAACTGGGAGGCCTACCCTGAAGAAGTCGCAACCCTAATCCACGCCCACCCAACCATGAACGAAGCAATCGGCGAAGCTCACCTAGCTCTTGCCGGTAAGCCACTTCACGCACACGCGTAGTTAAAACAGGAGACCTAAAAAATGAGCGAAGTACTTCTACCAGCACTGGGCGAAAGCGTTACCGAAGGAACAGTCACTCGCTGGCTCAAGAAAGTCGGAGACACCGTTGCAGTCGACGAGCCACTAGTTGAGGTCTCGACTGACAAGGTTGACACCGAGATTCCTTCACCGGTTGCCGGAACCATTCAGCAGATTTTGGTGCAAGAAGACGAGACTGTCGCTGTTGGAGCAGTTCTAGTTATCATCGGCGATGGTGCTGGCTCAGCACCTGCCCCAGTCGCAGAGGCGCCTGCCGCAGCTCCGGTTGCAGAACCTGTCGCCACTGCCCCTGTTGTCGAGGCTCCAGTTGTCGCTGCACCTCCGGTAGCACCTGCACCTGTTGCAGCACCAGCTCCGGTTACGCCTCCAGTGGCTGCTCCAGTCTCAACTTTCACTCCAGCGGCTAACTCAACCGGACTTGTTGATGCAGGCTATGTGACCCCATTGGTTCGCAAGCTCGCCTCAGAGAACGGCATTGATCTAGCAACCGTCGCCGGAACCGGTGTAGGTGGCAGAATCCGCAAGGATGACGTTTTGGCAGCCCAAAGCGCAGGCTCTGTGTCGCACACTGCCACACCAGCCGTTGCACACGTTCCTGGAGCGGCATCAGCACTTCGCGGAACCACCGAGCCAATGTCTCGCCTGCGTAAGGTTCTTGCAGAACGCGCCGTTGCATCAATGGTTTCAACCGCACAGCTAACCACCGTTGTCGAGGTTGATGTGACTCGCATTGCTAACCTGCGCAAGGCCATTCAGCCTCAGTTCGTAGCCGCAACCGGCAACAAACTGAACTTCATGCCTTTCTTTGCCCTTGCGGCTGCAGAAGCACTGCGCGTTCACCCGAAGCTAAACGCCACCATTGATGGTGACAACATCGTTTACCACGGCACTGAGAACATCAGTTTTGCTGTTGACACCGAGAAAGGTCTGCTAACTCCGGTTATTCGCGATGCGTCAACCCTGAACATTGCTCAGATTGCTGGCCAGATCGCTGACCTAGCCGCTCGCACTCGTTCAAACCAGCTCAAGCCAGACGAGCTTGGTGGCGGCACGTTCACCCTAACCAACACTGGTTCTCGCGGTGCCTTGTTTGATACCCCAGTTGTCTTCTTGCCTCAGGTTGCGATTCTTGGAACCGGTGTCGTGTCAAAGCGCGCTGCGGTTATCACTGACGCAGAAGGCAACGAGAGCATCGCAATTCGCAGCATGGTTTACCTAGCTCTGTCATACGACCACCGACTAGTAGATGGCGCAGACGCAAGCCGTTTCTTGGTTGACGTCAAGGCTCGCCTAGAAGAAGCTAACTTCACCGCGAACCTAGGAATTTAGTCCTAGCTAGTAGCGATTAGCCGATCCCGCAACCGAATCACTTGGTTGCGGGATTAGCTTTTCTATAACGAAACCGTCGCGCTGTGTCTTGAGCATTAGCTTTCGACCTTTGAAGCATTCAGTTTCTGCATTAGCAACCAAAAAGCCACCGTATTTTTCGCTCACCTTGAAGTTCTCTTGGACAACTTCCTTTGACAGGAAAGTGCCTTGCTCGAGAGACGCACAACGAAAAGTTTCGACGATAGTGCCGCTAGAAGTGCCAGCCTTCTGGGGACTTCTTGTCTGACTTTCTGCGTATTCCACATTCAACTCAGGAGTCTGCGGGACGTGATTCACAAAGGGCCGTTCGCCGGTGTCAACGACTGCCGCTAGGCCAGCCAGTAGTAGAACGATCGTTATTCCAGCAAGAGAGATGGCTCGCCATTTTGCCGACCGCGCCGGAATCCTTGCGGTAAACCGGTCTATCGACGCGCTGTGAATTGAGCTGTGCGACAAATTCACAATTTCAATACGACCGCTTCGAGAAATGCGAATGCGATCTACAGAAAGATGCCCTCTCTGCACTTTGTGTGGCCAACTCACAAACACTTTCATTCCCTGATTCTTCAATCAGAATTCATCGATTTGCGGGCACTATGGAGTGTCTGTTGATAACAGGTACCTTTTGGCCAACGTAGACTTTAGCAATGCCTGAATTTCTCGTTGCGGGACTCGATCCTAATTTTGTTTCATACGAGGGGGCCTGGGATCTGCAGCGAGAAATTCACCGCGAAGTTGTGAATGGTGAACGACCAGACACGGTGATTTTGCTTGAGCATGAATCGGTATATACAGCGGGCAAGAGAACTGAAAACGAAGAACGTCCCAAAGACGGCATCCCGGTTGTTGAAACTGACCGCGGAGGCAAAATTACTTGGCATGGCCCGGGTCAGTTGGTCGGCTACCCCATCATGCGACTTCCAATGCCTATCGACGTGGTTGGCTATGTGCGCTGGCTCGAGCAGATACTAATCGACTCGATTGCTGAATTCGGATTACAAACCGAACGCGTTGAGGGTCGCTCAGGAGTCTGGCACAAAGGACCTGAAGGGTTCGTAAAGATTGCCGCAATCGGCATTCGTGTGGCCGAACACACCACAATGCACGGATTTGCCCTCAACTGCAACAATTCCCTGGATCCATACGAAGAGATAATTGCGTGTGGCATTAGAGACGCAAAGACCAGCACAATCAGCAAATTGATTGGAAAAGAAGTCACCCCTGCAATGGCCGCCGAAGTCGTCAAGAGACACCTTGGTGAGATTGAAAGAAGAATCAAATGAGCACCCCGCAAGACAACAACGCATCGGCCCCTAAGCCTGAGCGCAAACTTCTCCGAATAGAGGCTAGAAACTCTTCGGTGCCCATCGAACGCAAGCCGGAGTGGATCAAGACAAAAGCCAAAATGGGCCCTGAATATCAGGCCCTGCAAAAACTCGTCAAGAGTGAGTCGCTTCATACCGTTTGCCAAGAAGCAGGATGCCCAAACATCTTCGAATGCTGGGAAGACCGCGAAGCAACTTTCTTGATCGGTGGTTCTCAGTGCACACGACGCTGCGACTTCTGCCAAATTGATACCGGAAAGCCAGATGCTTTCGACGCAGACGAACCAAGGCGTGTAGGCGACTCTGTAAAGCAGATGCAACTTCGATATGCCACGGTCACGGGTGTTGCTCGTGATGATCTCGAAGACGAAGGTGCTTGGCTTTATGCCGAAACCATCAGGCAAATTCACCAGCAGTCACCCGGAACTGGAGTCGAAATTCTGGTTCCCGATTTCAGTGGCAAACCCGAGCTTCTGCAGCTGGTTTTTGATGCCAAGCCTGAGGTTTTTGCTCACAACGTAGAGACCGTCCCCCGTATATTTAAAGAGATTCGTCCTGCATTTAGATATGAGCGCTCTCTTGATGTGCTGACTCAGGGGCGAAATGCCGGGTTGGTCACCAAGTCAAATTTGATTCTTGGTATGGGCGAAACCCGTGAAGAAATTAGCCAAGCCCTTCGCGATCTTTACGATGCAGGCACCGACATCATCACAATTACGCAGTATCTGCGCCCTACGCCAAGGCATCACCCAGTAACTGACTGGATCAAGCCTCAGGAGTTCGTTGAGTTGGCGCAGGAGGCTGAGGAAATTGGATTCTTGGGAGTTTTGAGTGGCCCGTTGGTGCGCAGTTCATATCGCGCCGGTCGCCTCTGGGCTCAGTCAATGATGAAGCGTGGATTCGAGATTCCCGCTCACCTGCAACACCTTGCTGATGCAGCGATCAAAGATGGTTTTGGGCAAGCTGCCAAAGCTTAGCTCCGCAGAAGATAGAGTATTCGAATGGCTAAAAGCACCGATAAATCAAGCAAAAAAGCAAAATCAGAGCGTCGCTCAGGCACCTTTAAGCAGATTGTTTCAATCTACAAACTGACTGCAAAGAATGACATCAACGCCGTCTGGTTCGCCATTTTGGCGCTCGTCATTGGTGTGGCCCTCGGCGTAATTGCTGGCCTCACACTTGGACAAGGAAACCCTTTCGGTATGGTCGTCTGGATAATCGCCGGAACGCTAATTGGTGTTCTCTCGGCCATGATCGTGATGTCTCGACGCGCTGAGCGCGTGGCATATAGCCAGATTGAGGGTCAGGCTGGCGCAGTCGGTGCTGTAATCGCTCAGGTACTTAAGCGCGGCTGGATCGGTTCTGAGATGCCGGTTGCCGTCAACCCACGCTCTCGCGATGCCGTGTATCGCGCAATCGGTCCAGGCGGTGTGGTTCTAATTGGCGAGGGCAGCAAGGCTCGCGTTCAGCAGATGCTTGATGACGAGAAGAAGAAGATCGTTCGCGCTGTTCCCGGTGCGCCGATTCAATACCTTTACGTCACCGGCGACGAGTCGTCAACTCCCCTTTCACAGCTCGGCCTGAAGATCCGAAAGTTGAAGCGAGTTATGACCCGCAGCGAAATTTCTGCGGTCAACAAGCGACTTTCAGCACTCGGCAACACATTGCCGATCCCAAAGGGCATCGACCCAATGCGCATTCGCGCTTCGCGTCGCTAAAAAGTTTTACATCGCCGAAACATTTCTAGGCAGGTCTTTATCAATCAAGCGGATAGAATTTAGGCGTTGGCAGCTTATTTGCCAGTCCCCATCCACTGATTGAAGGGATTTCCCTATGTTCAAGACCGCCTCTGAGGTTGTCAAGTACATCAAGGACAACGACGTAAAGTTCCTTGACGTACGTTTTACCGACTTGCCTGGTGTGCAGCAGCACTTCAACTTGCCAGCATCAATGATTGACGAAGCCTTCTTCGTTGACGGACAGCTTTTTGACGGTTCATCGATTCGCGGTTTCGCTTCGATCAACGAGTCAGACATGCAGCTGATTCCTGATGTCACCACCGCTTACATCGACGCATTCCGCGCTCAAAAGACTTTGGTCATGATTTTCGATGTTTACAACCCACGTAATGGCGAAATCTACGGTCGCGATCCACGCCAGACTGCTAAGAAGGCTCAGGCTTACCTAGCTACTACTGGCATCGCAGACACCGCTTTCTTCGCACCTGAAGCAGAATTCTTCATCTTCGATGACGTTCGCTACGAATACAAGCAGAACGGCTCAATGCACTTCATCGACTCAGACGAAGCAGCCTGGAACTCAGGTCGCGACGAGCGCGTTGATGGTCAGGGCGGAAACCTTGCCAACAAGACTCCATACAAGGGCGGCTACTTCCCTGTGTCACCAACCGACAAGCACGCTGACATGCGTGATGAGATTGTTGAAGAACTGCTTGCAGTCGGCCTAGAGGTCGAGCGCAGCCACCACGAGGTTGGCACCGCCGGTCAGGGAGAAATCAACTACAAGTTCGACACGCTACTTTCAGCGGCAGATGACATCCTTAAGTTCAAGTACATCGTCAAGAACGTTGCAGAGCGTTGGGGCAAGACCGCTACATTCATGCCAAAGCCACTTTTCGGCGACAACGGATCGGGAATGCACGTTCACATGTCGCTTTGGAAAGAGGGAAAGCCTCTGTTTTATGACGAGTCAGGCTACGGCGGTCTTTCAGACATCGCACGTTGGTACATCGGCGGTATCTTGAAGCATGCAGCTTCACTACTAGCTTTCACTAACCCAACCGTGAACAGCTTCCACCGTCTAGTTCCTGGCTACGAAGCACCGGTTAACTTGGTTTACTCAGCCGGAAACCGCTCTGCTGCTATCCGTATCCCAATGACCGGAACCAACCCGAAGGCTAAGCGCATCGAGTTCCGTGCTCCTGACGCTTCGTCGAACCCATACCTAGCATTCGCTGCAATGCTTATGGCTGGTCTAGACGGCATCAAGAACCGCATCGAGCCACATGCCCCAGTTGACAAGGACCTGTACGAGCTTCCTCCTGAAGAGGCAAAGCTAATTCCTCAGGTTCCTGGAAACCTAGAGGACTGCCTAAAGGCTCTTGAGGCTGACCACGACTACCTACTTCAGGGTGACGTGTTCACCAAGGACCTTATCGAGAACTGGATTGACTACAAGCGCGAGAAAGAAATCAAGCCTCTTGCTCTTCGTCCTCACCCATACGAGTTCGAGCTTTACTACGGCGTTTAGTTGACAAAAAAATACCCCCGAATAATCGGGGGTATTTTTTTATGCCTGATAGAAGAGTTTTTCGAAAACGGTTCTCGCGCGACGTGTTCTAGCAAGATAGTCCTCCTCGAGGGCGGTTGCGCTCCCCCTTGGATATTCAAGAATGCGCGAAATGCCCTCTAACTGAATTCGATCAACCGGCAGGACATCAGTCTTCTTGTTGGCCCACAAAACACTCGCAGCTCGCACGCGAGAGGCAATCATCCATGCTTCCTGAAGAACTCTTGCGTCGTGCTCAGCAATCAGACCTGCATCAACTGCGGCAGCCAAGGCATC
This sequence comes from Actinomycetota bacterium, assembly GCA_041191585.1. Lineage (GTDB taxonomy): Bacteria > Actinomycetota > Actinomycetes > Actinomycetales > Microbacteriaceae > Rhodoluna. The sequence continues at coordinate 95,076 of JBEEOO010000002.1, forward strand.
GAGCGTTCTTGGCGTGCGAATCGAAGGGTGCTCGGCACCGTGCTGCATTTGCAACAACTGCACAAGCCATTCGACGTCGCTGAGTGAACCTCGACCAAGTTTTAGGTGCCTGCGAGGGTCGGCTCCCTGTGGCAGGCGCTCTGTTTCAACACGTGCCTTGACGCGACGAATCTCAATAACAGAGCTTTGGAGCATCTTTGTCGGATAGCGGTAGCGATTGATCAATTCGAGAAATTCAGACACCAACTCCTGTGAACCGGCGATTGGTCTAGCCCGCAGCAGAGCTTGGGCCTCCCAGGTATCAGCCCAGCGTTCGTAATAGGCAGCGTAGCTCTCGATAGAGCGAGCAATCGGGCCGTTTTTTCCTTCTGGACGAAGGTCAAGGTCTAGTTCAAATTCAAGCACGCGGTCTTGGCATAGTCGTCGAACCTCAGAGATTGCACGTTCGGCAACCTTCTGGGCCTCTGCAACGTCTACACCAGCAACGGGTTTGTATACGAATAGAACATCGGCATCAGAACCAAAACCAAGCTCTTCTCCGCCAAAACGACCCATGGCCACGATTCCGAGGTCGAGCGTCTCGTGAACCGGCTTGGCTGAAATGTCCACATTTGTTGCCTGCATGACCGCCTTGAGCATGCCTGACAGGTAGCTTTCGGTGATGTTGCTGATGCCAATAGACATTTGCTCAAGTGACAACTCACCCAAAACTGCGCCAATTGCCACTCGCAGGGTCTCACGTCTGCGGATGCCTCGCAGCAGGTTTGCAATACCGTCTTGGTCTTCATGCCGATCAAGAATTGCTGAAACCTCGGCGTCGAGTTCAGCAAGGCTAAGAGGCACTAGCTCCTCTGATTTTTCAAACCAAGCAGCAGCTTCAGGGATCTTTTCAAATAGGCTAGTTGCCAAGCGGCTATTTGAAAGAACTTGCGTCATACGATGCGCAGCGCCCGAAGAGTCGCGAAGCATGCGAAGATACCAAGGTGACTCCCCTAGGTCTTCAGAGAGGCGCCTGAAGGCCAGTAAGGCCTGATCGGGATCTGTGCCCTCGGCAAACCACTGCAACAGGACTGGCAGCAGCTGTTTTTGAATCGCTGCGCGACGCGATAGACCGCTCGAAAGTGATCTGATGTGGTTCAGCGCGCCGGTCGTGTCAGAAAAACCAATCGCTCTCAGGCGATCCTGTGCCTGCTCACTAGAAATCTCGAGATCTTCAGCCGAGAGATTAGAAACGGCGGAAAGCAGAGGACGATAAAAAATCTGCTGGTGTAGCGCTCGAACGTCGGTCTTGGTTGACTCCCACTTGGCGAGCAAATCATCCTCGTTGAATTTGAGCGATACAGCTCGCGCCAAAGCGCGCACTTTGCGCTCAGAGGTAGGCATCAAATGGGTTCTGCGCAACTCAGAGAGCTGGATGCGGTGTTCGAGCAACCTAAGGAACCTATAGTGATTGGCGAATGTCTCAGCATCTGAGCGAGAAACATAACCACCCGCAGCAAGCGCCTGGATTGCGCCAATCGTGTCACGCTGCCTAATTGTCTCGTCGGTACGACCGTGAACCAACTGCAGTAATTGCACAGTGAATTCGATGTCTCGAAGTCCACCGGGCCCTAGTTTGATTTGAAGGTCAACTTCGTTAGCCGGAATAAACTCCATGACACGCTCGCGCATGCGCTGAACTGATTCAACAAAGTTTTCACGAGAAGCCGACTCCCAAACCTTAGGGCTCAGGGCATCAACGTATGCCTGACCAAGTTCGAATGATCCGGCAAGCGGTCGAGCTTTTAGCAGCGCCTGAAACTCCCAGCTTTGTGCCCAACGGTCATAGTAGGCAACGTGAGACTCAAGAGTGCGAACTAGAGCACCAGACTTGCCTTCAGGTCGAAGATTTGGATCGACTTGCCAGAGCATCGGTTCTGAAGCAGTTCCGTCCATAGCGCGCATCATCCTGGTGGCGAGCTTTGTGGCAACCTCAACGGCTCGATTCGACTCAAGGTCTTCACTTCGAGATGCCGCTACGAATATGACGTCGACATCGCTTATGTAGTTGAGTTCGCGCGCGCCACACTTGCCCATTGCGATTACAGATAGATCCGTGTGGTCGATTTCGAATTGACTGAAAGTGCCGAATTCAGTCGTAGACAACAGCTCTCGTTTTGCAACGTCTAAACCAACATCGATTGCGGCACCGGCAAGTTCAGCCAGCGCAGCCGCCACGTTCGGCAGACCATCTTGAACGTTTGCCTGAGTTAGATCATAAATCGCAAGGCTCAGAAGTTCGCCTCTATATGCTCTGCGAATAGTGCTCCAAAGCAAATCGCGATCAAAATCACCTAAATCGACTGCAGCGACAGCCTTATAAATTTGGTCGCGATATGACTTGAAATCACCAGGTAGTTTGGTTGCCGCCTCAAAGCGAGACAAGCTGCCAGGGGTTCGTCTTATGAAATCTGCTAGTGCGCTCGAGGCACCGAGCAGTAGACATAGTCGCTTGGCAGACTCTTCGTTCTTTAGAAGCCTCTTTACGGTAGCCGGTTGATCCTCGGCCAGCGAAAGCAGATAGTTCAGAGCTTGATCAGGATCTTGCGATTGACCTAGAACCGCCAATGCCGCACGGCCCGAGTCACCTACAAGAGAAACAAGCTGGTCTAGCTTGGCCAGAGTCTCGCTTAGCTCAACAAACCCGTAGCGGGCTAATTCTGAAAGGCCACCAGGGCGCCCAGAATAAGCCATACCTATAGGGTTTCTAGGTTTTGCTTTAGCTCAAACGGGGTGACCTGCGCGCGGTACTCACTCCACTCGCGACGCTTGTTAGCCAGCACGTAGCTGAATACTTCTTCTCCGAGAACCTCAGCAGCAAGTTCAGACTCCTCTAGCTTGCGAATTGCGTGATCAAGCGAGGTTGGCAAAGGCTGAATTCCCATTGCTCGACGCTCTGAGTCGCTAAGCGCCCAAACGTTGTCTTCGGTCTCGCCAGGTAGTTCGTATTCCTCTTCGATGCCCTTTAGTCCCGCCGATAGCAACAGTGCGTAAGCGAGATATGGGTTGGCGGCAGAATCAATGGCGCGATACTCGATGCGTGAGCTGTTGCCCTTGTCAGGCTTGTATAGCGGCACGCGTATCAGAGCCGAACGGTTGTTGTGACCCCAGCAAACAAAGCTTGGCGCTTCGCCGCCACCCCATAGGCGCTTGTAGGAGTTCACATACTGGTTGGTGACTGCGGTGATTTCAGGTGCGTGACGCAATAGACCCGCAATAAAGTGCTTTGCGGTCTTTGACAGGTGGTACTGAGAACCGGCGTCGAAGAATGCATTGGTGTCACCCTCGAACAACGACATGTGGGTGTGCATGCCAGAACCCGGGTGCTGCGTAAACGGCTTTGGCATAAACGTCGCATAAACGCCCTGCTCAATTGCCACCTCTTTGATTACCGTTCTGAAAGTCATAATGTTGTCGGCCATGGTCAATGCATCGGCATAGCGAAGGTCGATTTCGTTTTGACCAGGACCACCCTCGTGGTGGCTGAATTCAACCGAGATGCCCAGCTGCTCAAGCATCGACACTGCACGACGCCTAAAGTCGTGCGCAGTTCCACCAGGCACGTTGTCGAAGTAGCCAGCTTTATCGACAGGAACCGGTTCGCCATTGGCGTCTAGCTCGGTCGACTTGAGCAGATAGAACTCGATTTCAGGGTGAATGTAGAAAGAAAATCCGCGATCTGACGCTTTGGCCAGGGCGCGACGAAGAACGTTGCGTGGGTCTGCTGCTGCCGGAAGCCCATCTGGGGTTGTGATGTCGCAGAACATGCGGGCGGTCGGATCAATTTCGCCACGCCATGGAAGAATTTGGAAAGTGCTTGGGTCTGGCTGGGCCAACATGTCGGCTTCATAAGTTCTAGCCAGGCCTTCGATTGCGGAACCGTCGAAGCCGAGCCCCTCGGCAAAAGCACCTTCAACTTCAGCCGGTGCAATAGCAACTGACTTTAGGGTTCCAGCAACATCAGTGAACCAAAGACGCACGAACTTGACACCGCGCTCTTCGATAGTTCTCAGCACAAAATCTGTTTGCTTATCCACAGAATTTCCTCTCTCTGCCTGCTACTAGGCTAATGGTTATGCCGCACGTTCGCTTAGCCTTGGCGCAAACCAACCCGACTGTTGGTGACTTCGATGCAAACGTCAAGAACATCAAATCAGCAATCGAAAAGTCTGTAGATTCTGGCGCAAATTTGATTCAGTTTGCCGAGATGGCATTGACCGGATATCCGATTGAAGATTTGGCTACTCGACAGGGTTTTATCCGTGCCGCTGAAATCGCTCTGGCCGAAATTCTCGAGTATCTGAGGGCGCCGAAATTCAATGAAGTTGCTGTTGTCTTGGGGTTGCCAACTTTCGCAGAAAGCTCAAATGGATGGGCAATCGCTCACAACTCTGCTGTTGCGATCTCCGGAGGTCGCGTAATCGGCAAGTACGACAAATTCCACCTGCCGAACTATTCAGTGTTTGACGAATTTAGAAACTTTGTCGCCGGTGAGGATTTGCTGACCTTTAAGTTCAACGGTTTGAACATTTCTGTTGTTATTTGCGAGGACATTTGGCAGTCAGGCGGCCCGGTTTCACAACTGTCGGTCGCGCAGACTGATCTCACCCTCGTGCTCAACGGCTCACCTTTTGAGCGATCTAAAGACGATCGCCGACTTGAGCTGGTTCGCGCGCTTGCTGTCGAGCATCAAACCGCTGTTTCATATGTGAATCTTGTGGGCGGTCAGGATGATCTGGTATTCGACGGCGACAGTTTTGTGGTTGATTCACATGGCGCTGTTCGTTCGCGTGCCCAGCAGTTCGAAACAACGATTTGCGTTGTAGATGTCGTATCTAAAGATCAAGTCGTTGCTGTTTCAGAACATCGCAGCCTCAAAGATGATGAGACTTGGCAAGTGTGGAACGCTCTGGTTTTGGGCCTTCGCGACTACGTCGATAAGAACGGATTCAGATCCGTGGTTCTGGGTCTTAGTGGCGGAATAGATTCGGCCGTTTGCGCAAGCCTGGCCGTCGATGCACTCGGACCTGATCGAGTTTTTGGCGTATCAATGCCTAGTGTTTATTCATCCGACCATTCGAAATCAGATGCATTTGACTTGGCAGAGCGCCTCGGAATCCAGATTCGCACCAATGCCATCGAACCGATGGTTGATGCTTTCGAAGGCAATTTACAACTCTCGGGTCTAGCTTCTGAGAACCTCCAAGCCAGAATACGTGGAGTTATTTTGATGGCGCTTAGCAACCAAGAAGGACACCTAGTTCTGACCACCGGAAATAAAACCGAGCTTGCCGTTGGCTACAGCACCATTTATGGCGACTCAGTCGGCGGTTATGCACCAATTAAGGATGTTGAAAAGACCCTGGTGTGGAAATTGGCCAGATGGCGCAACGCCTTCGCGGCTACATTGGGTGAGACTGCACCAATTCCTGAGAACTCAATTTCTAAACCGCCTTCAGCCGAATTGCGCCCAGACCAGGTAGATCAGGACTCGCTTCCGCCATACGATTTGCTAGACGAGATTTTGGAACTCTATGTCGAGCAGAAACTCGGCCGCGAAGACATCATTTCAGCCGGATTTGATGCCGACACAGTGAACCGCGTGGTGTCGCTCGTTGACCGTGCCGAATGGAAGCGCCGACAGGGTGCAATTGGACCTAAAATCACTGGGATGGCATTTGGTCGTGACCGAAGACTGCCAATAACGAACAGATTCATCTAAAAAGAAAGTAGAACCAAATGGCTGCAGACAAACTCATCTCATCAGGCGGACCATGGGAGTCGGTAATTGGCTATTCACGTGCAACCGTAGCCGGTGAATATGTTCACGTTTCAGGTTCTACCGCAACCGTTGATGGTCAACTTCAGCACGAGGGTGACGCGTATGGTCAGACCTTGGTCGCGCTGCGCGATGTAATCGGTGCGGCACTAGCGCAGGTTGGCTATGGCCTTGAAGACGTGGTTCGATCACGCGTTTACCTGTCTAATGCAGAAGACATGGATGCTGTTGGCAAAGCCCACGGCGAGATTTTTGGAGAAATTCGACCTGCAGCCACAATGCTGGCTGGAATTCAGTTCATAAACCCAAAGATGCTGGTTGAGATTGAAGTAGACGCCTGGAAGCGCGGCTAATGTCTTCGGACTTCAATCCGAAAAAAATTAGAACAACCACCCTGGCCCAATTCAAGGAGCGGGGCGAAAAATTTGCCTGCCTAACCAGCTATGACTCGCTTACAGCGCAAATCTTTGACGAGGCAGGCATAGAGCTGCTGCTAGTTGGTGATTCAGCTGCCAACAACTTCCTGGGCTACGACTCAACCATCCCAATCACCATTGATGAACTAATTGTGTTTACGCGTGCTGTCTCAAAGACCACCAAACGTGCGCTGGTCGTTGCCGATTTGCCATTCGGCAGCTATGAGATTGGGCCCGAGCAAGCAGTTTCTAATTCGATTCGCCTGATGAAAGAAGGCCGTGCCGAGGCGGTCAAGCTCGAGGGCGGTCATCGCAGCGCTGCAGCTATCAAGGCCATTACTACCGCAGGAATACCTGTGTGTGCTCACCTTGGTTTCACTCCACAGAGTGTTCACGCACTTGGAGGGTTCAAAATTCAAGGCAAGGGTGATGCTGCGGAACTCTTGATTGAAGAAGCACTTGCAGTTCAGGAGGCTGGCGCATTTGCCGTTGTTCTTGAGATGGTTCCGGCAGATGTGGCCGCCCGCGTTGAGACAGCGATTAGCATTCCAACTATCGGCATCGGGGCTGGCAACGCGACTACCGGCCAGGTCTTGGTCTGGACTGATTTTGCAGGACTAAGCGAGGGCCCTGCGTTGAAGTTCGTGAAGCAGTATCTAGATTTGCGCTCTGAACTTTCTAGAGCTGCAGCCAGCTACCTGAAGGACGTCAAGGGTTCTCAGTTTCCTAGTTCTGAGCAATCCTTCTAGTCGTTGGAATCTTCTTCATTCTTCCAATCACGAGAACGTTCATTGATTAGCGAGAGTGCTTGAGCGGCTTCGGATTCGCTCAAAAATGGACCAACGCGGTCCTTTGAGTTCGCCTGTGGCCCGACCTCCACTTTGAGGGTTTTGAGATTGAACCAAAATACAGGTTCAGAATCATGCTTTGAATATGCACTTTTCCGCAAAATACGGCCTCCATTGTCAAGATTGATCAGTCTCACTTTTAGACTAGTCAAATGCCTAGGAACCCAGAGACAAGAGCCCTTGTACCAGGGGCAATTTCTGGAACTCTGCCGGTTCCGAATGCTATCCCCCGGCCCCACTATGTCGGTCGTCAAGCTCCTGACAAATACACCGGCAGCTACATTCAAACCCCAGAGCAGATTTCAAAGATCCGGGTTGCCTCAAAGATTGCTGCGCAAGCGATTGAACTCGTCGGTCAAGCAATCAAGCCCGGCATAACTACCGACCAGCTAGATCGAATTGGTCATGAATTCATAATTTCTCAGGGTGCCTACCCCTCGACTCTTGGATACCGCGGTTTTCCGAAATCAATGTGCACCTCACTGAATGAGGTTATTTGCCATGGAATTCCAGATGACACTGTGATTGAAGAAGGCGACATAGTGAACGTGGACATTACGGCGTTCAAAGACGGTTTCCACGGAGACACAAACTTTACATTCAAGGTTGGTGCGGTGAGTGAGGAGGTCGGCAATTTGGTTGACCGGACTCACGAAGCCATGATGCGCGGAATCAACGCAGCCCTCGCCGGACGCCAAGTAAACATCATTGGTCGCGCCATTGAAACCTATGCCAAACGTTTTAGCTATGGGGTCGTAAGAGACTTCACTGGGCACGGCATCGGAGAAGCTTTTCACTCAGGGCTAATCATTCCTCACTACGATTCAGCACCCCAGTATGACGATGAAATACAAGTTGGCATGGTTTTTACAATTGAACCGATGTTGACTCTTGGAACTCACGAGTGGAATATGTGGGCTGACAACTGGACCGTTGTCACCAAGGATCTGAGCTGGACCGCACAGTTCGAACACACCATCGTTATCACCGAAAACGGCCCAGAAATCCTCACTCAGGCTTAGGAATTCACATGAGTAAAAAAGCAGTTGGCATCGACATTGGCGGCACCGGTATCAAGGGCGCGTTGGTTGACGTAAAAAAGGGATCATTGATCAGCGATCGCATTCGCGTCGAAACCCCCGAAGGTGGTCGCCCTGACGACATTGCTCGGGTTGTAGCCGAGTTGGTCACCAGTCTGCCAGGTATCAAAGACGGTATACCAGTTGGAATTTGTTTTCCTGCGGTTGTTCGCCATGGCAAAACTATGTCAGCAGCAAATGTCTCTAGTGAGTGGATCGGCTTGGACGCAGTTGCACTTTTCGAGAAAGCCCTAGGGCGAAAGGTTCATGTTTTAAACGACGCAGATGCTGCCGGGGTCGCAGAGGTTAAATTTGGTGCCGCAAAAGATAACGACGGTTTAGTCATAATGACGACTCTGGGCACCGGAATTGGAACAGCGCTTTTCATTGAGGGAAAATTGGTGCCTAATGCCGAGCTTGGACATCTTGAAATCGATGGAGTTGACTACGAGACCAAAGCTGCATACTCGGCGAAAGAGCGCGAAAATCTAAGCTTTGACGACTGGGCAAAACGCCTTCAAAAGTATTACTCGACCCTAGAGCGTCTGTTCTCACCAGACCTGTTTGTCGTAGGCGGAGGAATCTCTAAGCAACACGAAGAATTTTTGCCGAAGTTGAACCTAGCGGCACCAATTGTCCCAGCCATAAAACGGAATAATGCAGGAATCCTAGGCGCCGCTGCACTTGCCTATCGTCATAGCAAAACTAAGTAATTGAATGGGCCGGCTGATACGCCGGGTTTTGTACCTTTCGGTGGCGATCATCTATCTAGGATTCACATTGCTGTGAATCTCGAGCGGTCTACCCGATGACGAAACGAGCAGTTTCTTAGTCATCTGTCTGACCTTGCTTCAGGCGAGGTTTACATAGCCAAAACACTCACGTGCTCTGCTGGTGGTCTCTTACACCACCGTTTCACCCTTACCGATAAATCGGCGGTCTGTTCTCTGTTGCACTGTCTCGCGGGTTACCCCGGGTGGCTGTTAGCCACCGCCTTGCTCTGTGAAGCCCGGACGTTCCTCGGTTATTAGCCGCGATCGCCTTGCCGACCCATTCGCCTCTAAGACTAGCGAAACAGCAGCCGGCTATCGAAGCATTGCTGTTTATCGGAGCCCTATGCCAGATGCGAGGTTGAATTTATCGACAGAATTTCAGCCGCTTCATCGGCCCAAAACCGGATGATCGAAATCGAGCAAGGTGCGATTTGTGGTCGCCAATAAGTTGCGATGCCACCGTCAATGGCTGCCTTGATCATTGCTCTAATAGGCATTACGTGCGCAACCAGGACCACTGTTTTGCCGGTGTAGGCATCAAAAAGTTTGGCTCTTCCGGCGGCAACTCGAGAATCAAAATCGGCCAGTGACTCGCCGTTCGGCGGGGCTACATCCCAAGAGCCTTGCCAGCTCTCCCACTCTGTTGGCCACATGCGAACAGCCTCTTCATTAGTTAGACCATCCCATTCACCAAAACTGATCTCAGCAAACTCCTGCATAGGCTCAACGGCTAAACCTAGTTTTTTGGCGATAACACCAGCTGTATCCATGGTTCGCTGAATTGGCGAGCTGACAATGACATCAGGCTTAGGCAAATGCACCCAAGCACCTGTCGAACCAATTTTTGATAGTTCGCTGGCAACTTTTTCTGCATCTTCGAATCCAGCGACTGACAAGCCTGGGTTAGCGCCACCCCGGCCAGACATGCGTTTTGATTCAGTCAACTCGGTGCGGCCGTGCCTAACGAGAATTACGGTGGTTAGCTGAGCGGAAACCTTGCCCGGGGCCCGCACTGAACTTGGCAAACTTGAATTGAATTCAGTCACCGACGACAGTTCAGGAACTTCATTACCGATCGGAGATTCGTTGGAGGCGCTTCTTGCACTCAATTCTCGGTCACCGTCACGAGATTGATCCATTGCTCGATTGGCGAGGCCATCAGCACGACTATTTAGTTCTCGAGGAATCCACTGCCAGGAAATCTGATGCTTCGCCACAAGTCGTTGAACTTCACCAGCGAGAACCTGCATGTCTGGATGTTTGATCTTCCAGCGACCAGCCATCTGTTCGACCACAAGCTTTGAATCCATGCGAACTGAAATGCGGGCGTTGGCTGCTCGGTCATCAATAATCTTGAGCGCCGACAGAACCGCCGTATATTCGGCAACATTATTTGTAGCGATGCCAATGAATCGAGATACTTCATAAATCTCTAGCCCAGACTTGGCGTCGATAATGATGGCTCCTGAACCCGCTGGCCCAGGATTGCCTCGAGAGCCGCCGTCGGCTTCAACGATGAAGTCAAATTCCACAGCTATCGAACCAGAACTGCCTGGCATTCGCTGCAAAATGCGAGCTCATCGGCAGGCAAGCTAGCAATTTCTGCGTGTGCAGTTGCACCAATAGTCATGTGACAGGCGCCACACTCGCGACCGTTAAGTCTTGCCGCAGCGATTCCTTTTTTGGCCTTTTTTTCATAGAAGTCGAACAACTCGGAACCCAGCAGTTCTGCCTGCTTTGAGCGCTTGGCAGCAAGTAGCTCAACGCCTGACTTCAATTTGATTAGCTCAGCCTCAAGCTCATTCAGAACTTTGTTCAAACGAGCATCGACATCTGCTTTGCGGGCCAGAATTTGGGCTGATTCGGCCTGGGCTGACTCGGCACGTTCCAGCAATTCAAGCTGCAGGTCTTCGAGTTCCGACTTGCGACGATTCAGCGTCTCTAGCTCACTTTGAATCCCTTGGGCATCCTTGGCTGAACTGGTGGCGTTTAGCTGTGCCTGATCCTTTTTAATGCGGTTTTCGACTAGATCCAGATCCTGCTGAGCACGCTGAGTATCAAGCTCGACCGAATCAAGCGCACCACGGGCATCGATCAGTTCTGAGGCAACTTGGCGTTGTTCATCGCGAAGAGACTGAGTGTGTTTCGGATCTTGAGCTGCATCTATCGCACGTCGCGATCTTGCAAGTTCGCGATCAACTTCGGCTAAAAGCAAAAGGTCTGTCTGCTGCTGTGGTGTTGCTTTCAAAGCGTCTCCTGATAATTAGTTTTGATCACTGTGTGACCAGGAAGTCCCATGGGTCGGTGCGTAGGTGGCTGACCACAAACTGGACAGTCGAAAACTCTTTTGACAGTTGCTCGGCGGCAAGTTCGAGCCACAACCACTCCCCGGCCCAATGCGCGATGTCTATAAGTGCCATGTCATTACCGCTGAGAATCGAACGTTCGCGCGAATCCTGAACTGGGTGATGCCGAAGATCCGAAGTTAGATAGACGTCTGCCCCCGCAGATTCTGCAGCCGCTATGAATGAATCACCGGCACCACCACAAACCGCGATTCTTTGAACTAGCCGGTCGTAGTCGCCCGAAACTTTTACACCTTGCGCCGTTGATGGCAAAACACGTGAGACCAATCGCGCGAATTCGCCCAATTTGACTGGTGCAGGCAGGGCTCCAATGCGGCCGTGACCAACCGCTTCACCAGCAGGCTCTAGGGCAACGGCTTCAGTAATACCCAGTGAATTAGCTAGAGCTGCAGATACCCCATGTTCGACGATGTCAGCGTTCGTGTGTGCGGCATAGAGATCAACGCCGCTTCGGATTGCCTGAGTCAGCACTGATCCTTTGGCGGTCGACTCAGCCAAAGATGAAACTCCACGCATGATGAACGGATGGTGCGAAAGAATCAGGTCAAACTGTCCGTCAATTGCTTCAGAAACCACTTCTGAAGTCACATCTACTGATAATAAAACTCTCGAAATTCGCCGGTTTTCCGAGCCAACAATCAGACCCGGGGCATCCCACGATTCAGCACCTTCGAGTGGCCATAGCTTGTTGAAGTGTGCAATCAAATCACCTGAATTTATAGACATGTTTACTCGCCAACCTTAAAGATGTCTTTTAGGTCGTCTCGCCTAGCCTCGAGTGCCAGAACTTCATGTTCTTGACTGCGAATTCTTGGGATCCCAAACAAAATCGGAGCAAGAAAAGCGATACCGAAGACGAAGAATGGAGAAACTCCGCTATCGGCCAACGCTGAGGCGAGTTCAGGGGCAATACCAAACCCGAATCCGCCAATACCGGCAGCGACCTCATTTGGGGCCTTGAACACCGCAAAACCAAGAGCCGTCGCGACTAGCCAGGCGGCTAGGTTTGCAAAATTCACTGGCTTATAGAAGCCGTACGAGCGCATCAGTGAAATATCGTGGTAAGCCACAGTGCGAATGAGAGCATCGGCTACGAATACTCCCGCCCAAGCCAAAACCGGGATAGTCGATAGGTACGCAGAAAAGCCGAGAAGTGCGAATGTGTTGCCCTGACCAAGCGTGATTGAAAACGCCGCAACGGCAATTGCAATGAGCAGTAATGAGGCAATTGTGGATGCTCGACTACCCATTTTGGGAATCACCGCTGCCACCGATGAGCTAATTGAACTCAGCTGTAGCGATGACCAGACGACTATCGAAACTGCAGCCACTGCCATGACTAAACCTTTTAGTGCAACCGAATCACCAGCAAAGTCAAGCGCGACAGACGATGAATTGACAGCGGCAAAAACTGCATACATTGTCGGAATAGTGAAAGCTATCGGCACAGCAATTAAGGCAATGGCAAGAGTAAATAACTTCTTGCCTTTTGAACCATAGAGGCGCTCGGTGCCGATCGCCGACGGTGAGATGAGCGAACAGAAAACGCCGAAGATGATTGCAGCCAAGACGAATGATTCTGCCCAGTCAACCGAACCAGCATCAAATGCACTTTCGGTGGCTGCTGACAACGATGTCACAACTAGAGCGATGGAAAGCAAAATCACAGCAACTGCCGACCCAAAGTTAGTCTTTCTGAAAGTCTGTGAAAGACGTGCAAGTGCGAGCCCCAAGATGACCGCAGCTATTGCCACAACGCCAACCAGGAGTGAATTTGCGACTCCGGTTGCAGTGGACGGCTCGCGACTAACAGAAAAGAAGATTGAAGCGGTAATTGCCGCGGCAAAAAGAACGACTCGTCCTGCAATTGAGGCGATGCCAGGCAACACATTGCCGAACACTCCAAATGCAGCCCTAGACGAAACTAGAGGCGGCTGACCTGATCTCCAGGTTGCTCTGAATGACACCACACCGGCTAGCCCGGCGAACAAGAACCCAAGAGCCACAGCGACGGCAGCTGTAGCAAAGTTCGACGCCAAATTCTTCATTGCAAAAGCGGTGAATAGAGAGGTTCCGGCACCAAAAAGCGCCACCCATCTCCAGATCGGAGATTCAAAGAAATTAGATTCACTATCTGTGCGAATCTCAGGTTCTGACGAAGCGCTCGTGTTTTCGCTTGCAACTGCGATCAGGCTTTCAAAAGATTGCTCGTTGCTCTGCGGTTCTGCTGCTATCGCATCTGAAGATTCTTCATCAAAAGTTGCAGCGACAACTGGTTGCTGAACCTCGAGCTCGATTACGGGTTCCTGCACCTCGAGCTCGAACTCGATCTCATTGGGTGATTCTTCAGGAAGGCCGTACTTTTCAGATTGCGGCATCGAATAAAGACGATTCAGTGAAGCTGCAAAGTCATCCTGAACCTCAGTCGATTTATGCGCCTGCTGCTCAACAATTGGCTCAACCACCGCTGCTGGCTCGTCGATTTGCAGCTCGACATCTAACACCTCTGCAACCTCTGACCGAGACAATTCTTCAGAGTGAGCAGCAGGCTCACTTGAGAATGCTTCGAATTCAAGAGGTTCAAGTCCAGCGATAGCGCGCTTGGCGTTTTCAATGGCATGTAGGGCCTCTTGGCTACCGATCTGAGTTAGCTCCGCCACCCAGTTATTGAAAACTTGGTCATCGGTTTCTCGAAGAGCACTTTGCTGCTCAAGGAGTTCCATCGCCCCCAGAATGCCGGCTTCATTTGCGTGTGCCGCACCAAGCGCTTCTTGGAGCTCTGAATCAGACATTGATTGACGCTGCGGTGGCGTAAACATAGACGATGACTCCATACCCAAATACTAATGCCGAGGCGGATTACCGCCTCGGCATTAGATCTATTTGTGGGCCCTACCGGGCTCGAACCGATGACATCCACGGTGTAAGCGTGGCGCTCTACCAACTGAGCTAAAGGCCCCTCTTTCGAGGTTTGCAAAAACTGCAACTCGAAGAGCTTAGCGCATTTTTTTGCGCGTGAAAACTATAGAGACGCTAGGGCTCGTTCGTACTCATCCAGGCTACGTGCTTGGCCCGGTGCGGTGACGAACTTGGCGACAAGCTCGCCATCCTTGTTGATCACGAAAGTTGCGCGATTTGCGACACCGGTCTCTTCGAGAAAAACTCCATAAGCTTTCGCAACGGCGCCGTGCGGCCAAAAGTCAGCAAGCACCGAGAACCCGTAGCCCTCTTGCTCGGCAAACTTCTTCTGCACAAACTTTGAGTCGACGCTCACTGCAAGCAGTTCAACGTCAGCACGCTCAAACTTGGCGATGTTGTCGCGCAACTCGCAGAGCTCACCGGTGCAGATTCCCGAAAAAGACAAAGGGTAAAAGACGATTACAACTGGCTTTTTGCCCTTGAATTCACTTAGACGGACGGTCTCGCCGTGCTGATTTACAAGTTCAAAGTCAGGTACTTGGTCGCCGATGATTAGCGTCATGGTTTCTCTTTCGTTCGTGAAATTCAAATCTACAGACATTACAAACCCCCTAATTAGGCAAACCATTCCAAAACTCGCTCTAAACTCTTAGGAGCTTTACAAAAGCCTTTGCAAAATCTTTTGTCTATCCCCCACGAAAGAGGATTCAGTGTCCATTAATAATCAGGATGCATACGCGGTCAACTCACCGGACCAAGACCCACAAGAAACCAGTGAGTGGCTCGAATCACTTGATGCCGTTGCGCGAGTACACGGTCGTGGACGAGCACGAGAAATCATGCTCAATCTTCTTCGCCGCTCCCACGAGCTGCAGTTGAATGTTCCGATCATTCCAACCACGGACTACATCAACACCATTGCGCCTGAGAATGAAGCCGAGTTTCCTGGTGATGAGCGAATCGAGCGCACATACCGCGCCTGGATGCGCTGGAACGCAGCAATGCTGGTGCACAGAGCTCAGCGCCCAGGGGTCGGCGTTGGCGGTCACATCTCGACTTTTGCATCATCTGCATCGCTCTATGAAATCGGCTTTAACCACTTCTTCAAGGGTCAGGACCACGCAAGCGGTGGCGACCAAATCTTCATTCAGGGTCACGCGTCTCCTGGGCCATACGCACGTGCGTTTCTCGAGGGTCGCCTAAGTGCAGACCAACTAAATGGTTTCCGCCAAGAAAAATCTCACTTCACTGGCGGCTTGTCTTCCTACCCGCACCCACGTCTAATGCCTGATTTCTGGCAGTTCCCGACCGTGTCAATGGGTATTGGCCCGATTAATGCGATTTATCAGGCTCAGGCCAACCGCTACTTGGCTGGACGTGGTCTAAAAGACACTACCGACCAGCATGTCTGGGCATTCTTGGGCGACGGCGAGCTTGACGAGGTTGAAAGCCGTGGAGCACTTCAGCTAGCCGCTAACGAGGGCCTAGACAACCTGACTTTCGTGGTCAACTGCAACCTGCAGCGACTAGACGGCCCGGTTCGAGGCAACGGCAAAATTGTTCAAGAGCTTGAATCGTTCTTTAGAGGTGCCGGCTGGAACGTAATCAAGGTTATTTGGGGTCGTGAGTGGGATGACCTGCTTGCACGCGACACCGAGGGTGCGCTGGTCGACCTTATGAACAAAACACCGGATGGCGACTTCCAGACATACAAGACCGAAGATGGCGCGTTTGTTCGCGAGAACTTCTTTGGTCGTGACCCTCGCACTGCGAAGCTTGTCGAAAACATGACTGACGAGCAGATCTGGGGCTTGCGCCGTGGTGGCCACGACTATCGCAAGGTCTATGCCGCATACAAGTCAGCCACTGAACATAAGGGTCAGCCAACCGTTATCTTGGCAAAGACCATCAAGGGCTTCACTCTGGGACGTTCATTCGAGGGCCGAAACGCGACCCACCAGATGAAGAAGTTGACCCTAGAGAACCTAAAGGGCTTCCGCGACGAGCTAAAGATTCCAATTACCGACGCTCAGCTTGAAGAGAACCCGTATCAGCCGCCTTACTTCCACCCAGGTCAGGACGCACCAGAAATTCAGTACATGCACGAGCGTCGTCGTGAACTGGGCGGTTATCTGCCAGAGCGTCGCAGCAAGTATGTTGATTTCGCGCTGCCTGAAGACAAGACCTATGCGGTTGCTAAGGGCGGTTCAGGAACCCAAGAAGTTGCAACCACCATGGCGTTTGTGCGTCTTCTCAAAGATTTGCTACGTGCACCTGGAATCGGTGAGCGCATCGTTCCGATCATTCCCGACGAAGCTCGCACTTTCGGTATGGACGCCTTCTTCCCTACCGCCAAGATTTACAACCCGAACGGCCAGCACTACATCTCAGTAGACCGCGAACTTTTGCTTTCATACAAAGAGAGTCCTGCCGGCCAGATCTTGCACACCGGTATCAATGAGGCCGGTTCTGTCGCGGCCTTTACTGCAATTGGCAGCAGCTATGCGACTCAAGGTCAGCCGCTGATTCCGATCTATGTGTTCTATTCGATGTTTGGATTCCAACGAACCGCAGATGCAATCTGGGCGGCAACTGACCAAATGGCACGTGGTTTCATGATCGGTGCAACTGCTGGTCGCACCACGCTAACCGGTGAAGGTCTTCAGCACGCAGATGGCCACTCGCCAATCATCGCTGCTACTAACACTGCGGTTGTTAGCTATGACCCGGCATACGGTTATGAAATCGGCCACATTATGAAGGCCGGTATCGACCGCATGTATGGCGGTCAGCACCCAGACCCGAACGTGCTTTACTACATCACTGTTTACAACGAGCCATATGTTCAGCCTGCTGAACCAGAAGGCGTAGACGTTGACGGAATCCTAAAGGGCATGCATCGCATTAGCCTCAACGAAGCACAGGGGCCAAAGGCTCAGATCTTGGCTTCTGGAGTTGCAGTGCCTTGGGCCTATGAGGCTCAGAAGCTGCTTCAGGATGACTGGGGCGTATCTGCTGACATCTGGTCAGTCACCTCGTGGACCGAACTTCGACGCGAGGCACTCGCGAAGGATCAAGAGAAATTCTTGAACCCGAACCAACACGTTGACCTTGCCTATGTGACCAACAAGCTTTCAGGCGCAAACGGCCCGATTCTTGGTGTCAGTGACTTCGACCACGCTGTTCCTGACCAGATTCGCAAGTGGGTTCCTGGTGACTATGCGACTCTCGGTGCAGACGGCTTCGGCTTCTCAGACACCCGTGCAGCTGCTCGACGCTTCTTCAAGATCGACGGACCTTCAATTGTGGTTCGAATTCTTGAGCAGCTAGTGGTTCGCGGTGAAATCGACCCATCAGTCCCACAGATTGCTATCGACCGCTATCGCCTGCACGACGTCGCAGCCGGAACCTCTGGTTCAACCGGTGGCGAAAACTAAAGCTGAAACTCTCGCTTGGCTGAGGTCAATTACTGGTGAATTGGCCACAGCCACGCTTCAGCGCCTTGATGACACACTCCCCTGGTATCGCGACATGCCACCGGTCCGAAGGGCTTCAGTTGGATTAGTCGCCCAAGCCGGAATCAGTTCATTTGTGGCCTGGTATGACGACCCGGATTCACAACCCTGGGTTGCCGCGGACGTTTTCAGTGCCGCACCGAGAGAACTGCTGCGATCAATCTCTCTGCAAGAGACTCTGCAGCTAATCCGTGTTGTTGTTCAGGTAGTTGAAGACACGGTTGTGCCAAATGACCCAAACCTTCGCGAGTCAGTCTTGCTGTACTCGCGTGAAATCGCGTTCTCGGCGGCTGATGTTTATGCACGAGCCGCAGAAGCGCGTGGCCTTTGGGATGCCCGACTTGAGGCACTGGTTGTCGACTCAATTCTTAGTGGAGAGCACGAAGAAGAGTTAGCCTCGAGAATAGCCGCGCTTGGTTGGCGCGCCAGAGGTGCAGTAGCAGTATTGATCGGCACCTGTAGCAATAACATTGACCTAGATGCAATGCGGCGCTCTGGTCGCAAATATTCAGCGGATCTGCTTCTCGGGATACATGGGAACCGCCTTATTGCAGTTGTTGGTCGCGTTGAAGAACTTGCCGCCAAACAGAAATCCTTTGCTGAACTCGCACTTTCTCTCAAACCACACTTCAGCAGTGGCGCATTGGTTCTTGGGCCAGAAGTGACATCAATCTCTGAGGCCCACAATTCAGCCCGTGCCGCGTTAGCCGGCTTCGCTGTTATGAAGAACTGGGATAAACCGAGCGGCGTACTCTTGGCCGATGACCTACTAGCCGAGCGCGCTTTGGCCGGCGATATGTTGGCTAAGACGACCTTGGTTGAGAAGATTTTTAAGCCGCTATCGGCGCACTCGCCTGAACTTCTTCAGACTCTAACGGCATATCTCGAGTCGGGTCGAAGCCTAGAAACAACCGCCCGAGTACTCTTCGTGCACGCAAACACGGTGAGATATCGACTCAAAAAGATCTCGGAAATCATCGGCTGGGATGCCACCGGCTCGCGCGAGGCCTTCATACTTCAAGTAGCCATAGTCCTCGGTTCGATGACTGAATTAGATACAAGAAAGAGAAAATAAGTGATTGCAATTGTTTGCCCAGGACAGGGCTCTCAAACACCAGGATTCCTTGCACCTTGGCTAGAGATTCCTGCATTTGCCGACGCAATCCGCGCAATGAAGTCTGCCTCTGGGGTTGACCTGTTGGCCCACGGCACCGTTAGCGACGCCGACACAATTCGTGACACCGCAATTGCGCAGCCGCTAATCGTTGCTGCCGGAGTTGCCACGCTGGCGGCGTTGGCGGATGCAGGAGCCGACTTTAGCAAGGTGAGTGGATTTGCAGGTCACTCAGTTGGTGAGATCACTGCCGCTGTTGCTGCTGGAGTATTCACTCCAGAGTCGGGAATTCAGTTCGTGACTAAGCGTGCAACTGAAATGGCAAAAGCTGCCGCACTCGAAACTACTTCGATGGCAGCAGTTCTCGGTGGAGACCCGGCGGTTGTCGAGGCTCGTCTTGCCGAGCTTGATTTGCAACCTGCTAACTACAACGGTGGTGGCCAGATTGTGGCGGCTGGTTCAGCCGAAGGTATTGCTGCCCTGCAAGCCGAAGGTCCAGCCGGAGCCCGCGTAATTCCGCTTCAGGTTGCCGGCGCGTTCCACACTCGATACATGCAACCAGCTGTTGCAGCTTTGGCAGAGTATGCCAAAGGCGTGACTGTAGCCGACCCAACCGCCAAGCTTTGGACTAATTCAACCGGCGCGATCGTAGATTCCGGAGCCACCTATCTAGATTTGCTAGTAGCGCAGGTTTCAAATCCAGTTCGCTGGGATCTTTGCATGGAGTCAATGCTCGCTGCTGGAGTAACCAAAATCATCGAGGTTGTGCCGGCCGGAACCCTAAGCGGTTTGGCTAAGCGCTCAATGCCGGGTATTGAAATCGTCGCTGTAAAGACTCCAGAAAATCTTGAGGCAGCTTTGTCGCTTATCAACAACGATTAATTCAATTTCACAACTAAATTTGAAGAAGTCCTAGAAACGAGAATCATGTCGCAGCCTGTTCTAAATCAATACACGCCTACTAAGTTTTCGCGTATTTACAGCCTTGGAGCGGCTCGCGGCGACCTGACCGTCACCAACGACGACGTCGCTGGCCCAATCGACTCAAGTGATGAGTGGATTCGCCAGCGCACCGGAATAATTACTCGCAAGCGAGCCAGCAAAGACCGTTCTCTTATGGACATGGCTGTTGAGGCTTCTAACGAAGCTATCGCGGCTGCGAAAATTGACCCTAAAGAAATCGGTGCGGTAATTTTCAGCACCATTACCCACCCACACCAGACCCCTTCGGCAGCTGCATTGCTGGCCGACAAAGTTGGCGCCAACCCGGCACCGGCATACGACGTCTCTGCTGCCTGTGCTGGCTATTGCTATGGCATCGCCCAGGCCGACGCGTTGGTTCGTTCAGGCGTAGCCAAGTATGTTTTGGTGGTTGGTGGCGAGAAGCTCTCAGATTTTATTGACCCGACCGATCGCAGTATCTCGTTCTTGTTGGGTGATGGCGCAGGTGCGGCGATTGTTGGACCATCAGACTCACCTGGCATCAGCCCCACGGTCTGGGGTTCTGACGGCTCTCACTGGGACGCAGTGGGAATGACCGCCTCGCTAATTGAATTCCGCGACTCGGAGTCGGAGTGGCCGACCCTTCGTCAAGAAGGCCAGACCGTTTTCCGGTGGGCTGTCTGGGAGATGGCAAAAGTTGCGCAGCAGGCTCTCGAAGTTGCAGGCGTAAAGGCAGAGGATCTTTCGGCCATGGTGACGCACCAGGCAAACATCCGAATCATTGATGAATTAGCAAAGCAGCTCAAATTGCCAGAGTCGGTGGTCATTGCTCGTGACATCATCAACACCGGTAACACTTCAGCTGCTAGCGTGCCGTTGGCAATGCACCAATTGCTCAAAGATGGAGCAGTTAAATCAGGTGGACTTGCACTAGAAATTGGCTTCGGCGCAGGCCTTGCCTTCGCGGCTCAAGTAGTAGTCCTCCCATAAACTTATTCACGGTCAAACAACCCCCAAAGGAGAAGCAAATGGCACTATCACAGGCAGAAGTTCTATCAGGCCTAGCCGAGATCGTTAACGAAGAGACCGGCATTGCTGCAGATGCAGTTCAGCTAGACAAGTCATTCACCGACGACCTAGACATCGACTCAATCTCAATGATGACCATCGTTGTAAACGCAGAAGACAAGTTCGGCGTGAAGATTCCACAGACGAAGAAGTTAAGAACCTAATCACCGTTGGTGACGCAGTTAACTTCATCACCAACGCTCAGTAGTCCATCCTTTCGAAGGATATTTAAATGCCACGCAAGATTGTCGTAACAGGTATCGGTGCAACCACCCCACTTGGTGGTGATGCACAGTCAACTTGGCGCGCGCTGCTTGCTGGCGAGTCTGGCATTTCAACTCTCGAGCAGGATTGGATTGCCACCTACGAGGTTCCGGTCACCTTTGCTGGTCAAGCAAAGGTTCCGGCAACCGAAGCTCTAACTCCGCAAGAGGCAAAGCGTCTAGATCCTTCTAGTCAGTTTGCGCTTGTGGCAGCGCGCGAGGCCTGGGCTGACGCTGGTTCTCCAGAAGTTGAACCAGAACGGCTTGCAGTTGAATTTGCTACCGGTATCGGCGGAGTCTGGACCTTGCTTGATGCATACGACACCCTAAAAGAAAAGGGACCTCGTCGTGTATTGCCGATGACGATTCCGATGCTTATGCCAAACGGCCCGGCCGCAGCTGTCGGAATGGACATCGCTGCACGCGGCGGAGTTCGCACTGCTGTGTCAGCTTGCGCATCGAGCACCGAGGCCATCGCAAACGCATATGACCGCTTGCAAACCGGCGAAGTTGACGTCGTTGTTGCCGGTGGCTGCGAGGCGGGAATTCACCCGCTTCCACTTGCCGCATTTGCTGCCATGCACGCCCTTTCTAAGCGCAACGATGAACCTGCACGTGCATCTCGCCCATACGACGTAAACCGCGACGGCTTTGTCATGGGTGAAGGTGGTGCAGCTTTGGTTCTAGAGACCGAAGAGCACGCCATTGCTCGTGGAGCCAAGATTTATGCTGAGCTAATCGGCGGGGCCGTCACCAGCGATGCCCACCACATCACAGCACCAGACCCTGAGGGCACCGGCGCAGCACGCGCAGTTATCGCAGCTTTGAAGCACTCGAACGTTGACCTAGCCGACGTTGTGCACATTAACGCCCATGCCACCAGCACACCAGTTGGTGACATTGCTGAATACACCGCGCTGCGCAGAGTCTTTGGTGACCACCTAGACAAGATCGCAATTTCAGCTACAAAGTCGTCAACCGGACATCTGCTCGGCGGAGCAGGAGCAATCGAAGCAATCTTCACCGTTCTGGCCTTGCACGAGCGCACGGCTCCCCCAACTATCAACCTCGACGACCAAGATCCTGCAATCCCACTTGACGTAGTCACTTCGCCGCGAAAGCTCGAAGGTGACTCAATAGTCGCGATCAGCAATAGCTTCGGCTTTGGTGGACACAACGCGGTTATCGCTTTCCGCAGCACCAACTAAGAGCAGCAAGCCCGAATGAGCAAGCTGTATTTTCGCCACGGCGCTATGAACAGCGGCAAAAGCACCGCTCTACTCCAGGCTGCTCACAACTACGAAGAGCGCGACCAACTCGTGCTGTTGGCGAAGCCTGCGATCGATACCAAAGGTGATACTAAAATCGACAGCAGGCTCGGTGTGGCCCGCGAGGTTGACTTTCTGATTACTCCAGACTCAAACCTTCGAGAACTCTTTCGTGAGGCTTCAGAGGCCGCTCAGGCTTTCGCTGGCAAACCGGTTTCTTGCTTGCTGATCGATGAGGCGCAATTCATGTCACCGAGTCAGGTCGATCAGGCTCTCGAGATAGCGGTTCTCGATGGCGTTCCCGTGCTCGCCTACGGCATCCGCACAGACTTTCAAACTAAGGGGTTCCCCGGAAGCATCAGGCTGCTTGAGATCGCTCACAGCCTTGAAGAGCTGAAAACTATCTGTCGTTGTGGGCGCAAAGCAATGTTTAACGGGCGCAAAATGAATGGACAGTTCATCTTTGATGGCGCACAGGTTGCCATCGATGGTGACACAGTCACCTATGAGTCACTTTGTGCAACCTGTTATTTCAACGAAAAGAACAAAGAGCACTAAAGATTTATAAAGAAAAACCCCGAAAGCAAGTAAGCAGTCAGGGTTTTTCTTTTTGGTTAGCTACTTAATTCGCGCGAATCCATTCGCGAGAAACAGCGAATCGCTCGATGATCTCAGGAATTGGATCAACACCGATTCCCGGTCCGGTTGGCACATCAATGTGCCCATCAACTAGAACAAATGGCGTGGTTAGGTCGGTTTCGAAATATCGTGACGAAGCTGATGTGTCGCCCGGCAGAGTGAAACCGGGCATTGCAGCCAGAGCAAGGTTCGCCGCACGTCCGATACCGGTCTCAAGCATGCCGCCACACCAAACAGGAATGTTATTAGCGACCGAGACATCGTGGATCTTTTTTGACTCAATGTAGCCACCAACGCGAGATGGTTTGATGTTGATGATTTCAGCAGCACCAAGTTCTATGGCATCGCGGGCAATGTCGGCCGAGATGATTGTCTCGTCGAGGCAAACAGGGGTCTCGATATAGTCAGCAAGCTTGGCGTGACCGAGCATGTCTTCTTCGTTGATCGGTTGCTCGATAAGCAAAAGATTGAATTCATCAAGTCGCTTTAATAGATCAAAATCTTTGCGGGTATAAGCAGTGTTGGCATCAACCTGCAACAGCAAGTCACTGCCGTAAGTCTCACGCACCAGCTTCACCGGTTCGTAGTCCCAGCCCGGCTCAATCTTGAGTTTGATTCTCAGGTAACCCTCGTTCAGATAACCGTCGACGTAGTGCATTAGCTCATCCATTGAATCCATGATTCCCACCGAAACACCAGCAGGAACCTTGGTCTTAGTGGCCCCAAGATACTTAGCAAATGAAGTGTCCGCAGCGCGCAGCTGGGCATCTAGAATTGCGGTCTCGATAGCGGCCTTGGCCATGCGGTGACCCTTGATCCACTCGAGAGTCGGCGCTACTAGCTCTGCAGTCAGGTTGTTACCCAGGGCGAAGAGGTCAGGAAGGATGAATTCCCTTAGAACTGCCATGGCACCAGTGTGATATTCACTTGAGTAGTCTGGGCGCTCGTTAGCGCCACACTCAGCCCAACCCTCGCCCTGGTCGGTAATCACGTGAACCCAGACAACCTGATGTAGGTTGACCGAGCTAAACGAGGTTCTGAACGCAGACTTCAGTGGCACATTCAGGCGAATAAGTTCAACAGCTTCTAGCTTCAATCAAGATCTCCGAGTTCATAGTTCGAGGTGGTTGGTTCAATCAAAACAGCGGTTCGATCAGCAGACATGCTGCGTATAAACCAACCGCTTTCGAAAGGTTTGTGAATTAGTCGGCGAACTTCAGCACGCCATTTTTTAGCTAACAGCAGGTCAGATTGTCGTAGATCTTCAATGTCAGCAGGCAACTCAACCCAGTATGCGCCCGAGGGGTCAAAATCTTGAGTGACCGGGGCGCCATCGATGTTTTTTAGCGCGGTCTGATAGCTCTGCCCTGCTGCGTGATCCAGATCGTCATCAACCGGCCAGTATGCGAAGAGGCGATCGGAGTCATCTCCAGAATTGATGACATCGGTCATAGTTCCATAAAAATTTGGCAGATACTCGATCGCAAAAGCGCCCAGCTTCTCGAAATTGAACACACAGTTTCTGCGCACCAGTGGGTCAAAAGTCCAGGTGATTGCAACTAAGTCATGCTCTCTGGCCCAGTCGCGCTGGTGCATTTTTAGCGCCAGGCCCGCTCCTGGTGCGGTAGCACCGGTCACATGCGAGTGAAGAATTCGATCTCCGGCATAGTCACCAAGAAAACCAAAAGATGCGCCTACTGTGACTCCGTCTTGTTTTGCCAGAGCTGCATATCCGCCAACATGCACTGCAGCCAGAATGAGATCGAATGGGGTGACATCGTCATCGCCCTGCCAGATTGAGGCTAGAAAATTTGAGAGCTCTTCGGCTGCAGCTGCAGATTTGGCTAATTCAACCTTGAACTCTGATTTCACTAGAAGATTCTTTCAGATTAAATGCGAATCGGGGGAAAGCAAACGCCCTCCCCCGATTCGACTGACTTTATTGAGGCTACTTGGTGCCGTTGATGGTTGCCTCTGTCACGGCAAAGTCAGAAAGGTTCCACTTTGCAAGCAGTTCAGCATAGGTGCCATCTGCAATGAGTGACTGAATAGCAGCCTGAATGGCAGCGGTTAGGCCTGAGTTCTTCTTTAGAACGCCAACACCGGTTAGAGCTGACTCGAAGCCGGCAGGTGGGTCGTTTGGAGCAACGATCTCGAAGTATTCGCCATCGCCAGCGGTCTGAGCGGTGTAAGCCGCCACCTGACCGTCGTTTACGCCAGCAGAAGCCTTGCCAGCGCGGATAGCGTTCTGAGCGTCACCGTCGGTTGGGAACTCTAGAACCTCGATCTTGCTGTCGCAAGAAGGGTTAACTGCGTTTACTAGGTCAATCTGCGCGGTTGAAGTCTGGATTGCAACAGTCTTGCCGCATAGGTCTGCAAGTGCGTTGATGCCTTCTGGGTTGCCCTTTGGTACAACAATCGCGAAACCAGCCTTGAAGTAGTCAACGAAGTCAAGGACCTCCTGGCGCTCAAGAGTGTCGTTCATACCTGACATGATCACGTCGTGGGTGCCTGACTGTAGAGAAGGAATGATTCCATCCCAGTCTTGGTCGTTGAAAGTGAAAGTGATACCAAGCTTGGCAGCGATTGCCTGTGATAGGTCGTAGTCGAAACCAGTTGGGTTGTCGTTCTCGTCGAACAATTCCATTGGAGCATATGGAATGTCAGATGCGACGCTAACGCCATCAGCGAATTCAGCTGGAACTAGAGCTGCTGCAGCCTCGTCGATTGCGATTGCTGAGCTGCTCTCTGAGCTGGTTGCCTCTGGAGTGCTTGATGCACAGCCAGTTAGAGCGAAAATGCTGGCAGTTGCGATCATTGCAATGCCGGCAAAGGTCTTTGAAATAGTCATGTTTCTCCGATCGGGAATTTACTTTTTAGAGCCTACTGGAGGCTCAGGTAACAAATTGCGGTGTTTCGTTACAGTCTTGTAAAGGACTAAAGAACACTGTTGATAAAAGATTTAGTTCGCTCATTCTGCGGATTGTCGATTACCTCGCTTGGCGAACCAGATTCGACGACAACACCTTCATCCATGAAGACAACTCGATCAGCAACTTCGCGAGCAAAGCCGATTTCATGTGTCACGACGATCATGGTCATGCCGCTCTGCGCAAGCTTGCGCATTACGTCGAGCACGTCACCGACAAGTTCTGGGTCTAGAGCCGAAGTCGGCTCATCAAAAAGCATTAGCTTGGGCTCCATTGCGAGCGCGCGAGCAATAGCTACGCGCTGTTGCTGACCACCCGACAGCTGCGATGGATAGTGGTTGGCGCGTTCACCGAGACCGACTGACTGAAGCAGCTTCATGCCCTTTTCAACGGCCTCGCTGCGCTTCAGGCCACGAATTCCGATTGGAGCCTCGATAACGTTCTCAAGAGCCGTCAGATGTGGAAACAGATTGAACCGCTGAAACACCATGCCGATTTCACTGCGCTGCTTGGCGACAGCAGATGGCTTGAGTTCGTAGGTTGCTTCACCGCGCTCTTTGAATCCCATTAGCTCGCCATCAACATAAAGCCGGCCGCCGTTGATTGTCTCAAGGTGATTGATGCAGCGCAGGAATGTTGATTTACCTGAACCTGAAGGGCCAAGCAGGCAAAGCACTTGACCTTGGGCAACCTGCAGGTCGATACCCTTTAGGACTTCGTTTGAGCCAAAACTCTTGCGCACGCGGCGTGCGTCAACCATTAGCTGGCTCATACGTTGCCCTTCGATCCGATGCCGAGCCATCGTTTCTGTGCCTCAGCTGGGTTGAATCCGCGACCAAACTTCTTTTCGAGGTAGCTCTGCGGGAAAGAAAGAATTGTGGTCATAACGAGGTACCAGAAGCCGGCAACAACAAGAAGTTCTACCTGTGCCAAATTCTGTGATGAGATCTGCGAGGTGCGAGCGTAGAGTTCCATAACGGCAACAACCTGAAGCAACGAAGTGTTTTTGAGCATAGAGATGAACTCGTTGCCCATCGGCGGAATGATGACACGCATAGCCTGCGGCAGAACAATTCGACGAAGGGTATAGCCCGATGACATTCCCAGCGACTTTGCAGCCTCTGCCTGCCCCTGGTCGACCGAAAGTATGCCCGCACGGACGATCTCAGCGGCGTATGCAGCCTCGTTTAGAGACAGTGCGATGATTCCCGCGACTAGTGAAGTGAAAACCAGTGATGTCTTCTCTGACCACCAGATCATGTCAGTGAAAGGTATGCCGAGGTCGATAGTCGGATAAATGATGCCCAGGTAACCCCAGAACACAACCTGGAGTAGCAGCGGGGTGCCCCTAAAGAAGCCGATGTAGCCGCTTGAGATGACCTTTAGGACTGGATTCGACGAAAGTTTCATAATGGCCAAGATGATCGCCAAGACAGTTCCGATAGTCATCGAGACGATGGTCAGGATGACCGTAAGTAATGCCGCCTCAATAACTTTCTGATTGAACAGATACTTATTAACGATGTCGTGATTGATGTTTGGTGAAGAAACCAGTGAATAAACAAAGAGGCCGAGAACCAGCGTGATGAATACTGCAGAGACCCAACGCCACGGGTGGCGAAGCGGGATGGCGACGATGTCATCCTGTTTTGTAGTGGATTCGCTCATTGACAATCTTTCTTTTGCTCGACGCCAATGATACAAGTGTGCTGGAGTAAAGAGTGGGGAGTACGGGACTTGAACCCGTGACCGACGGATTATGAGTCCGCTGCTCTAACCGGCTGAGCTAACTCCCCGTTCGTAGCAAAGCTACTAATCGTCTGACTTCAAACGCTCACTGGCACGCTTGACAGACTTTTTTACCTTCTTTTTGACTTCGTTGGCGCGTTCTTTGACTTCGTCGCGAACTTCATCAAGTTTCTCACGAACTTCTTCGATGCGTTCACGAACCTCTTCGCGAACTTCCTCGCCACGTTCGCTCGCACGTTCGCGCATTGAAATTGCAGTGGCACGCAGTGCGTCGACGCGCTCCTGAAGCGCATCGGTCAAGCGGCCAATTGAACGCAGGTAGTCATCTTCGTTGTCTTGGGTGGTGCGCTCACCGTCTTTGTCACCGCGATACAGGCCCTCGAAAATGCTGATCGTGCGCTGGATATCGTGTGCCTGAATAAGGTGCAGCGAGTTTGAAGATAGGCGCTTTAGCTCGGCTTCGTCGGCTGTTAGCACTCTGCGAAGTCGATCTGCAAAAGCGACAACGTCGTCAGGCGGGAACAGATAGCCATTGTCGCCATCGTGAACCAAGTGCGGCAGTGCCATGGCATCAGCCGCAACCACCGGGCGACCCGAAGCCATAGCCTCCATAGTGGCAATTGACTGCAGTTCAGCAATAGATGGCATTGCGAAAACAGTTGCTCGCTCGTATGCAAGTGGCAGCTCTTCGTCGGTGATGTGCCCGAGGAACTTGACGTTCTGAGCAATGCCAAGTTCAAAAGCCAGCTGTTCCAGGTGCTTACGCTCGCCGCCGTCTCCAACTAGTTCAACCTTGACGTTGAGTGACTTAGGTAGCATCGCAACCGCTTTTAGCAGATTGTGAATGTGCTTTTCGTAGTCAAGGCGACCGAGGAACAAAATGCTTGGATTCTCGTTGCTTGTGGGCTTAGCGTTAGCGAACTTTGAGGCGTCGATGCCACATGAAATCGCCAAAACCCCATCTAGACCAGCAGCAGCTTCAAGTAGGTTTGCCGCGCGACGAGTCGGAGTGGTGATGAAATCGGCAGAGCGCAGAATTCTGCCAGCATCACGCCAGGCCAGCTTCATCGCCGTTTTTTCAAACCACTTCGGAATAATCACCGAATACTTGATGAGGTTCTCGGGCATGATGTGGTTGGTTGCCAATAATCTGATGCCCTGCTCTTTGGCCGACTTTGCCAAGTAGCGACCCATGATCAGGTGCGACTGAATGTGTACTGCATCTGGCTGAATTTTGCGAAGAAGCGCATCGGTCTGAGATTTGAGGGTGTATGGCCAGATCCAGCGAAGAGTTTTGT
Source organism: Actinomycetota bacterium (assembly GCA_041191585.1). Classification (GTDB taxonomy): domain Bacteria; phylum Actinomycetota; class Actinomycetes; order Actinomycetales; family Microbacteriaceae; genus Rhodoluna. The sequence continues at coordinate 124,081 of JBEEOO010000002.1, forward strand.
GCTGCGGCATTTTGAAAGACCGAATTCGGTGCACTGTCATCGGAACGTCATCGTGAATCTCCGTGAAATCACCGAAAGCCTCGGAGTATGCAGGAGCGATGATATGCACTTCGTGGCCATGTTTTACTAGGCCGCCGGCAAGGCGCTCAGCGAAGCGAGCAGCACCATTAATGTCAGGTGGAAACGTGTCACAACCGATGACTACTTTTAGCTTGCGGTTAGAACCGTTTGTATCTGAGTTGTTCAAGATTCTTCTTTCAAATCGCGAATGCTTGATTCACGAAAATTTTACGCCAGGAGCCTAGGCGCGGGTCTTAGGCAGGCGAATTGGTCTAGTGGTAACAGCAAGCTCAGGGTGCACTTTTGAAAGCATCCAAACGCCAATTACGGCAATTAGCGCGGTGAAAGCGAAACCAAACATGGTTGCCGGATTAGCCTGCTGCGCCTCTCCGAGAATGACGATTCCGATGGATACGGCAACAAGTGGATCGATGACCGTGAGCCC
>JBEEOO010000003.1:0-72699 GCA_041191585.1 Actinomycetota bacterium
TATGCGATGGTCAGACCGCCGAGATCGCCGATGTTCTCACCGACTGTGAATGCGCCGTTGACCTTGTGCTCGTCACCAAGTTGCTCAGGTGAAAGCTGGTCATACTGAGCAATTAGAGCCTGGGTCAGCTTGTCGAAAGCTGCGCGATCTTCGTCGGTCCACCATGAAACCAACTCACCATCGCCGTCATACTTCGAGCCCTGATCGTCGAATCCGTGACCGATTTCGTGGCCGATGACAGCCCCAATGGCACCAAAGTTCATCGCCATGTCGTTCTGAAGTGAGAAGAACGGTGGCTGCAAAATTGCCGCCGGAAAGACAATCTCGTTGAAGCCTGGGTTGTAATAGGCGTTGACGGTCTGCGGGGTCATGAACCACTCATCGCGATCTAGCGGTGAACCAATCTTGGCCAGCTCGCGATCGTGCTCAAGCGCGTTGGCGTGACGCACGTTGTCGACCAAATCATCGGGGCGAATAACTAGCGAGCTGTAGTCACGCCATTTGGCCGGGTATCCAATTTTGGGAGTGAACTTGGCTAGCTTTTCGAGCGCCTTAACCTTGGTGGTCTCGGTCATCCAAGGCAACTCTTTGATGCTGTCGCGATAGGCGCGAATCAGGTATTCAACCAGTTCGTCCATAGCCTGCTTGGCAGCAGGACCAAAGTGCTTGTCGACATAAATCTTGCCGATTGCCTCGCCGAGCGAGCCTTCGACCAATGAAACACCGCGCTTCCAGCGAGCACGATTAACCGGGGTGCCGCTGAGCTTGGTGCCATAGAAAGCAAAGCGCTCGTTGACAAAGTCATCGCTCAGCAAACCGGCCGAAGAGCGAATTACATTCCACGCCAACCAAGACTTAATTGCGGCAAGGTTCTCGAGGTTATAAACCTGAGCCAGCCCCTCAAAGAAGCTCGGCATCATCAAAACGGTCTCGTCCAAAACCTTGTCGCTAGCGTTGCTGTGCTTGAGCCAAAGGTTCCAGTCAAAAGTCGGGGTCAACTCGTGCAGGTGCGCAAACGCGGTCAGGTTATAGGTGGCCTCGGCGTCACGCGAAGCAACAACATCCCAGTGCAAAGCGGCGAGCGCGGTTTCAAATCGCATGATGTCGGCTGCCTCAACCGCTGCTTCGTCGGCCGACCAACCAGCCAGCGTCAGCATTTGAGCGATGTGCGGCACATAAGCGTCGCGAATCTCGGCGTGCTTTTCTTCGCGATAGTAGGCCTCGTCCGGCAGGCCGATTCCACCCTGATAAAGGTGCACGATATAGCGGTCTGGTTGACCAGGGTCGTTATCGATGAATGCGCTGAACAATCCCGAAATACCAACGCGACCTAGTGACCCCAGAAGTGCTGTTGCATCATCAAGGGTGCGAATGCTCGAGATCTGATTTAGGTCGCCGGCAATCGGCGCGGCACCGAGCTCGTTGGCCCGCTGCTCGTTCATGAATGAGTTATAGAGATCGCCAATTTGTTGAGCAACTCCCGGAGTTGGTGTGGCTGCCGCCTCTAGCAAAATCTGCTTGACCGCCTCTTCGCTGGCGTCAGCCAGTGCGTGAAAAGACCCGTACATCGATTTGTCTTCAGGAATCTCAGTGGTCTCCATCCACTGGCCGTTGACATGACGAAACAGGTCATCTTGAGCGCGAATGGTTTTGCTGAAGGCGGGCAGATCTAGGCCGGGCTTGATTGTCATTGCTTCAGCCTAAAAGGTGAATGGCCAATAATTTTGCGACTGCCGGTAAGCCGCCTCAAAAAGCTAAACTTGAAAGGTGGATCTAAAAAAAGTCATCTTGTATTACGGCTTCGCCCCGGTCGCAGACCCAGTGGCAATGAAGCTTTGGCAGAAAACCCTCTGTGAATCTCTCGGCCTAAAGGGTCGAATCATCGTCTCTAAGCACGGCATCAACGGCACCCTAGGTGGCGACATGATGGCCCTCAAAAAATACGTGCGTGCCACCAAGGAATATCCTGGCTTCGGCAAAATTGACTTCAAGTGGTCTGATGGCGACGGAACCGAGTTTCCTCGTCTGTCTGTGAAGAACCGCGCCGAGCTGGTTGCTTTCACCTCGCCTGACGAAATCAAAGTTGAAAAGTCTGGCATCACCAACGGCGGCAAACACCTAAAGCCGGCCGCGGTTAACAAGCTGGTCGAAGAGCGCGGCGATGAAGTTGTGTTCTTTGATGGTCGCAATGCTTTCGAAGCTCGAATCGGCAAGTTCAAGAATGCGATTGTTCCTGATGTTGAAACCTCGCACGACTTTATTGGTGAGCTTGAGTCTGGCAAATATGACCACCTCAAAGACAAGCCGATCGTCACCTACTGCACCGGCGGAATCCGCTGTGAGATTTTGTCTGCCGTGATGATCAACCGCGGATTCAAAGAGGTTTATCAAATCGATGGCGGCATTGTTCGCTATGGCGAGACCTTCAAAGACAAGGGACTTTGGGAGGGCTCGCTCTACATCTTTGACGACCGCATGGTTCAGGATTTCAGCGAAGAAGCCAAGGTCATCGGCGAGTGCGAGGCATGCGCAGGCCCGACAAACTCTTTCAGAAACTGCTCGAACCCAGGCTGCAAAGACTTGGTTCTGCTGTGTGACGAATGCTATGCCAACCCAGAGCACTCAGAGCACAAACCAACCCACACTCGCGGCAAGCGCCACGCAGAACAGGTTGGCTAAAGCCAAAACTTAAACACAAAACCCCCGAGGCTTGGTTGCCCGGGGGTTTTGTGTTACAGGAGAGGTAATGTATGAAGGTTAGTGACGACCCTTGCCCTTTTTCTTGCCGTTGTCGTGGCCGCGCTTCTTGCCCTGGCCTTCGCCAAAGTTTGCCTTGTCACGAACTGAGCCAGAAACTTCTGCTGCCTCATCGTGAGCTGGCTTCTCTGGCTTGACCTTGGCAACCGGTGCAACATATGCACTGGTTAGGGCAACAGATGAAGTCTGGGTTGCGATGCCGTTGGCAGCAACGGTCACGGTGACTAGTGAGCCAGCGCCACCGTTAACCGGATAGACAGCAAGCTTGGTGGTGGTGCCAGCTGCGCCGCCACGAACCACGATTGAACCAGCTAGTTCAGTGCCGGTTAGGGTTCCTGGGTGAACGCCGACAACCTTCGCGCCGGTAGTTGGCTGGGTTGCAGGCAACTCGGTAGCTGCTGCATCAAGCAAATAAACGTTGAATTGAGCGCCGTGAGCCGCAGTGCGTGCGTCGGTCACAGTGCTTGGAATTCCGGTGATGGTCACAGGAACGGCTGCGTTGGCAACAATTGGGCGAGGCGCCTTGGTCTTGCCTGAGCCTGAACCGATGGTGCCAACGGTGGTAGTTGAGTCTGTGCTGGTCGCTGCGAATGAAGGAGCGGCGAACGACAGGGTCAGCGCAGTGGCCAAACCAGCTGCGGCTACTGCCACCTTCTTGTTTGTCTTGATCATTTTGGTTCCGTCCTTATTTCTTGGTTGGGTACCTTTCGGGTACAAGACCAAGTTAGATAAAAACCAAAATCCAAGTCGCCAAACTCAGGATGCTCTGTCTGATTTATCAGGAAACTGCCAGCTTTCTAGTGTCGGCCGATTTGCGCTAAAACCGCATGCTTTCGGGATGAAAGCTCTCAATAAGGGGCTTAAAGAGAGTGCAAAGGTAAACTGCTCTGGGGCTAACAGAAGGCGGCATATTGGGTTTCTTAGACAACTTTGAGAAGGGGCTCGAGCGATTCGTTACGAGTGCTTTTTCAAAGACTTTTAAATCTGAGCTGCAGCCGATTGAGATCGCAGCTGCCATTCGTGGCGAGATGGATGCCAAGGCCAGCATCATTAGTCGCGATCGCATTTTGGCCCCCAACTCTTTTAAGGTCAGTCTTTCGAGCGCCGACTTTGGCCGCATGGCAACCCTGGGCATGCCATTGATTGCCGAACTAACCGAGTTGACCACTCGCCACGCACAAAAGCAGGGTTTTCAGTTTGGCGCTGCACTGTCGATCAAGCTGATCGAAGACGGCACCTTGAACCTCGGCCAAATCACCGTGGTCTCGTCTAGCCAAGACCTAGCGGTCGAGTGGGCTCCGACCCTCGAGGTTGGCGGCAAGCGCTTTAACATCAGCAAGGCTCGCACCTCAGTTGGCCGCGATGCCAGCGCCGACATTCAGATTGACGACCCAGGCCTGAGCCGCCAACATTTTGAAATCGTCTGGGATGGCAAGCGCGCCGGCGTTCGTGATTTGGGCAGCACCAACGGAACCCGCGTCAGCGGTCAGGCGATCAGCTCGGCTGCCATTGGAACCGACACCGTGATTAACGCCGGGCAATCCGAGTTCATTTTTAGAGTGATCGCCAACGCGGTCGATAGCGACATCACCAGCCCCGCAGGCGGTGAACTCTTTTGAGTGAATTAGCCCTGTTTTTAGTTCGCACCGGATTCCTGGTGGTGCTTTGGATCTTTGTATTCAGCATCATCTCGGTGATTCGTGCCGACCTGTTTGGGCAGCGCGTGGTTAGCAAGGTTGCCTCGGCAAACGCACCGCAGGTTTTTTCTTCGCCGACCGCACCGGTGCCGCCACCGGCGGTTAGCACTAACACCGGCGCAAACCCGCTGGTCAGCGAAGCCACCGGTGCCATGGCCACCAAGCTTGTGGTCACCGAAGGCGAGCTAGCCGGCAAGATCATGCGCCTGGATCGCCGCGAGATCACCATTGGTCGCAGCGATGGCAGCGACCTGGTGGTCGATGATGAATATGCCTCGAGCAATCACGCCAAGCTGGTGCTGATCAACAACGACTGGCTGATTCAAGACCTCAACTCAACCAATGGCACCTTCTTAGATGGCCAGCGGGTTGGAACCCCAGCCGTGGTCAAACTGAACACCCGCGTGCGCGTTGGCAAAACCGTTTTTGAGCTGCGAGCATAGGCCGGCCCATGGGCATTAAAACCATCAGCTATGCCGGCTCAGACATTGGTCGAGTTCGTTCAAGCAACCAGGATTCCGGTTATGCCGGCTACAACCTATTCTTTGTGGCCGACGGCATGGGTGGTCACGCCGGTGGCGACATCGCATCGGCACTGTGTGCTCAGCGCATCGCCCAAATGGATGACTTATATCCCGATGCCGAGTTTGCCGAGAAGGCAATCGTCGACAATATCTGGTCGGCCAACGGAGTGCTGGCTGAGACCGTAAAAGAGCACCCAGAACTTGCCGGAATGGGAACTACGTTTTCGGGCATTATTTTCACCGGCAATCAGGTGACCATCGGTCACGTTGGTGACTCGCGAATTTATCTAGCCCGCGACGGCAAAGTCACTCAGATGACTAAAGACCACACCTTCGTTCAGAAGCTGGTCGACACCGGAAAGATCACCCCCGAAGAAGCCCTGGTTCACCCTCGCCGCAGCGTGCTGATGCGCGTGCTTGGCGATGTCGAAGAGTTTCCTGAGGTTGACACCAAGACCATCGAGAGCAAACCTGGCGATCGCTGGATGCTCTGCTCTGACGGCCTGAGTGGTGTGGTGCCTGAGCAGATTATGGAACGCCTGCTGCTCTCTAAGATTGAGGCGTTTGAGGCAACCGAACTGTTAATCGGCGAGGCGCTGGAGTTTGGCGCGCCAGACAACGTGACCGTGGTTGTGGTTGATGTGGTCGCCGAGAAGACTCGCACCGACTTTGTGCCAGAGGCAAAGTTCGTCGGCTCGAGCGCCAACGAAGTGGTTATCGAAGACCGCAAGGGCAGCCGCATTTTGCGCGTGCTAAACCCGATGAACATCTCAGATTTGCTGCGTCGTGCCGAAGACCCAACCGACTACGTTCCAGAGTCAGACGAATATCTGGCCAAGATTCTGCGCGAGACCGAACGCCGAATTCGCTGGCGTCGAGTTCGTCAGTTGGTCACCATCAGCCTGATGATCTCACTGGTTATCGCCGGTCTTTACATCGCCTATGACTACACCCAGAGTCGTTATTACATCGGCACCAGCAACGGGCACGTGGCTATTTATAAGGGCATCAAAGAGGCCCTCGGGCCGCTGAAGTTCTCTCGACTGGTTGAAGAAACCGATGTTCTCGTCACCGACCTACCGCCTTTCCAGCAGCAGGCAGTCGAGCGCTCAATCAGCACCGACAGCCTGTCTAGCGCCGAGGTAATGCTCAAGGTGATCACCGAGTCAGCTCCAGATCAACCGATCATTCCAGAGAACCTGTTGCCAAATGAGTGATCTGAACTCAACGATTAACATTGCGCGCATCGTGCGCGTGGTGCCGCGCAACCGAAACATCGAGGCCATTCTGTTGGCGTTTGCCATCGGCATCAATGCCTTTGAGCTGGCGCAAATTCAGCTGGCTGTGATCGAAAAACTGACCCCCGAGTTCTTCTTGTATTGGTTGCCACTATCGTTCAGCGCGATTATTTTTCACATGATTTTGCGCCAGCGCGCTAGCGAAGCCGACTCGCTGATTTTGCCGATTGCGGTGGCAATTAACGGTCTTGGTCTCTCGATGATTTATCGCCTCGACCTAGGCACACTCGCCAATAATGGAGCCGATCTATTTGGCTACAAGCAGATCGCCTGGACCTCGGTCGCAATGGCAGCCAGCGCCGCCGTGCTGATTTTTGTGCCGAACCACCTGTTCTTGCGCCGCTACATTTTTGTGGCAATGGCAGCCGGTGTTGGCCTACTGCTATTGCCTTTCGTTGACGATCTTCTTTGCTGGCTATCTAGTCAATCGGGCCGACTCGCTTTCGGCGGTTGGGCGCAGTGTGCTCGGCATCCAGATTCCGCGAGCGCGCGAGCTCGGGCCCATCCTGGTTATTTGGGCGGCCAGCCTTTTGGTCTTGGTGGTTCAGCGCGACCTCGGAACATCGCTGCTTTATTTTGGCCTATTTATTGTGATGATCTATGTGGCCACCGGCCGCGCAATTTATGTGCTGGTTGGTGTGGGCATGTTCGTGACCGGAGCGCTGGTGGCCAGCCGCCTCATGGAATATGTGACCGGCAGATTTGAATCATGGCTGAACCCGTTCAAAGACCCTGAGGGAGTTAGCTATCAGCTGCTGCAGGGCCTGTTTGGCATGGCCCACGGCGGCATTTTGGGCACCGGCCTCGGTGGCGGTTTGCCTCACCTGGTGCCGCTGGCCGAGAGCGACTTCATCATTGCCTCAATCGGCGAAGAGCTTGGCCTTGCCGGTCTGTTTGCCCTGCTGCTGCTTTATTTGCTGATGGTCGCGCGTGGCATGCGCATCGGTTTTAATCACACGGATGATTTCTCGCGACTGCTGGCCATGGGCCTAAGTTTCGTTATCGCGCTGCAGCTGTTCATCGTTTTTGGTGGCGTCACTCGAGTGGTGCCACTGACCGGTTTGACCACGCCACTGCTAGCCGCTGGTGGTTCATCGCTGTTGGCTAACTGGGTGATCATCGGCCTTCTGCTGCGCATCAGTGACAGCGTGAAGTCAAAGACGCCGGCCGCGAACAGTGCCTCGAACACCGCCGGCAAACCAAAGGCGGGTGTTCGATGAAGCGCCCGATGAGAAATGTCAGCATCGTGATCTTCATGATGTTCTTGAGCCTGTTTGTGTCGTCAACCACCATTCAGGTGATTAGTGCCGATTCGCTGTCGCAAGATCCGCACAATGTGCGTTCGGCATACGACGGATACAAGGTGCAGCGCGGAGCGATTTTGGTGGGCGGCAAGCCGATTGCGCAGTCGGTCAAGAGCGACGACGTTTATCGCTATCTGCGCACCTATGGCAGCAGCATCTATTCGGCCGCCACCGGTTTCTCGAGCGTTTATCAGGGGTCGACCGGGCTTGAATCTGCGATGGACAGCTATTTGGCCGGACGCAATTCATCCCAGTTTTTTGAGCAGATCAGCGCAGTGCTTTCGGGCGTGCCTGCCCAGGGGGCATCGGTTGAGTTGACCATTGTGCCAAAGGTGCAAAAGGCCGCCTGGGATGCACTCGGCAACATGCAGGGTGCCGTGGTGGCGATCGAGCCGAGCACCGGAAACATTTTGGCCTGGGTTTCGAAGCCGGGCTTTGACGCCAACGATCTTTCGGTTCACGACGGCGAGCAATCGACTGCAGCCTATAACGAGCTGCTGGGCAAGACGGGCAACCCGCTGCTGCGCAAGACCGACAGCGAGCTTTATGCACCGGGTTCGGTGTTCAAGATTTTGGTCGCAGCCGCAGCTTTTGAAACCGGCAAGTTCAGCCCGAGCAGCAACCTTTCGAACCCATCAAAATTCCAACTGCCGGCCACCAACACCTACATCCAAAACTCGGGCGAGGGTCGTTGCGGTGGTCAAAAAACGGTATCAATCGCAACCGCCCTAAAGCTTTCGTGCAACATCCCGTTCGCGCAGTTGGGCATCGCCCTGGGCGAAGACACCATTGCGAGCCAGGCCGAGAAGTTCGGCTTTGGTTCAATCATCAAGACCCCGCTTTCATCGGTGGCCAGCGTTTATCCGAGTGGAATGGACAAAGCTCAACTAGGGCTTTCAGCCTTCGGTCAGTTTGACGTTCGCGCGACCCCGCTGCAGATCGCGATGATCAGTTCGGCAATCGCCAACAAGGGTCTGCTCATGAAGCCGAACCTGGTGCAGACCGTGCTCAGCTCAAACCTTGCGGTGCTCAGCGCCCCGAGCCCAGCCGAGCAGGGCCGCCCAATCAGCGAGAAAACCGCCAACGCACTCACCGAGATGATGGTGGCCGCGGTTGAGTCTGGCGTCAGCACCAACGGCTCGGTCAAGGGTGTGACCGTGGCCGGCAAAACCGGAACCGCGCAAAACGGCCCAAAGCAGCCATACACACTTTGGTTCACCGGATTCGCGCCAGCTGAAAACCCTAAGGTTGCGGTCGCAGTTGTAATTGCCGACGGTGGTGGCCAGGGTCAGAACGGTCGAGGCAACTCTTTGGCAGCGCCGGTGGCTAGCAAAGTTATGAAGGCGGTGTTAGGCAAATGAGCGAGAGCAAAAACAGTCCTGATCTAAAGCCGCATGAGGGCCAGCTATTCGGTGGCCGATACAAACTGAGCAAGCGCATCGCAATCGGTGGCATGGGTGAGGTTTGGCAGGCCGAAGACGAAGTCATTCTGCGCGAGGTCGCCATCAAAATTCTTAAGCAGGAATACATGGGCGACCCCGGATTCCTCGAGCGCTTTAGAACAGAGGCACGTCACGCTGCCATGGTGAATCACGCTGGCATCGCGAATGTATTTGACTATGGCGAGGATGCCGGTTGGGCCTACTTGGTGATGGAGCTTGTGCCGGGCGATTCACTGGCCAAAATTCTCGAGGTAAAAAAGTCGCTGCCAGCTGACCAGGTGCTCGACATCGTGGCCCAAACTGCGCGTGCGCTGCACGAAGCACACGAGGCCGGGCTGGTTCACCGAGACATCAAGCCGGGCAACCTGCTGATCACCCCAACCGGCGAGGTCAAAATCACCGACTTTGGCATCGCGCGCGTGGCCGATCAGGTTTCGCTAACCGCAACCGGCCAGGTAATGGGCACCGTGCAATACCTTGCTCCTGAGCAGGCCACCGGCAAACCGGCTACGCCGTCAACCGACATCTATTCGTTGGGCATCGTGGCCTACGAGGCCCTAGCCGGCAAGCGACCATTCACCGGCGACAGCCAGATGGAAATCGCGATGGCCCAGATCAATGAGACCCCGCCACCACTGCCCGACTCGGTTGACGAGCGCGTGCAGATTTTGGTGATGTCTTGCCTGGCTAAGAAACCAAACCAGCGCCCAGAAACCGCGTTGACTTTGGCTCGCCGTGCAGAGGTTCTGCTTGGTGGCGCCTATCGCCCAGCCGCCGAGGCACTAACCGGAGTTGTGCCGCAGGTTGGCGACGTGACCACCGTGCTTCAGACCGCAAAGACCGCAGAGACTCCAAAGCCGCCGGTGGTTTGGCCATGGATCGCAGTGATTATTTTGCTAGCCGTGACCGCACTCACCGTGGTGATGGCCATTGTCTTCAGCGCGATGCAGCCGAGCCCGACCCCGAGCCCGACCGAGACCACACCAACCCCATCCGAAACCAGCACCCAAACCGGCACGCCAACGCCGACCACCGATAACGTGACTCTTCTGCTGGGCGATGTGGTGGGCAAAAACGTGGCCGATGTGGCCGCGAACCTTGGTCTACTTGGTCTAAAGGTGGTTGCCGTGGCTGGCGACGAACTGCCGGCTGGCGATCCAAGAATCATGTCGGTTTATGCCGCCGATCCGCTCGGTCAGGTGGCCAAAGGCAGCACCGTCACGCTCACTTATTACGTTCAGGCAACAATCGAGCCAACCTCGACGCCAACTGAGACCACAACCCCTACCCCAAGCGAAACCGCTAACTAAACTAAAACTGATTGTTCGACTGGAGTTCATGTGTCTTCTAACCAACGTGTCATCGCAGGCCGCTACGAGGTCGGCGCGCTCATTGGGCGTGGCGGCATGGCCGATGTATACGAGGGAATGGACACCCGCCTAGGCCGCACAGTTGCAATCAAACTGCTTAAGGCAGACCTGGTTAGCGACCCAAGTTTTGAGGCGCGTTTTCGTCAGGAGGCCCAGGCCTCGGCTCGCATGGCGCACCCGACCATCGTTCGTGTTTATGATGCCGGCGAAGACCAAACCATCGATGCCAATGGCGAAGAATCACGCCGCCCATTCATCGTTATGGAATATGTGAAGGGCAAGCTGCTTCGTGATTTGATGCACGAGCGTCGCCTGATTCAGTCTGAGGCAATCGATTATGCTGCTGGCGTTCTGACCGCCCTAGAGATTTCGCACCACGCAGGCATTATTCACCGCGACATCAAGTCGGCCAACATCATGATTAACGACGCCGGTCAGGTTAAGGTAATGGATTTTGGCATCGCCCGCGCGGTCTCGGAGTCGTCGGCAACCGTGGCGCACACCAGCGGCATCGTTGGCACCGCCCAGTATTTCTCACCAGAGCAGGCCAAGGGCGAGAGCGTTGATGCTCGCACCGACCTTTATTCAACCGGTGTGCTGCTCTATGAAATGCTTGCCGGCCGCCCGCCATTCAAGGGCGAGAGCGCTGTTTCGGTTGCTTATCAGCACGTATCAGAGGCAGTCACCCCGCCTTCAGATTTTGACCCAAGCATCTCGGCCGAGCTAGACCAGGTGGTTTTGCACGCGCTGGCCAAGAACCGCGAAGACCGTTTTCAGAGTGCCGTTGAGTTTCGCGAGCACCTTTTGGCTGCGGCTGCCGGCTCGCCAGACACCGCCGCTGCGCCGATTATTTCACCTGTGGCTGGCTTGGCCGACGAAGCTGCTCTGGCCTTTGAGGGTTCAGATGGTGTGACCGTCGAAGACCTAACCGCCGAGGGCTCAACTGACCTCGATGATTTTGAGGCGCTGCTTGCCGGAGTTTCGAGCGGCACCACCGCGATGCCGATTGCCGAAGCGCAAGCCGTTGAGGCTGAGGCCGCTGAGCACGCGGCCGAGGTTGCGAGTGTCGTCGCCGAGCCAGTTGTTGAAGCGCCAGCCGCCCCTAAACCAACCGCAAACTGGCTCACCGGCACCGATGCCAGCCCAGTGGTTTCAAACTCAAGTGTTGGCACCAACACCAATCCGTTCGCCGAGATCGGCGTTGAATTGCCAACCGGCACCGGCTCGGTCAGCACCGGCGCTCGCCCACTATTCGGTGGCAACAAGCCAAACCCGGGCTTGCTCTGGGGCATTGGTTCTGGTGCGGTCGTGGTTATCACCGGTCTTCTAATCTGGATTCTCGGCTTTGGCGGACTGAACTTCTCGGTCACCCCAAGTGGTCCATCGGGCATCTCGGTGACCGACGTGACCAACACGCCATATCAAAGTGGATATGACACCTTGACCGGTCAGGGTCTATTGGTGTCAAAGGTTTTTGAGGCCAGCGAGACCGTGCCGGCCGATCAGATTATTCGCACAGATCCGGTTGCCGGCACCGTTGTGCCAGAAAAAACTCTAATCACTGTCTATGTTTCATCGGGCAAGAACACTGTGGCTGTGCCTAGCTTGGTTGGTCTCGGCGAGGCCGAGGCTCAGGCTCTGCTGACCAGCGCCAAGCTGATATTGGGCACCATCACCCAGTCAAATTCAGCGTCGGTTGCCGAGGGCAAGATCATCTCGAGTGACCCACCGCTAAACACTCAGATTGCTGAGGGTACCGCGGTGAACCTTGTGGTTTCAAATGGCCAGGTCACGATTCCCGACGTGGTCAACCTAGACATCGCCGATGCTCGCACTCAACTGACCACACCAGAGGTTGGCTACAGCGTCAGCGTGCAGACCCGCGATCTTTGCGAAGGCACCCAGGGCACAATCGTGACCGAACAATCAATTGCGCCGGGCCTAGCCCCGCAAAAGGGTTCAATCATCTTGTATGTTGCCTGCAACCCCTAAAGGTTGACGAGAGGGCTCAGGCCCTTGGCCTTTTCGGCCGCTCCGGCTAGGCCGATAGATTCAAGCCAGTTGCCAAGCATCAGATATCCGCTTTGGGTCAGCACTGATTCTGGGTGATACTGCACACCATAAATCGGCAGCGTCTTGTGCTGCAGACCCATGATGATGCCACCCTTTGAGGTCTCGGTTGGTGCGGTGCGCGCGGTCACAATTAGATCGTCAGGCACGGTCGAATCAACCACAGCCAGTGAGTGATAGCGAGTCGCGGTGAATGGCTGCGGAACATCCTTGAAAACCAGTGAGCCGTCGTGTTCGACCAGCGAGGTCTTGCCGTGCAGCAGCTCGCCGGCACTGGTCACGGTTGCGCCCATTGCCTCGGCGATTGCCTGGTGACCAAGGCACACGCCAAAAACAGGCTTGCCGGTCTTGAGCGCATATTTGACCACCGGGATGCTCAGACCCGCATCAGCAGGGGTGCCCGGGCCAGGGCTGAGCAATACGGCATCGTATTTTTCTAGCAGTGCTGGCAGCTCGGCCTCACTGACGACATCGTTTCGAAGCACCTCGGTCTGTGCGCCCAGCTGCTGCAAATAGCCGTTGATCGTATAGACAAAGCTGTCGTAGTTGTCGAGAACGAGAATCTTGGTCATGATGCCACAAGCCTACTTTGAATCACCGGCCAGGTGATTTCGACCTGAAAGGCTGAATCCAACGCAGACATGTTTACAGAGGCAGCATCGGCGATCATGGTTTGCCAGCCTAGGCCTGGCTTGAATTCCTTGGTCGCGAACTTTCCGTCGTTTTTTGCGGTCAGTTTCAAAATGGGTTCGTCTGGGCTGCTAAGAACAAAAGCCAGTTGGATGTTTCGTGCCGAGCCGTGCCTGACAGCGTTGGTGAAACACTCTTGAACAGCGTGAGCGACAATTTCACCCAACAGCAGATCGGCATCTAGTAGGTCAGAAATTTCTTGATCAAGCTTCAGGTCGAATTCAATGAGTCCTGACCAGCTTGAAAGCAGGTCACCTAAGGCCCGACTAAAAACCGGCACATCCCGGTTTTCAGCGAAAGCTTCAGCCAAATCTTTGCGGGCTAGCTCTAACTGGGCGCGAGCCTTGAATCCCATTTCATCAGAGATCGCTTTGTCGTTTTCTCCTGCGGTGGCGGCGAGCGCAAGCGAGACCGAAGCAAGTCGACCTTGCACCGATCCATGCAGCAGCCGGGCGATTCGATTGCGCACCTCACGAAGTTGACTTTCCAAACGTTCGATGGTCAATTCAAGTGCCCTTGATGCTTTTTCGAGGTCGATTGATCTCTCTTGAATCGAATTAGACAAGCCTTGAATCACAAAAATCAGCAGCCAAATTAGCACGGCTCCGATCGGAACAGCGATTTCGAACAAGTTCAGAATTGATTGAATTTCTTCAAGGTCTCTCGTCAACTGCCGCACTATTTCGACACCGACCAACACCAGCCCAACGTATTCAAACGGAACGCTGAGAACGCGCAGCCAAATAGGCCACCGTTTGCTAATCGCTCGGCGGCCACGATCGGCGATCCAGAGAATTGGCACGCCCACAATCAAAGCAACTGCTACAACAGCTGCGGTTAGCCAACCACCAACGGCCATTGCAAGTGAGAATGCCATCAGGCTGCCAACGGCAACTACCCACGAAATGTGAGCCGAACCCTCGACGCTGATGCGAGCAAACTGGCGCCAATTGGTCTTGCGGTTTGGCAAATCGGGCAAAAAATTCGCATTAACCGGCGCAGATAGCTCATGACTAAGGCCACGGATATCTGCCTCTGAAGCCTCACGAATGCTGGCTGCTGTCTCGAGAATTTGTGTGGGGTCAGACTTGAAATTCAATTGCTCGAGTTGCGCAGATATCCGATCTAAAACACGCTGAACACGCTCGCTGATTTCGGTCTGAAGCTGGGTTTGATGTTTTCGCAATTCACTGTTTGCGTTGTCAACAAGCTTCTGCAGTTGCGCATTTTTCGTCTGAAGCTCGGCATAGTTTTTGATGTTCTGCAGCAGCAAAGCAAGCGCCAAATGGCCCATCAGCAACCAGGCTGCGACAACAATCGCGGATACTGAAATCACCGCCCATGACGAAAGACCGCTTCCGAGGGGAATCCATGGAATGTCGAGCATGGCTATAAGGACAGTCGAATCACCGAGGCCGCCGACCAGATAAAGCAGAATTAGCCGCCATGCCGATGGCTTTGAAAACAACCTAAAGAGAATTGGCTTAGCCGACATAACCAAGACTGATGAAGCCAGGCGTGAAATAACCAGAGCTGCGAAAACATAAACGTTGTCATGGTCGGCACTAGGCAAATAGGTGATAGAGCCAAAGAACATCAAAAGCGGGGTGAGCACAAGCATCACCCACGGGTTTGCTGCTCGCGAAGCCGGCAACAACTCAACTAGCTTTGCCGCTGCTCGCTTCACTTAACCTGCACTTTTCCTTGTCGCCACAAACTAACTGCTTCAACTCTAGGATTCTTGTCGCCCCCGTGCGATAGGCCAAGTGCTTTATAGGTGCGCTGGATGATGGTCTCGACACCGCGCAGGCTTGTTCCGCGAGATTCAGCGATGGCCTGATTGGTGAATCCCTTGCTCAGCAATCGCAGAGTTTCAGCCTGCGGTGCCGACACATAGAAGACATCAAGTTCAGGCAGTTTTTGAAAGCCGCGCCGGCCGGTTAGCTCGTGGGCCATGTTTGATATAGAGCGATAAACCGCAGCGCCGATGTCATTTAGGTCAACGATGGCCGACTTGACCAAATATGCCGCCCCGGATGGAACCTGCCCCTCACCGACCAAAACTGGCTGACTGTGTGCAGTGAGCACCACCAGTCCGATCCATGGGTAATCGCGCGATATCACGTGCAACAGATCAAGCCCGCTGGCACCGGAACCCAGGTCTAGGTCGGTGACCACAACGTTAGGTTCGGCGTCGCGAACCAATCCAACCGCCTCGGCGGCGTTCTCGCAGAGTGTGACCTCAAACCCCTGTTGAATCAAGGCGTTGCCGACCAGCTGTCGAGTGAAAGATTCATCCTCGACAACCAGCACATGCAGTTTGTTCGACACTGATTCCTTGATTTGCCTAGATGGTTCCGGTGAGCTTTAGCGCGATGACAAACATTATTGCCCCGCCAATTCGATACAACCAAACGCGATTGCTCTTCAGGATCGGGCGAATCTCATCGACTGGTTCACCGTGGCGACCAAGCATGCCAAGAATCGACAGCGCCAACAGTGGCAGAGGCAGCAACATAAAGCTTTGAGCTGCGGCGTCTGTGCCACTGAATAGGTTGCCGGCAACCGAGGTGGTTATTGCGGTCACTAGCAAAATCAGGTTCAGGTTGACCAAGCCGGTCGGCAGGGCCAGCCAGATGGCACGGATGTTAGGTAGCTTGTCTGCAAACCACTGCAGTGCGGTTGGCAAAACAAACAGCAGGGCGCCGACCGCAACATAGGCGCTGAAGCCGAAAATCACGCTGGCAAGCAGGATGAAAACTCCTAGCTTGAGCAGCCAGCTGACGATCTTTTGCAACCATGAGGTTTGTGGCAGCCCGGTTTCTTGAAGAGATTCCGCGAGAGCTGGGTTGCTGCGAGCGATGATCTCTTCAATCACTACTCGCAGTGCAGCTGCCGCGGCCAGAGCTAGTCCAAAGTCAACCGCGTGGTTTGCGACCACAAGGGTTGAGTGGGCTAGGGCTGGCAGGGTTGCCACTGCTGAAGTGGTAATCCATCCGACCAACAGCGCCGAGATCAGAATCTGAACGATCAGATCAAAGCTGCGGCTTGGTGCTGCCGGCTGTCGCGCTCTGAACTGCTTGGCCAACATGCCTGGTGCCAACCAGACCAAACCGATGCCAATTAGCAACGCGATTTGCTCTGATGAGTTGATGCCGGCGAGAGCAATTGAAACCGCTGCGAATGCCAGATAGCTAACCGCACCGGCAAATGCATCAAACAATGCGATGATCGCAAGGGCGATGAACAGCGGCCAAGCCGGAGGCAATAGCTCTCCGCCGTTTTGCGCGGCTGCCACGACTGCCAATGCGGTGCTTGCCACAACAATCACGGCATAGAACTTGCCAAGGCTCAACTGCAGATATGCACTGCTGTTGATGATCTTGGCTGCCAACGGCGACACGCGACCAACGCGCTGAGCAAGTCTGGCGAGAGCGGAGCGACTGCGTCGAGCGGCACGAGAAGCAAAGGTTGCTGCAACCGACCCAGCATTTGAACTGCTGCTGGATGTCGAGCCGGAGCCCGAAGCGCCGGAGCCCGAAGAGCCAGCGCCAGATGCTCCAGAGCCAGCTGCGCCTGACCCTGCTGCTGAACCTGCGGCACCGGCACCGGCCGAGGCGGCGGTTCCGGCAACGCCCGCTGCTGTGCCAGCAGCTGAGCCGGCTGCGCCTGCAGAACCGGCGGCCGCGCCTGCGGCTCCTGCAGCTGCACCTGCGGCACCCGCTGCGCCTGCGGCACCAGCAACTGCTCCAACCGCTGCCGCGGCTGCGGCAGCTGCACCGGCGATTCCGGCTACGGCAAGCGATGCGCCGATTCCTGAAACAACCGCGGTAACAGCCTGAGCTGATGCCTCGGTCGCCATTGGGTCAAACTCTTTGGCCGGTGCACTGTCGTCTCCAGTGGCTCCCAAATCTGGGTTGGCCACAGGCTCACCAGGTGTCGGCACAGTTGGGGTGCTAAACAAATCGGTCAACGCGGCACCAACCGAACCGGGTTCGGTGCCTAGCAAACTGCCTAGCGGGCTGTTTGAAAGCAGGTTGCCCAAAGCGTTAGCAATTGGGTTTGATCCGGCGGTGTTGGTTGATGGGTCGTTGTTTGAGCCAGAACCGGATGAACCGCTGGTTGAACCTGAACTGCCTGAGCCCGAAGTTGATCCTCCGGTCGAGCCAGAGCCTGAAGCTGGATCAGTGGTTCCAGAGCCAGTGGCTCCAGAACCCGAGGTTGAACCAGAGCCTGAAGAGCCTGATGATCCAGAGCTAGACGATCCCGAACCTGATGATCCAGAACCCGAGCCTGAGCCCGATGATCCCGAACCAGAACCTCCACCAGAAGTTCCACTGCCAGAACCTCCACCAGTTGAGCCGCCAGAGCCAGATCCTGAACCGCCGCCGGTGCCACCACCGGTGCCACCACCGGTGCCGCCGCCAGTTCCGCCTCCAGAAGAACCGCCGCCAGAGCCGCCGCTTGACGGTGCCGGAGCAGCTGGAACAGCCACTGAAACCGAAGCCGACGTGACCAAAAGGTCGCTCGAAATTGTGGTGTTTCCTGCTGAATCGCCGAACGACGCATTGGCAGCCAGATCAAGCGTGCTGGTGCCGGTCTGGCCGGCAGCCACCGAAGAGGTCGCGGTGATTGTGCATCGAGTTGGGTTGGTCTGTGAGATGTTGGTGATCGCCGAGATACCGGTGAAAACAAAGTCAACACCCGAAGTCGATGACACAGTTGCGCAGTCAATCGGTGTTTCTGAGTTCAGCAAGAAGCTCAAAGTTGCGCTCGTGGCCGATGTGTCAACTGCGCTCAAGCTGACTTTAGGCGCAACGTTATCAACCACTACCGCTGAGTTGAAAGCGATAGAGCCGCTTGAACCAGGAGTTGGCAATCCAAGCATCGCAGCCGTGCTCGATCCAGTTTGAACGATGGTTCCACCATTTAGCTCAAGTGACGATGATGAGGCATAGTCAAAATCACTGGTGTTATCGTCTGGCTGAATGCTGAAGCTGAAGGTCAGCTGGTTTGTGCCCGAGCCGCCGGTGTAGGTTGCGAAGTTGTCTTGACCACCAAAGTTGAATCGCAACTGAGGCACGCCGGTTACATCTACCGAGGTGCTGAAGTTCACCTTGACGTCGATAGTGTCGCCAACCTTGAACTGACCGGTGCTTGGCGCAGCCTCAACCGAAGTTACATTCGGTGCAACTACAACCACGTTTGGTGCGGTTTGCGAAGGTGTCACATTCACAGTCAACTGATAAGAATCGTCACCAACACCAGCCAATTGCGCATCAGTTACAGCGGCTCGGCCAAAGGTGAACTTCGATGAGATTCGCGCTGGCGCCTTGACCACCGGCCTGAAGCTGGCACCTCTAACCACTCGTGCCGGCATGGTTATGCCCGTCGGCACGACCACAATTTTCAGTTGATATGTGCCCACCTGGGTGAACGCCATCTGGCCAATGCTGGCAAGGTCGGCTTGGCCGTTGGCCGCTAATGTCTGCTTGCCCAGTGACAGCCAGTCGCCGTTACCGATTCGAATGTAACCCCATGCCTCGTGAGAGTTGCGACGACCCTGGGCAACCTTGAAGTCGGCACCAACTTTGGTTCCCTGGATCACAGTGATCTCGTCGCTGAGCTCATATCGGGTGTTGCCTGGCAAGGCCGAGATGTCTCGCTCGCCCTTCTTTTCAGGTGCGGTTTGAGGAGGCTCAACAATCTTGGCTTGTGTCAGAGCAGTATCAAGCGCAGCCTTAGCAGCTGGGTCGGGTTGAGTGAAACCGGTGGTCTGCTCAGAAGGCGGGGTCAAGTTATAAGTGGTTTGGCTAACCGCGGTGTTCTGCTGGGTTGAAGAAACCGGTGCCGGCGGAGTCGCGGTGATGGTCACCGCGGTTGAACCGTTGGTCAAAGTGGTTGCCGCGTTTCCGGCGGCATCCTTGACCGAGAAGCCGGCAGCCTTGGTCACCGAAATTGTGCCCTGAACGCCGACTGTCAATGTGTGTGCAGCCGAAATTTCACAGGCAACCGGTGAAACCTGCTTGACGACAATGGTGGTGTCATCGATGCCCGATGTGGTCAAATCTGCGGCAGTTAGAGTGCTGCAGTCGATTGACTCGTTGCCGGTCAGGTTGAAGATTGCTTTGTCGTTTACCAGGTTCGGGGTCGCGGTCAGGGTCAGGGTCGGTGCGGTTGAGTCAAAACTGATTGACTGTGACGCGAACACCTTTGAATCCCAAGACGAGTCACCTACGGTCTGGTTTCCATACTCAGCAACAATTGCGATGTTGGCAAATGCGCCCAGGCCGTCTTGCCAAAAACCGTTTTTATCCATGCTGATGTCATCGGCACTCTTGAAGATGTCTGCCGATGTGTTGTTTGGCTCAGCGTTATTTCCAAAAAGATCTTTTTGCCAGTTGTTGTAGCGGCCAGACTCTGATCTACCGGTTGCAAAAGCATTGTCGCTGCAACCCACTAACCAAAGACAGATCTGATCTTCGTGGGTGAACTTGGTGCCGTTCTCAGGGCCAACATTCCACTTCCAGTCGGCACCGGTGTTGCGCCCACCAAGCCACAGTGGGCTGTTGTCGCCCTTCGACTTAACCATGCTGTTCTCTGCAGCCGAGGTGATGGTCGGCAGGTATCCCGATGCAGCGCCGTAATAACGACCGTTGATCTGACTTTCGGCATAAGACTTGTTGGTGTTTGCGAAATAACCAGCGTTGGTTTCGAGGCGATAGAAGTGACGAGTTTCATATAAGAAGTCGTTGTTTGGCTTGATGGTGAATTCGATTGTGCGGGCGGTTCGATCGGTCGAGGTAGTGCTCCACTTGACTAGTCGAATTGCCTCTTGAAGTGTCGCCGGAGGAATGTATCCGTTTGGATTCGAGACCTCAAGAATTTTGTCGCTGCCCGAAGTTGTCACTGCCGAGACAAGCTGGTGTGAGCCGGTGTATCCGGTGAAAGCCAAATTGTCACCGGTTTTAAAGTTCTTGATGACCACCCTGAAACCAGGCAATGTATAGGAGTCTCCGCGATATTTGATCGTCGCGTTTGGCGCAATAGCGATTGGGTTTGACCCCGAAAGACCGTTAACCGTGCCTAGGCTCAACTCAGGCACAAAGCTGAGAGTTCTGGTGATGGTGGTTGATGCCGGGTTTGGGTTTCCAGCTAGGTCAGTTGCCACCGCTGCCGGAAGGCTGAATGTAACTGTTCCAGACCAAGCCTCGTCGTTTCGCAAGCGCACGACAAAGCTTGAAGATCCGTCGGTTCCGGTGGTTATAGTTTTGGTCCATCCGGCAAGGCCGTTGATGCCCTGGCCGCCCGAACTAAAGCCAAGCACAAAGTCACTTGCGGTCAGGCCATAGACCGGACCATTGAAGTTCACGTTGACGTCAATGGTCGAAGCGTTAACCGCGCTGGTGCTGACGAACGGGTTGCTGGCTGCCCAACCTGGCGCTACTGTGTCTTTGTTCACGGTCACCGCAGTGACGTCGCCAACCAGTGCATTTCCCGAACCAAAGGTGGTTGGGTTTCCGGCCATGTCTTCAACACGACCACCCAAAACCTTTAGGTTGATGGTTCCGTCTGAACATCCTGTGACATTCACAATCACCTGGCGGTTTGTGGTCTCACTGGCCGCTGGCGTGGCCACGCATCCGGTTGCCGTTTGGCTAGCGAAACCAAACGACTGGCGAGCGGCGGTTGAATAGTTGCTGGCATATAGGTGCCGCACGTCTTCGTTGAAGGTCACCGTGTATGAGACGGTGGCAGTTTTTGCATACAGAGCGGTGCCCGAAACCGCTGAATTGGCATTTAGCGCGATTCCGGCCTGGGTCAAAGTTGGCGGTGTGTAGTCGACAATCGATGTTCCTTCGACGCCGTTCGAAGTCACGTTGCCGAGTGCGTCTTGCAGATAGCCGGCGGCAATTTGCAACGTCAGCTCTCCCGAGTCAAGCGAAGTCAAAGCATTGGGGTTGGTCAATCTGACGGTGAGTTGCTTTGGGTTGCCGCTGTCAATCGTGCGCACGCTGGTTGTCCAGTCTGGTGCGGTGCGGGTGACAGTGCCGCCAACCACATAAGGCTTGACGGTTAGTTTGCTGTCGTCAGATGTGCCGCCAACAAACGAAACCGCCTCATCAAAAATGAAAATGAAGTCAACCGGTGAGCTCTTGGTTGATGGCGGGCTCATGCGCACCGAGGCCATTGCTGGGCCGGTGGTGTCGATGAAGCCTTTGCCGCTCATTGTTCCGAGTCCGGGTGCATTGGTTATAGACGTGGTGCCGGCAGCATCAACATTTAGCGTGACTTCGCCATCGATCGCCGATGCATTGGCAACAGTGACATCAAACACCGATGCGCTGCTCGGTGTGCCGTTCACGTTGGTGATGGTTTTGGTCCAGACGCCGTTGGTGCCGCTTGCGCCGGCAAGCGAAAGGTTGCTCACGCCGAATCCGGTGACTTCTTCAGCGAAGGTCACCCGATAGGTGATCGACTTGACTGAGGTTTCACTGTCGGCGTTTAGGCCCTGTGGGGTGACCGAAAGAATTGTGGTGCCGCGATAGGCCAGACGGATCCATCCGTTTTCTGTGTTGCTGCCAACTGTTGAGACACGAGTGCCGTTGACAACTGGAGCCAAGTCTTCGACCGTGGTGATAGTTGTTGCCGAGCTGCCTGGAGCAGGGATCGGCGCGTTGCCCCAGCGCTTGATGTATCCGCCACCGGCGGTAAAGCTGTCTGCTGGTGGGCGAGAGAAAGATGCATCGAAGGCAGCGGTATTGGTCTTGATTGCCGTGCTCAAGAACGACGAACCACCTCCGCCACCGCCATAAACGGCGCCGCCGCCGCCGAAGTAGCCACCGCCGCCACCGCCGGCCGGGCAAGATTCATAGTTCCAGTTATTCACGCGATAGTTGGGTTCGGTGCTGCGTTGCAGTGCACCGGCGTGACCACCGAGACCCGATGATCCGGCGGTTGAATAGTTGATCGAGTCACAGCCGACCCAGTTCACTGTTGGGGCCAATGCGCCCTTCACGCCACCGGCAGTGGCAGTGGCTTGGCCACCTTGTGTTCCGGCGGCAAAGAAAGCACCGCCGAGGCCGGTCAGAGTGGCCGATGCTTCGTTAGTTGCGCTACCTCCGCTGCTCCAAGATTGACTGGTGCAGTATGCATTCTGCGGGGTGCGATCTTCGTAGTAGAGCCATCCCTGCGGGTAGCAAAGGTAGTAGAGCGCAGCACCGCCACCACCGCCGGCAACCAGAACTCGGTTGCTGAGCCCGGTGCCACCGACGCGAATGTCGGTTGCTCCACCACCACCGCCGCCGCGGCCCGGGGTGTTTGAGTTGGCGTCTCTAAGCTGAGCTGCCGATGGCATGTTGGTGAAGTAGTTATAGAGAGCGCCATCACCGCCGCCGTTGAATCCGCCCTTAACACCAACGCCGGTTCCGCCGACGTTTATCTGGATGGTTTGAGCGCTGCCGCTAAGTGGCAGAACGCCTGAAACAACCGCGCCGGCCGATGTGTTGTGAAGCGTTGAATAGCTGGTGGCCATGCCACCGCGAGCGCCGGCAGCGACAAATGAAATGTTGCGAACACCGGCAGGAACACTAAAGGTCTGGGCCGCACCAGTGTAGACATATGTGCGCTCACAGTTGACGCCAACGAAAGTCCAGCCTGATGGGCAAGGGTCGGCGAGCGCTGGGTCGGCGTCGAGCACGGCAACGCCCGATCCGATGATTAGAGCCAATGCCAGAGAGGCAGCGCCGAATCTTGATCGCAAGTTGGCAATGAATCGGCTCTTAAATTGGTTCACCATGCTTGTGAGTCTAGGTTTTTAGCGGTTGTTGACCTATGACTAACGTTTCACCACAGTGGGGTTAACCGAACACATACCGAACACCGTCAGAATGGCGTCGGAAAGCACACCAGACGGTCAAAATGCCCAATCTCGGCACTAGAATTTCAGCTATGTCTGAATCAACCAACGAAAAGCAGAAAAACCAGCAAGAAGAGCCAAACCCGGTTTGGTTCAAGCCAGTGATGTTCGGCTTCATGTTGCTTGGTTTGATCTGGATCATCACCTACTACGTGACCAGCGCACAGTATCCTCTGGGCACCGGCACCCCATGGAACCTTGAGAACTGGAACATCCTGATCGGATTCGGTATCTCGATGGTCGGTTTCATGATGTCGACCCGCTGGAAGTAATCACTTCTAAAGTTTGAAAACCCCCGCTCTCGCAAGAGGTCGGGGGTTTTGATTTGTGCAACTTTCTAAAGTTCGCGCTGGCGCTGTCGCTTGCGGTGCGCCGACAAGAATGATGCAGCAACCGCGCCACCAATCAGCAGGCCACCGATGTGCCCCTGCCAGCTGATGCCCGGCGACATAAACGTGAAAATCAGGTTGATGCCGATCACCACGATGATGCCCTGGCTGTTCACGCCAATCGCGCGCATAAATACGAAGTATGCCGCCATCAGACCAAACACACCGCCCGATGCACCCACGGTGACATCGTTTGGTTGCCCGAGGAACAGCACGAACACCGAGCCGCCCAAAATCGAGGCCAGATAAATAGTCAAGAAGCGCGCCTTGCCCAGCATCGGTTCAAGCACCGAACCCAGCACCCACAGCGAATACATGTTCATCAACAGGTGAAGAATATTGCTTGGGTCGTGAGCAAACCCAGATGTCAGCATGCGCCAAGGCTCGATCGGCCAATAAACCGGGGCGAACCACAGAGCCTGGGTCACACCCAAACCGGGCAGCTGCTGCCCGAGCCAAATAACCACGTTAAGAGCAATCAGCCCCAGGGTTAGCTGAGGCTGATTGCGAAAACGAGATGCCATTTTGAAATTCGATCTCTGAGTCAGTGGCTTTAGGCGACTGGCTCGATGGTGATTGATTCGATAATTACGTCGTCGAATGGCTTGTCGCGGCCGTCGGTTGGCACGTTCTCAATCTGGTGAACGACCTTCTTTGAGACCTCATCAGCGACCTCGCCAAAAACGGTGTGCTTGCCGAACAACCAGGTGGTTGGGGCAACGGTGATAAAGAACTGTGAGCCGTTGGTGCCTGGGCCGGCGTTAGCCATGGCCAGCTTGTACGGCTCGTTGAAGTTCAGCTCTGGGTGAATCTCGTCGCCAAACTGATAGCCCGGGCCGCCCATTCCGGTGCCAGTTGGGTCGCCGCCCTGCAGCATGAACTGCTGAATAATGCGGTGGAAAATTACGCCGTTATACATCGGGGTGTTGGTCTTGGTTGCGCCGGTGCGAGGGTCTTTCCACTCGATGGTTCCGGTGGCTAGGCCAACAAAGTTTTCAACGGTCTTTGGCGCGTGGTTGCCAAAAAGGTTGATCTTGATTGCGCCGTGGTTGGTGTGAAGTGTTGCGACTGCAGTGGTCGCTGCGTTTGAAGTTGTCATGCCGTCTATTCTCGCACGCGGCCCGCAATGCGCGATGGCTTTGCTGTTCCGCTGTTAGCAAACACGGATGATTCCACTCAATAGACTGGCCGAATGAGCAACGACGCCAGCCAATCTGCGAAAGCGAGAAAACCAAAACTGCACCGAGCATGGATAGTGGCCGCAGTCACATTCCTGGTGCTGATTGCAGCGGCGGCATTTCGGTCAACGACATCGGTGTTGTTTGAACCACTCGAGCAGCAATTCGGCTGGACCCGCACCCAAACCTCGCTGGCGATGACGGTCAACCTGATTTTCTATGGCCTAACCGCGCCATTCGCGGCCGTGTTTATGGAGCGCTTCACCGTGCGCAAAGTGGTCACCACCGCCCTCGCACTGGTTGCCCTCGGCACCGGCCTCACCGTGTTCATGACCGACGCGTGGCAGCTCACGGTTTTGTGGGGCGTGCTGGTCGGCCTCGGCACGGGCGCCCTCGCGCTGGTCTTCGGCGCGATCATCGCCAACCGTTGGTTCGAAACCCGCCGCGGCCTAGTCACCGGCATCTTCTCAGCGGCCTACGCCACCGGCCAGCTGGCATTCCTGCCCCTAATCGCCGCCCTGGTCACCCAAACCGGATGGCAAACCGGCTCACTTATCGTCTGCGCATTTGTGCTTGTTATGATCCCAATTTTTGCACTCGGATTTCGCGAGACGCCAGCATCGGTTGGCCTAAGGCCCTATGGCGCCACCGATGAATCAGAGGCCGCCCGCGCGCTCGAGAGCAAGGCACCAAGCACCGCCCGCGCCACCATCAGCACCCTGCGCGAGGCCGCCCGCACCAAAGCATTCTGGGTTCTCGCCGGCACATTCTTCGTTTGCGGATGGACCACCAACGGCCTAATCGGCGCTCACTTCATCCCCGCGGCCCATGACCACGGCATGCCGGCAACCACCGCCGCCGGCCTGCTAGCGCTGGTCGGCATCTTCGATTTCGTCGGCACAATCCTCTCGGGTTGGCTCAGCGACCGTGTCGACAGCCGCATCCTGTTGGTGTTTTATTACGGCCTGCGCGGGCTGGCGCTGTTCACCGTGCCGTTTGTGCTCGGCCCAACCGTTGAGCCACCGATGATTTTCTTCATCGTGTTTTATGGCCTCGACTGGATCGCCACTGTGCCGCCGACCATCGCGCTGACCCGCAAATATTTTGGTGCCGCCCGAACCGGCGTGATTTATGGCTGGATCTTCGCGAGCCACATGGTGGGCGCTGCGGTTGCCGCAGGATTCGCCGGTGCGATTCGAGACATTCAGGGCGACTATTTCATCGCCTGGATCACCGCCGCGGTGCTCTGCCTATTTGCAGCCGCTTCGTTCATCTTGCTTCGCGAGAGAAAACAAGTCGTTCAATAGTCTGCATTTTGCACGGGTATTTTTGTTGGTTTTTGACCTACTAGTGATTGGTTATGTAGGTCAGAAACTTCAAATAGTGATCCGGTTTCTGTAGCTTCACAACACACACCACTGCCAAGAAGTATCTCTAAAAATCTTTTTGTAAGGTCTTGAAAATGTAATGGATTTCCATTACTTTTTGAACATGAGCATTCTAGAAACCAGTTCACGTCTGACAGCACAGAACCAAACCACTATTCCGGTGGCCGTGCGCAAAGCCCTGAACCTGCAGTCAAACGATCGAATCAAATTTGTGATTCTCGGCGACGGCAAAGTTGAACTTGCCAAAGAAGAGCCGGCTGAATTCGATGCAACTGTCGCGGCCTATCTAAAGTTTCTAGAAGCCGACATCATCGCCAACCCTCAAAAGCTGAGCGTGCTCGAACGCGACGAAGCTCTTGCCAAAAAACTGGCTGGCGTCGAGACCGACATCGAGCTTTAGTTGGCGCCCACTCGCAGCAACGGATGGTTGCTATTGGCGCATCCTCATTTTGAAGATGAGTACTCTAAGTGGCAAAACGATGCCGTCAAAGTGATTACCAAAAACCCGACCGACTTCGCGTCTCATTCAAAAGTCAAGCTTTTTGTGACCCTGCAGAAACTCGTTTTCGAGGTGATCCCCGAAGACCCGGCCCGTGAATCTTTTCTCCTTGTCAACACCCTAGGGCCAGAGAATCGGTCCTGGCGGCGAGCAAAATTCAGTCAGCAATATCGTCTGTTCTTTCGCTTCGATTCCGCTGCAAAAATCATCATTTATGCCTGGGTCAACGACGCGAATTCACTAAGGGCCTATCAAAGCAAAACAGATGCCTATGCGATGTTCGCCAAACGTTTGCACAACGGAAACCCGCCCACCAACTGGGATGCACTTCTTTCGGAATCTATCGAGCTAAGCGCAAACTAAGCTCAAACCGTGGCAGTCAAAAAGATAAGCAAGCCGGTGTGGCTCACGCGCAACGTGAGCGCAATCAGCTGGGTTTCGCTGCTGCAAGACGCGGCCAGCGAGATGCTTTATCCGATTATGCCGATTCTGCTCAACAGCGTGCTCGGTGCGCCAGCGGCAATCATCGGTGCCATTGAGGGCGCAGCCGAAGGCGCGATGGCGGCCACCAAACTACTGAGCGCAAAAATCAACCGATACATCCCGCGCAAATGGATGGTGTTCTTCGGCTACTCGGGTGCGGCAATCGGCAAGGTTCTAATCGCTCTGAGTTATGTTTGGCCGCTGGTGATGGTTGGCCGTGTGGTTGACCGCCTGGGCAAGGGCATGCGCAGCGCAGCGCGCGATGCGATTCTGGTGCAGCGAGTAGACAAATCTCACCGCGGCCGCGTTATCGGTTTTCACCGAACCGCCGACACCGCGGGGGCTGTAGTCGGTCCAATCTTGGCGCTGGCCATGCTGGCGCTATTTGACGACGACATTCGCCCAGTGCTCTGGATCGCCGTGATTCCGGCAGTGCTCAGCGTTCTTGCGGTCACGTTCATCAAAGACCACGAACCACACACCCGCCGCATGCCCAAGCCGCAAAAGAACCAAGACGGCACCAAAACCCCCGAGACTCTGGCTCACGAATCAAGCCAAAAGCTCAGCCCGCGTCTAAACCGCCTGATCATCCTGCTCAGCACATTTGCAGTGTTCAATTTTCCAGACGCGCTGCTGATTCTTCACATCAGCCAAATCGGCTTTAGTGTCACAGACGTGGTCGGCATATATCTGCTGTTCAACATTTGCTATGCCGCACTCAGCCTGCCAATGGGCATGCTCGCCGACCGCATGAAACCTCAACACGTTTATGCCATTGGCCTCCTTTGCTTTGCAATCGCTTATGGCGGCCTTGGCCTAACCCGCGATTTTGCGTTGACCATTATCTTGGTGGCAATTTATGGCGGATTCGCCGCCGCCAACGATGTTGTGGGAAAGTCGTGGGTTTCTAAACTTGCCGGTGATCACCAGCAGATGAAAGTGCAGGCCCGCCTTCAGGGGCTGAGCGGTTTTGGCATTCTGGCCGCCGGAATCTGGGCCGGCCTCACCTGGAACCTAGGCGAAGGTGCCGGCACTGTGCCACTGCTGATCAGTGGCGCTGTCGGCCTGGCCGCTGCGGCCCTTATCAGTAGATTCAAAACAGACAGCTAGCAGTCTCGGCTCAGCAACTAAACTCGAATCCAAATCAGATGGGGTGGTGCGATCGTGAATAAACCTCGCGTTGGTATTGTTGTGCCGACGATCGGCGGGCGCCCTGAATATTTGCCTGAGTGCCTCGAGTCAATTCGCAGAGCGGTTGCTGACCCCGAAGATGTTTACATTTTGCTGGTCGGCCGCAAAGGTTTTGACCCGAGACCTTATCTGCAGCTGATCGACGAATACATCGACGAGACCGAGCCAAACCTAGCCGCAAAAATCAACTTAGGTTTGCGCTCTCTGCCTCATGACATTGAATATTTCAATTGGATTGGTGATGATGATCGCCTAACTTTGTTCTCGCTAGATTTGGCACTGTCGGCAATGACTGAACAAAAAAACACAAGTGCCGATGGCATTCCGCCTGTTTTGGTTTTTGGCGGCTGTGAATACATCGATCCAGCCGGGCGAACAATTTGGAATCAAAAGTCTGGCCAGTGGGCTGTGCCCTTGTTGCGATTCGGTCCGCAGTTGATTCCGCAGCCGGGTGCGCTTTATCGCCGTGATGCTTTTGAGGCGGTTGGTGGGCTAAGCCCCAAATTCGGCTGGGCATTCGATTTCAATCTGTTTTTAAGCCTGAGCCAAATAGGCAAATCGGTTTATGTGCCTAAGACTTTGGCCAACTTCAGGTGGCACCCTGGCAGCCTTAGCGTCAGCCGCCGGCGTGAATCTGTCGCGGAAGCTAGCGCGGTGCGCAAAGCGCATTTGCCGACTTGGCTTTGCCCAATCAGTGAACTATGGGAGTTTCCGGTTCGCCAAGCCACCTATTGGGCTGGCATTCGCCTCGGAAAAAGACTTAAGTAAGAGTTCAAGAACTACCTAGCTGGACTTTGCCAATTTAGAACTTCAGGGTTCCAGGTTTGCTCTGCTTCTAACTCACATCCAAAAATTAGGCGATTCAGATGGTCACTTACTGATTCAACGTCAACAAAAGATTTCAGATATTTGCTATTCCTGTGTTCGGAGCTAATGAGATTCCACCAATTATTTGGAAAGTTGAATTTTGTTCCAAGTTCGATATTCCGCCCGGCTGCCTCGGTCGATAGTGCTTGAGCAAGACTTGATGAACCAACCGTCTGCGTTTGGGCGATAACCAATAAATCAAAAAGGTCTTTGCTCCGTGTTGACTTACCTCCGACATAGCTTTGAAGTGTTGCGCAGACCTTGTCGGCGATCTGATTTTCAATAGACCAAAGTCGGTAGTCGAAAGACACTAATTTTGGCAACTCGAGCCGGCTTACTGGTTTGAGAATGTCGACTCTATTTGGTGCAACCTTTCCAACTGCAACATCGATTTTTATAGGTTGTTGCTTTGACTGTGCGCCAATGTAAACCTCGAAGAAGATCTTCATAACCTCTACGTTGGATTGGGCCTGGCTGTTCTTGTTTACCTCTTCTCTTATGTATCGAAACGAAAAATAGTCACCTAAATCGATTGAGGCCAGTCTGGTCAATTCGCTTTTAGCTTCATCGGTAGTCAACTCGTCCGTAAATAGATCAAGATCCGTTGTTCTTCTGGCATCGGCCAGTCGAGCAAGCATGCCGTTGCCACCCTTGAGAATCCATTGCGATTTGTCTCCAACGCTGAAGATTCTGCAAAGCAAGCGATCAAAATAGGCGAGTCTGATGTATTCACTAACTGTCTTCGATTGATTTTGCAGGGCCGCTTTTTTTGCTGCTTCCTTTATCGCGGTCTCGACTGAGGCGGCCGATCGATATGCGTCTAGTTCTGATCGCTCAGACATCTCGAAAGTCACTTCGACCCCCTGGGACATTTATTTCTCGGATGGAATCTGAGAGTTTGGAAAGCTGACTCTGAAGTTCAGACATTTTCATCTGAAGTCTTAGGTTTTCAACTTGACTCGAGATAACTTTCATCGATTCCTCAATTTTTTGAGACTGCTTGGCTATTTCGGAGAGTTCGGGCATCTTCAGATCATTAAGCACTGCAGCTAGAGCCCCGCCGTTATTGCGCCCCAGGCCGTAATCCGAAGCTACCGTCTTGAGAGAATCGGAGAATTTCGCCATATCCCCGATTCTGCTCCGAGCGTCTGACACTACTTGTTCAACAATCGATAGGTCTGTTCGTTCGCGAAGTAGTTCAACTACGGCTGCGGCTGGGCTCTGAACCGGCAGCCCCTGAGCGAGGGTTACATCTTCGACAGATACTTTTGCCACTCGAAACCTCACGCTGTTGTGTGTCGTCTGTTTCCTGACATTTGCGACAAACTCATATTTGCTTGGAGTTAGGTCCCCGAGCCCATGAAGCCACGAAGCGGTCGCACCAGAAGCCACAAAATCGTTCTCGGGCCTAGCTATTCTCTCCTCGGCCAGCAATTCAGGTTTTGCGGATAGCCAATAGGCCTTGATTTCGTCGAACTCACTCGTTGGCACGCCGACGTCGCGATAAACCCCCTGCACCACTCTCTCGACCAACTGTTTTTTTGCCAGACGCGAAAGCATAAGTTTGTCTACGCCACGCTTTTCTGCCTGAGCAGTTGTAACAAAACCCCACTGAGATGCAGTTATATCAGCGATTTCTTTAAGCGCGGAAGTTGCCTTCATGCTTTAAAAGTATCATTTATTGGATACTTTGCAAGTATTTTTTACACAATCAGATGCTGGTGCTCAACCCAGAAACGCCCAAGCGACCCAAAACCTCAGCCGAATAAGCCCCAGCGCGAAGCTGCGCGACATACCAATCAACGACCGCAGGCAACCCAGCCTCAAAAGCTCCAACCGCGGGCTTCCAACCAAGCTCAGCAACGGTCGCACTTGCATCAATCGCATAGCGAAGGTCGTGCCCTGGGCGATCGCCCACAAACTCCATAAAGTCATCCGGCAAACCCAACGCACCCAAAACCGCACCAACAACCTGCAGGTTCGAGCGCTCACCATCGGCACCCAATAAATAAGTCTCGCCAATCACACCGCGCTCAAGCACTGCCCAAACGCCATCGTTGTGGTCATCAACGTGAATCCAGTCGCGCACATTAACTCCGGCGCCATAAACCTTTGGCTTAACCCCCGATGCCGCCAACAAAATAGTGCGCGGAATCAACTTTTCTTCGTGCTGATATGGGCCATAGTTGTTCGAGCAATTTGAGATAGTCGCCCGCAAACCAAACGAACGAACCCAGGCACGCACCAGATGATCGCTCGATGCCTTTGATGCAGAGTATGGAGATGATGGCCGATAAGACGTCGAACGACTGAAACGCTCGCCACCCTCAAGCGGCAAATCACCAAAAACTTCATCGGTTGAAACATGGTGAAAGCGCACATCGTGCTTAACAGCAGCCTGAATCAGCTCAAAAGTGCCCATCACATTGGTCTCAATAAACGGGCGGGCATCTTTCAAAGAGTTGTCGTTGTGGCTCTCGGCGGCAAAGTGAACCACCGCATCAACCCGTGAAACCAACGAATCAACTAACGCTGCATCACGGATGTCGCCCTGCACAAACTCATAGCGGCCGGCAAACGCCTCAGCCAACCCAGCCAAGTTAGACAACCGACCGGCATAGGTCAGAGCATCAAGGGCAATCACCGAAACATCGGCACGCAAACCAAGAGTTCGGCGGACAAAGTTCGAGCCAATAAACCCGGCTGCGCCGGTCACCAGAATCCGCATGCTTCTCCCCGTTGTTAACTAGGTAATAGGCTACCAAGTAGCAATTTATGGTTTGGGGGAACCAATGGTTTTTGGCACAGCTAACAAAGAAAGCAGTGGCGTTATGAAGGGCATCATTCTTGCCGGTGGTTCTGGCACTCGCTTGCACCCCCTGACCATTGCGACTTCAAAACAGCTGATGCCTATTTATGACAAACCGATGATCTACTACCCGCTAAGCACCCTGATGCTTGCCGGCATCACCGAGATTCTGATCATCACCACATCGCACGAACAAGAGCAGTTCAAGCGCTTGCTCAAAGACGGTTCTCAGTGGGGCATCAGCCTCACTTATGCAGTTCAACCTGAACCGAACGGATTGGCCGAAGCCTTCATCATTGGCGAGGAATTCATAGCTGGCGACCACGTGGCGTTGGTGCTCGGCGACAATATCTTCCACGGTTCTGGCATGGGCAAGACTCTTCGCCAAATGGAAGCAAAGCCTGGTGCCACAGTATTCGCACAACGCGTTTCAAATCCAGAGGCCTATGGCGTTGTTGAGTTCGATAGCAATGGCAAAGTGATTTCGATTGAAGAAAAGCCAACCAAGCCAAAGAGCAAATATGTAATCCCAGGTCTCTATTTCTATGACCAGCGAGTGTCTGAATTCGCCAAGGCCCTCAAGCCGTCAGCCCGTGGTGAGCTCGAAATATCTGATCTAAACAGTGTTTATCTAGAACTCGGTGAATTGGATGTAGTCCCTCTTGAGCGCGGCACCGCCTGGCTAGACACCGGCAACTTTGATTCTCTTCATGAAGCAGCCGAGTTTGTGAAAGTTATCGAACACCGTCAAGGAACAAAAATTGCCGTGCCTGAGGAGATTGCCTGGCGCCTTGGGCTTATTGATGACGAGCAATTAAAAGTTGAGGCAGCTCGCTATCTGAAGTCGGGCTACGGAAAATATTTGCTCGAACTTCTCGACTAAATAAACTCTTTCAAAACTAAAGGTGCGGCAACTTTCCAACGCTCGCGCCAATCCCCAATTACAAGTCCCTTAGTTTCTGAATTATCAAGCACGCTCCAAGCTGGGCGCTTAGCCGGGGTCGGATACTCCTCAGTAGAGATTGACCGAATTACCTTGCTCTCCATGGCCGGCATGGCGTTTTGAATCTCAGAGGCGAAATCAAACCAGCTACCTTGGCTCGACGAGACTGCATGAACGAGAGTTTCGCCATAATTATTCAGGCCATGGTCGAGAATAACCCCAGCGAGATCGCGGGTCCAGGTTGGTGAACCAATTTGATCTCCAACGACGCTAATCTCATCTCGACTTTCTAGAAGACCGGCGATGACTTTCGGAAAACACCGACCATGCTCGCCATAGAGCCAAGCTGTTCTGAAAATCGTGAAGTCCGCGCCAGAGTCTCGAACCAACTCTTCGCCAACAAATTTAGATTCGCCATAGACCGTCTGGGGGTTGGTTTGGTCGCTGATCTTGTAGGGCACTTTAGACATCCCATCGAAAACGTAGTCGGTTGAAATGTGAAAAAAGCGGGCGTTTGCAATCGCAGCTGTTTGGGCTAATTTGCCGGCATAAATGCCGTTCACTGTGCTTGCCTCGAAAAGCTCTGACTCGGCCTTATCAACTGCCGTATAGGCAACAGCATTTACAACGACATCGTTGCCGGTGAGCGCGACAGACAGATCGTCGACCGATTTCTCAAGCTCGAAATTATCCCGATTCAGTGATAGAACTTCTTCGCCTCGAGCGAGCAACATTTCAACAAGCTCCTTGCCAAACATGCCATTGCTGCCCACAACTGCCCAACGCATCATTTGCCCCCTT
Source organism: Actinomycetota bacterium (assembly GCA_041191585.1). GTDB lineage: Bacteria > Actinomycetota > Actinomycetes > Actinomycetales > Microbacteriaceae > Rhodoluna. The sequence goes on from JBEEOO010000003.1 coordinate 33,620, forward strand.
GTCGGTTAGCCTTGATTTTATGCCATTCGAAGAAATGAAGATCAAAGGCGCCTGGGTGCACACCCCGAGTGTTTTCCCAGATGAGCGAGGTTCATTCCACGAAGTTTTCAAACTGAGTGCAATTGAGGATCAACTTGGCCGCTCATTTCAAGTTAAGCAAGTTAATCAGAGCACCTCGGCTAAGGGTGTTATTAGAGGAATTCACTTCACTGACAGCCTTGAGGGCCAAGCAAAATATGTCTCTTGTGTGGCTGGTGCACTGTGGGACGTGATTGTGGACGTGCGCAAAGATTCAGAAACTTATGGCAAATGGGATGCGGTGCTGTTAAGTGCTGAAAACAAAAAGTCCGTGCTAATTTCAGAGGGCCTGGGCCACGCATTCTTGAGCCTAGAAGATGAAACAGTTGCAAACTACCTCTGCACCTCAGAATTCAATCCAGCGGCTGACAAGACTATTAACCCGCTGTCTGAGAATCTTGGCATCGATTTTGCGACTATCGCCGAAGAGCACGCAGTCGAAGGTTTTGTTTTAAGCCCTAAAGACTCAGAAGCGCCTGAGTTTTAGCCGAAATAGGCTGGCAAAACCTCGACAACCGAGCCATCCATTTTGACCTGACCATGCTCTAGCCAAATAACTCGGTTGCAGACCTTTTCGATCAACTCTCGAGAGTGCGTGGCAATTACCAAGATCCTGGTCGCGTCAACCATCTCGGCAAGTCGCGCCTCCGCCTTGTGCTTGAAGCTCTCGTCACCTACCGACAACCATTCATCCATCAGCAAAATCTCTGGGCGAACCACTGTAGAAACAGCGAAAGCCAGGCGTAAGTGCATTCCAGATGAATATGTTCGAACCGGCATTTCCATAAAGTCACCGAGCTCGGCGAAATCAACAATCTCGTCATATCGCTCGGTGATTTCTTTTTTGGTCAGGCCTAGAAGCTGTCCTCGAACAAAAACGTTCTCTCGGCCTGTTGCTTCAGGGTTGATTCCCAAGCTGATGTCAATCAAGGATCCAATCTCACCCGAGATTGTTGCTTTGCCTCTTGTCGGTGCATAAACGCCACCTAGAGCCCTGAGCATTGTTGACTTGCCGGCGCCATTGTGGCCAACCAGGCCTGCTCGATCACCATCTTTAAGTTCGAAACTGATATTTGAGAGAGCACGAACCATAACTCGCCCGTTTGGGTCCGCATCGAGCTTTCCGCCGGTTGCAACCTCAAGAATCTTTGAAGTAAGTGACCTTCCGGTCGCATTAAAGATAGGTATCTCGATCGAGACATCTTCGAATTTGATCTGCGCCATGACTACACCCAATACGCAATCATGTTTTTGTACTTCCTATATGCCAGCAGAGTGACTGTCCAGCCAATGCCAGCGCTCAACAAGGCAAGCCCCCAGTTTTCAAGAGTTGGCCACTGACCCAGTATCGGCAGTCGAACAATCTGCACCCAGTGATAGAGCGGATTTAGTCCAAGCAGCAAGTGCGCGAGTGAGTCATTTGCGATTAGCTTTGGGTACCACATGATTGGCGTTACGTAAAAGGCGATAGTAATCACCGAATTTATGATTGGGGGCATGTCTCGGTAGCGCGCACTCATCATTCCAAGCAACCAAACAACCCAGGTCAAGTTCAGAATCAAAACAATCAACCCTGGCAGGATCGCAACGAGTGACCATGTGGGGGGCACCAGGAAAAATAGAAAAACCAGCGGGAGAATGATGACGTTGTGGCCTGCAGTCAAAACATTGCGCCAAACGACTCTAAACACGTGCTGAAAATGAGGCACCCGAAGCTGCTTAATAATGGCCTCGGCCGAAATGAAGGTCATGCAACCTTCATTTATTGTGGTCGAAATTAAGCCCCATAAAATAATGCTCGTTGCAAGAAATGGCAGATACTCGCTCATCTGAGTTTTGAAAATCAAACCAAAAACAAGACCCATGGTGACAATCTGGGCAGCCATACCAATTGTTAACCAGAAAGGCCCGACTGCTGAGCGACGATATGCCTGTCGAATGTCCTGCCAAGCAAGCATGCTGCCGATTGAAAATTGAGTTTTAAATTTTTGATTTTTCATTACTAAATCGGCCGACCTATAAATTCAGCCAATATTCTCGACGATGAGAATCTGGTGCTCCATGTATTTGCTTCTGAGTCAAAAGTGCTACCGGCGTGCTCAAGATTATCCAAAGTTTTCCGCAACTTCGGCTGCCAGTTGCCCTCCAGCAGGAACACGCCACGGTCCTTGGAAGCGTGGTTGACCATTTCGCCGAATGCTGTTGAAATCACAAAACAACCTAGACTCCTGTACTCGTAATACTTAATTGGATCAACAGCGTTGGTGAGATCGTTTAGGCGAAAAGGGATCAAGCCGACATCAAATCTAGACATTATGTCCAGCGCTTGCCCGTGACTCACTGGCCCGTATATTTTTATGTTTTTCGACAACTTAAACTTCGGCAGCTGAAAAATGGGGCCGACGATGTTGAAAGTTGACTCTGGGTGCTGATTTGCCAGCTCGTCGATTAGCTGCCAGTCAAACCAATCGGCCACAGTACCTATGTAGCCAAAAGTAAATGGCGCGCGCAAGGTTTTTGATTGGTTGGGTGTTGACTGGGCGCCTGCGTTGAGCACGAGCTCGACGTTATGCATTTTTTCAACTTTGTGAAAAAGGAAATGCGATGAAGTTATGATCCAGTTTGCTCGTTCTAGAACGAAGGCAAGTTTTTTATTTAAATTACTTTTCGCTCTACCTGCGTAGAAGTTAGGGAAATCATCCAAATAGTCTAAAAGAACTTCACTATTAGGGAAAAGGTTAATTATGTCCTCGGCCAACTGTGAAGGCCTTGCACAAATAATTTTTATGTCGGTGTCTGTGAACTGGGAAAAATCCCTGAACATCTGTCGCCAGATTGCCCTCAATATAAATTTCCCACCGGCTAAGGGCTCAATCGGCAACCAACGAGGTGAGACAATTTTGAGTCTAGGATTTTCTTCTGTTTTGTTAGTTATTACAGATTCCAGAAGTAGGTTTCTGAAGTCCCCTAGTTTTGGAAATCTAATGGGATAGGGGTCTATCCAAATCACATCTAATTCAGAATTTTGTAAAATCCAGTTCACTAATTTATGTGGCCGCTGTTGAAAAGTCGCGAACTTTACGGGCGATATGAATATCACTTTCACAATAAGATTTGTTTCAAATATTGGACTATTCTTTGGGAGGATTTGCCATCGCCATATGGAGATGCGCCTATAGCCATATTCTCGTAGATATTCGGTTGAGTTAACAGCCTTTCAGTTTCTCGAATTATTGCTGTTTCATCGGTGCCCACTAGCATGGCCACTCCCGCGCTAACAGCCTCCGGCCTTTCGGTATCCCGCCTAAGTACTAGTACAGGCTTACCTAGTGCAGGAGCCTCTTCTTGAACCCCACCCGAGTCGGTCAAAATCAGATGTGAAGCGGCCATCTCTGCTACAAACTCCCGATAACCCATCGGTTCAAGTAGTTTTACGTTTGGAATTCCCGCCAAATACCTGTCCACAGCGCTCTTTACATTTGGGTTGGGGTGTACCGGAAATCTGAATTCAATTTCTGGATTATTCCCAGCAAGGATTGAAATGGCTCGACAAATATTATTTAGGGGTTCGCCAAAATTTTCTCGCCGATGACAAGTTATTAGGATTCGTTTCACGGAATTTGATTTAGTTTTATCAATGTTTTTCTCCGTACGAAGTAGGGCGTCGATACCGGTGTTCCCTGTAAGTTTTATAGCATCCGCCGGGATTCCCTCAATTTCGAGATTGTGAACGGCTGCAAGGGTAGGGGCAAAATGAATGGTCGCCAGCCTTGATACTAACTGTCTATTACCCTCCTCCGGAAAGGGGTCGCTTAAACGCCCCGTTCGCAATCCTGCTTCAACATGGGCTATTTTTACGCCTTTATGAAACGCTGCCAGACTGGCTGCTAAGACAGTAGTTGTATCCCCTTGGACCAATACTAAATTGGGTTTCATTGCTTCGATTAGCGCATCTAGCCCGTTGAGTATTTTTCCCGTCAATGCGTTGAGTCCTTGATTTGACGTCATTAGGTCAAGATCAAAATCTGGCACTAGTGAGAAATTAGCAAGTGCATCTCGAAGAAGTTCTTTGTGCTGGCCTGTCGACACCAGACGGACATCCAGAGTATCGTCCATTCTCAGGTCTTGAACGACTGGCGCGAGCTTAATTGCCTCAGGCCTCGTGCCAACAACTACCATAACTCTTGGGCGTGATTTGTAATTCTGCATCGTTCTATAGCCCCCATTTGTCCAAATACTTTTCTCGGTTTTTCTCCAGGGTCTCGATAAAAGTCTCCGAGCCGAGCAGCTTGAAGCTGGCATGATGCCAATGATGAACGAAGACATCTTTCGCTAACTTGACATCGAAGCCTGCATCTCTGACCCTTCTGTTGTAGTCATCGTCTTCGAACATTCCAGTTTCAAATCGCTCGTCCAGTAGACCCACACTCTCTATAACAAATTTGGGTATTAGAACGCAAAAAAAAGCAAGCATAGAAATGTCGGATAGCTTTCCGAAATTTTGCCACTGATTTTGAGTGAACCACTTGCTGAGAAGCGAAATATCGTCATAGCCAACTGGTATTTTTGCCTCGTTACCAATCGCATTCGTGACCGGCCCGACAAGTCCCAGGTTAGGGTTTGCTTGGCAGTGTTGAACCAGCATCTTTAGCCATGGGCCAGCAACTACTGTGTCGTTATTTAGAAGGCAAATATATTCACCTTCCGCTTGCGATATCGCTTGATTGTTGGCTCTAGCAAAACCTCTGTTTTCCTCATTTATAACGACCCTCAGGCGATTGTCGTCAAGGTGTTCTAGATATTCTTTAGTTCCATCTGTAGAACCGTTGTCTATAACAATCAATTCAAGATTTTGATACTCGGTATTACCCAAAACACTTTCTATGCAAAGTTTGTTTAGTTCGAGATTGTTGAAAGTGACTACACAGATTGATACTTTGGGCTCAAGGTTCGCTCGGAGTGCTTCGATTTCCTGATAGCGATGAGACCACGAATTTTCTGAGGCGTACGCCTTCCTTTTGCTGGTTAATTCAGTGGTATTTGTTTCAATAGAAAGTTGAATCATATGACTGAACTCAGCTTTATTGGTAGACACGTGAACTAGGCCTTCGTCAATTTCAAGTAGTTCTGGCATTTGGGTCGCAACGACAGGCCTGCCACTTGCAAACATCTCATAAATTTTTACCGGATTTGTTGCCGTTGTCAGTTGATTTATCTTGAAGGGGATTACAAACGAATCCCAGTGATCTATTGCCCCAGGGAGCTCTTGATATGGAATCTCACCAAGAAGCTTGACGTTCTCGAGTTCCTCTAGAAGTGAGACGTTGCTGCCGTGTGTTGAACCAATTAATTCGAAGAAGATTTCGGGATTATTTTTTGCTGCGAACAACATTAATTCGGTATCGAACCATTCTGCAATTGCGCCAAAATAGCCAACGGTGTACTTGAATTTGCTATTGCGATTTATCGCATTTGGCGTTCGATGAAAGTGGTCAACGTCTGCCGCGTTACGAACTAAGGCGACTTTTGCGGAATACTCCTTTAAATCCTCAAGTATCGGCCTCGAGGTTGCCAGAACCAGGTCAGCTTCGCCTAAAACGGCCGTCTCAAAACCCAAAATCTTTGCGCTGTAGTTGTCAAAGCCCGAATGCCTGTCCATGCAGTCATAAATAATGGATTTGGGGGCATTTAAGTTAGCCCTTATTTTTTCTACTAGGGGATGCCAAATCGGACTTTGAACTATAAAGATAAAACTTGATTCCCCGGTACTTAGAAGGTAGTCAAAAAGTGATTTTTCCATTTTTGCCAAGTCTTTTTCAGACATGACGTCATGGTAAACATCGAAACCTGGTGGTCCCGGAAGTCTTAAAAGCGTGAGGTTTTCACTAAGATTGCCCGTCATTAAGTCCCGTGAAAACGCGACGTTGACGAATGAAACATTGAAGCCCCTGCTCGCGTATTGGGTTGCGATCTGCTGAGGTCGCTGGAATCGAAAACCCCAGTCGATAACTGACAAAAAAACAATTCCAGGTTTATTCGAGGGCTTTCCTAATTCGGCTGAGTTGGCTTTGAAAATTTCAACCTCTTTTGGCTGGAACAGGCCGGATTCTTGGTATGTTTTCTGTTCTTTTGAGAATGAGGCGTATGCGGTACCGTCAAACGCTGGATTGCCGAATTTACTGAAGTACCAGCCATACACTCTGTGCTTAAGTGCGTTGGGGCTGATTTTAAGAATATTGACTGCGAATAGCCTTACTTTAGGGTTTCTGGCTATTTCAACAAAAAATCGGGAAATCGCGTGAAAAAATTTGTTTTTCAAATAAAAAAAGTAATTCACAACTGTCTGCAACTTGGCTCCTAGGTTTTCCTGAAGTGCGCCATTGATTCACATTTACCAGGCGGTTTATGCAAAGAACCAGCTGAATGCCCCTAAATAAGTATAGTCTTATGGCAATTGAGCCGCGCCGCAGGGCATCGAATGCTGCGGGTTCGCCATAAGTTTGGGGTGCGTAGTGGCTAAAAAATTTAAACTTTGGCATTTGGGTTTTTTGAGTTTCGGGCTGCTCTATAGTTTTATCTTTTTCAAACGAATCATATTTCCCGATACAAGTTTTGACAGCCTCAATTACCATTACTTCGCAGGCTACTTGGGGTTCAAGGAACTTCTTGCTAGGTCTAGCGCGGTGGAATTTTATCCACTCGGAATGCATTCTTTTGACGCTTTGTTGGATGTCATAAATTACCTAATTTCTATAGTCCTCGGATACCGTCTGGGCACTTTGATTAGCCTGGTTTCGGCCCTAGCATGCGTGCTGTTGGCGCTCAAAATTGCCGAGATTCTTCTACCTTCGAGGAAAGTAGCATTTTTATATTTGCTGCTCTTTTTATTGTTGACTGTGAATGAGTCTGTTTTTCAAATTGGGACCTACTATACGGATAACACCTATGCCGCCGGGGTTTTGCTTTTGGTCTACCTGGCGCTCAGATTTTCTACCAACCCACCTCAAAGATTGATTCTTGGTTTTGCTGTGGTTGGCATTTCTTTGGGCGTATCAAGCACAAAATTAACTAACGCTATCTACCTAATTCCAATAGTTGCAGTCTTTTTATTTTTAATATTCAAAATGAGCCATGTACACAATTTAAGAAAGCTTCTTTTTCTAGGTGTAGCAAGCGCGACCTTTTTTATTATTGCGGGCCCGAACCTTTGGAAAACAGGAGTTGATACGGGAAATCCGGTCTTCCCGTACTTCAACTCATTTTTTAAATCCGACTATTGGGCACCGTCTAGTTGGCAATTCAATTTTGGGCCTCGCAATTTTCTCGAACGGCTTTTTTATCCTCTGGTTTCGACAATAGATCCAAAAAGGCTCGGTGAAGTCAAGGATCTCTTTCCCGATGTGAAATTAAACATTCTTTTTTTTATTGCGCTTGTTTTGCTTTTGTTTGCGATTCGCACGGTCAAACTTGAGTTGCATGTGAAAGTCCTTATATTTGTCACGTTCGCTAGTTATGCCTTCTGGGCTTTTGTGTTTGGCTACACTCGTTACGCGATTGCGCTTGAGATGATGCTTGTCTTAGTAGTCGTGTATCTTTTTGGGATTTTGTCGGTTCAGTTAAAAATCGGAAATATTCTTTCTTCGATTTGGGTCAAGATTGCATCGCTCCTAATGGTTGGGGCAACTACTGCCTTAATTGTCGGCTTCAATCTCACATACGACATCTCCTGGCGGCCTAATGCTGGCCCTGATGGATTTGATTCGATACTCAAATCTGGTGAGTTCTGGCAAAGATACACAGTGATTTCGAGTGACATTGAAAAGCGACTTGAGTCTGCGGACATAGTTATACAGTGTGTAAATCCTTCCTCTGGGTTCATTCCTACGCTCCAAGCACTTGTGGATAAGCCGATGATAAATATGGACTTGGGTTCTAATGGTGAGATGACAACAAATGCCGCCTACATCAGCGAGATCAGGCAAAGGCTAAATAGGTTTTCAAAAGGTTCTCTGGAATTTGTTGCCGTTGTGGGAAAAACGCCTAACAATCCAGAATCTCTTGCTATTTGCCTGGACACATTTGATGAACAGAGAAAATACAAACATCGAATTGTTTTCGATGACATTCTGAGAACAAATCAATTCATGGGCGATGAACGAACTGAATTAAATTTCATTCTGGGTCGCTTAGATTACTGATTTTGAGGAGTTCGAAAGTTACTGTAAATGAATTTCTCATTCTTTACGCTTGATTGGCCTTGATTGTTTTCTATCCACTAGATCATCAAGCGAGCGAAGCTGCCTTTTACGCAGGTCATAAAAAATTCAACTCGGCACGAGAATAATGAGTCCCAGAATATTTAGCTGTGGGGACTTGCGTGTTTTGTTTCGAGAATTAGCTAATACTTCGGGGGTTCGTTTTTAGATGTATCAGAAGTGTGATGTCTCGAAACTTAGTGAACTATGTTTCGAGACATCACATTGTGGAGACTAGGGTGTCTTGTTTCACGACATATTTCAGGTATGTGTCGGGACATATTGCAGTTTTAAGGGGTTCGTTTAAGGCATGTCTCAATACATATTTCACAAGCATTGAGGCATGGATAAAAACCGAGTCGTCGTACTTTCAATCACGCACCAAAACATGAAAATTGCTGATGCTGCCAAGAAGTTTGGAATGTCGGAACGGCGCATTTATCAGCTGCTGGCGCACTATCGAGCCGGTGGAATGGCGGCCCTCGAAACGATGTCTCGAAGACCAAAGTCCAACCCGAATCAGACCAAGCCTGAAGTTATTGAGGCAATCAAATCGCTTCGAACTTCGCTAGCTGATCAAGGTTTAGACAACGGAGCACACACAATCTCTTGGCACTTGATCCAGCAGGGAATCAATCCTCCAGCCATCTCAACTATTTGGCGAATCTTGAAAAATGCTGGCTTGGTCGCGCCACAACCCAAGAAGAAACCCCGTGCCTACATCCTGCGCTTTGAGGCGCTGCAGCCAAATGAAACCTGGCAATCAGATTTCACCCACTGGCGATTGGCCGATGGCACAGACATCGAGATTCTGAACTGGCTCGATGATCACAGCAGACTCCTGCTTTCTTGCAAGGCGTTCAAGCCGGTCACTGGCGTAGCTGTTGTCGAGACTTTTATTGATTGCACGGCTGAATACGGCGTTCCAGCATCAACCCTGACTGACAACGGAACTGTTTACACGGCCCGATTCGTCAAGGGCAGAAACCAATTTGAATACTTGCTCAGAACCATGGGCATTACTCAAAAGAACGGAGCGCCCGGAAAGCCCACAACTCAAGGCAAGATCGAGCGGCTCCATCAGACCCAAAAGCTTTGGCTTGGCCAGCAACCTAAAGCGGAAAACATCTATGAGCTGCAACAGCAGCTGGATCAATTCACGCATATTTACAACACTCAGCGTCCGCACCGAGCACTCAATAAAGCAACCCCGCTGCAGGCATATCTTGCAACCCCGAAGGCAGAACCGCCTGAACAAATTCTTGAAGGGCACTATCGAAAGCGAGTCGACACGGTCGATAAGTTCGGAAAGCTAACCCTTCGACGAGCCGGCACTGTTCATCACTTGGGCATTGGAATCAAGCACGCAAAAACTCCGGTGCTAATGCTGGTTGATGAAACAGATGTCACCGTGACGGATGCTCATACGGGAGAGGTTCTTGCGACCCATGTCATAGATGCAAACAGCAATTATTGGCCTAAGCAAGAAGGCTATTAAATGAAAGATGTCCCGAGACATACCTGAAGTATGTCTCGAGACATCACAATTGTGGAGACTAGGGGGGTCGAACCCCTGACCCCCTGCTTGCAAAGCAGGTGCTCTACCAACTGAGCTAAGTCCCCGGAATGATCCGGTTTGGATCTTGGTGCTGTTCTAGTTTCAGAAACTATCTCTCAGGAGAGAAGCTTCCTGGTGGGCCTAGGAGGACTTGAACCTCCGACCTCTTCATTATCAGTGAAGCGCTCTAACCACCTGAGCTATAGGCCCGTAGAACCTTTCCGACATTACACGAAAAAAAGCCAAAGTGCAAAACTCGTTTGCCTGCGGGGACTAATGGCCCTTGATGCGTTTGTTGACTTCTTTGAACACAAAATTTTTCGAAGCGAGGAAATTCCAAGACATTGCTGCGACTGATGCACTTGCTATGGAGAAGACCACGTTTAGCGCGTTTGCCCCTATAAGACCGATCATGACAGCGTAAACAGAAAAATTAATACCTAGGCCCAGAAGTTGAACTAAAAAATATTTAACGGCTTTGACTCCGCGCAGGGCTGCTGAAAATGTAAATCGCGCGTTCAGATAAAAGGTGAGGCTAACTGCTATGAGAAAACCAATACCCCTCGAAAGGATTGAGTCACTGTTTATAGAGAAGAAAATTAGAGTTGCGCCAGAGTCAGTTAAAAAACCAATCCCGCCGACAAATGCAAATTTTATGAGCTGCGAATCGGCAAGGACTTTCCTGTTCATGCTGATTTCTGAGTCTCATCCCTTAATTTCAGCTCAAACAATCTTCGCTGCTGAATCGCTGCTGAATCTAAAATGAAGGCCACCGCAAGTGATAAAACGGCACTTATTGCAAGGCCGACGGCTAGTACAGCGGTCGGAAGGTGCTCTACTCGCCCTAGCTTTAAATAGTCAACAATTGATGGGCTCGCTGATAAAAGACTTAAAACTGCGAAAAGAACAGAAACTACGCTGAAGAAGAAGAGCGGTTTGTAAAGTCTCAAAATATTGAAAATAACTTTGAGAACTCTAAATCCGTCTTTGTAAGTGCTTAGTTTGGAGACGCTACCGTTTGGCCTGTCTTTATATTCAATTGGCACCTGGGCTATTGAAAGCCTTTTGTCTAGGGCGTGCAGAGTCAAATCGGTCTCAAGTTCAAAGCCTTTGACCATAACTGGATAAGTTGCAACGAATCTTCTCGAAAACGCCCGATACCCGGTCATTGCATCGGTAATTTTTGCTCTAAACAAAACGTTTATCGCCTGCAGAACCAGTCGATTTCCTAGGTTATGGAATGCGCGTTTGTTTTCGAGGAAGTAATCGCCGGAAGAAAGCCTGTCGCCAACAACCATATCGAAATTATTGTATAAAACTAGGTCAACCAGGTCAGCTGCCCTTGACGCCGGATAAGTCATGTCGGCATCTACCATAAGGTATACGTCTGCGAATTCGCGTGAGAAAGCCGCCCGAATCGCGGCACCTTTGCCCTGTGTAGGCTCAAAAATAATCTTTCCTGGGATTTCATTTTTCTCGAGCGTCTCTGACGCGATCGCGAAAGTTTTATCCGAAGAGTTGTTGTCTACAATTACAAAGTGTGCGGCGGGGAGAGCTTTGTGGAATTCGAGGATGGTTTCTCGAATGGTTAGCTCTTCGTTAAATGCTGGGATAACAACCTTGACAAGCTTGGACATACTCCCCCCCTTGTAGCTTCTAGCTAGTTGTTCGTAAAACCAACGCTGACGCCACCGGTTAGGCGGCCTATCACGTTGAAGATTAGGGCGCTAACGCCGGTGAGCAAGGTGCCCAAAACCACGTTGAAGATCGCGATGGTGGTTGAGAACGAAAGCACACGGCCAATGTTTAGCTCGGCTGCTACGTCAACGCCCGCAGCGCCACCCGAGGTGCCGACCACAGAGTTGACCAGTGAAGACAGCGAACCAAACAAACCGGTCTGACCAATAACCAACCAGATTGCCAAAAAGCCCACGATGGTGGCGATGCCCATAGCAACAGTCACCAAGAAGCCAGCCTTGATGGCGCTCCAGAAATCAATGTGAACCAGCTTTAGCTTGACCTGCTTGGTCGGAGCCGGAATCTTGGCCTTTAGCTTTGACGCGATGTTACTCACCGGCAATCTCCTCAGGTTCTGTTTCGTTTGATTCACCTGAATCGTCTTGCGATTCAGGATTCGATTCTAGGTTGCGTTCGCTGTTCTTGGCGATTCCGAGAACTGAATCGTCGTCGGCAAATCGAGCAAACACAACACCCATGGTGTCGCGGCCCTTGGCTGGCACCTCGGCCACAGCCGAACGCACAACCTTGCCCGACTCAAGCACAACCAAAACCTCGTCGTCTTCGGCAACAATCAGCGCACCAACCAGGTCGCCGCGCTTTTCTTCGAGCTTGGCCACCTTTATGCCCAAACCGCTGCGGTTCTGTGAGCGATATTGATCAACCGAGGTGCGCTTGGCATAGCCACCTTCGGTGACCACAAACACATATGCGTCTTCAACGTCGTTGATCACGCTTGCGCTTAGCAGGTGGTCGCCAGATCTAAACGCCATGCCGATGTTTCCGCTGGTGTCGCGGCCCATTGGGCGCAGGCTTTCATCGCTTGCCGAGAACCTGATTGACATGCCCTTTTGTGAAACCAGAAGCAGGTCGTCGGTTTCGCTGACTAGCAGTGCCGAAACAAGTTCGTCGTCTTCGCGAAGCTTGATCGCGATGATGCCGCCGGTGCGCGGGGTGTCATAGGCCTCGAGTGCCGTCTTTTTGACTAGGCCCTTGCGGGTGGCAAGCACCAAATATGGTGCGGCTGCATAGTCTTTGAGGTCTAGCACCTGAGCGATTTGCTCGTCTGGCTGCAGTGCCAACAGGTTGGCAACGTGCTGGCCCTTGGTGTCGCGGGCTGCCTCTTGAACCTCATAGGCCTTGGCGCGATAGACGCGGCCCTTGTTGGTGAAGAACAACAACCAGTGGTGGGTGGTGGTCACAAAGAAGTGCTCAACCACGTCGTCGGCTCGCAGGTTGGCACCCTTCACGCCCTTGCCGCCGCGGTGCTGGCTGCGATAGTTGTCGCTCTTGGTGCGCTTGATATAGCCACCGCGGGTGAGCGAAATGACCATTTCTTCTTCTGGAATCAGGTCTTCGACCGAAACATCGCCATCGAAACCAGCGATGATTTCGCTGCGGCGGTCGTCGCCGTGCTTGGCCACAACTTCGTCGAGCTCTTCGCCAACAATGCTGCGCTGGCGAGCTGGGTCGGCAATGATCGCCTTGTAGTCAACGATTTGGGCCTCTAGTTCGGCTGCCTCGTCGATGATCTTTTGGCGCTCAAGTGCCGCCAGCTGGCGCAGCTGCATGTTCAAGATTGCGCGGGCCTGAAGCTCGTCGATCTTTAGCAGTTCAATTAGGCCGTCGCGGGCATCATCGGCGCTGGCGCTCTTGCGAATCAGGGCAATCACGGCGTCTAATGCGTCGAGGGCCTTTAGATATCCGCGCAGAATGTGGGCACGCTCTTCGGCCTTGCGCAGTCTGAACTGCGTGCGGCGAACGATGACCTCGATCTGGTGTGTGATCCAGTTGCTGATAAAGCCGTCGAGGCTCAGGGTGCGAGGCACCGCGTCAACCAGAGCCAGCATGTTCGCGCTGAAGTTCTCTTGCAACGGAGTCAACTTATATAGGTTGTTCAAAACCACACGAGCAACGGCGTCTTTTTTGAGCACGATAACTAGGCGCTGGCCGGTGCGGCCCGAGGTTTCGTCACGAATATCTGCGATGCCGTTTAGGCGGCCCTCTTTAACTAGGCCGGCGATTTTTTCAGCCAGGTTGTCTGGGTTCACCTGATAAGGCAGCTCGGTCACAACTAGGCAGGTGCGGCCGTGAATTTCTTCAACGTTGACAATCGCGCGCATAGTGATTGAACCACGGCCGGTGCGATATGCCTCTTCGATGCCCTTGCGACCAAGAATGTGTGCGCCGGTCGGAAAATCTGGGCCCTTGATGCGCGCAATCAGCGCCTCGAGCAGTTCTTCTTGAGTTGCGTCTGGGTTTTCAAGCGCCCACTTTGCGCCAGCGGCAACCTCACGCAGGTTGTGTGGCGGAATGTTGGTGGCCATGCCAACGGCGATACCGATTGATCCGTTAATTAGAAGGTTCGGGATGCGGCTTGGCAGCACGGTTGGCTCTTGGGTGCGGCCGTCGTAGTTGTCTTGAAAATCAACGGTTTCTTCGTCGATGTCGCGAACCATCTCCATCGCCAGCGGTGCCATGCGGCACTCGGTGTATCGCGGGGCCGCAGCTGGGTCGTTACCTGGTGAACCAAAGTTTCCCTGGCCGCTAATTAGCGGATAGCGCAGGTTCCAGTCTTGGGTGAGGCGCACCATGGTGTCATAGATCGCGCTGTCACCGTGCGGGTGAAATTGACCCATCACGTCACCGACCACGCGCGAACACTTGCTGAACTGCTTGTCTGGGCGATATCCGCCGTCATACATCGCATAAATAACGCGGCGGTGCACCGGCTTTAGGCCATCGCGCACATCTGGCAGCGCGCGACCCACGATAACGCTCATCGCATAGTCAAGATAGCTGCGCTCCATTTCAACGCGCAGGTCAACCTGCTCAACGTTGTCGCGCATCGCTGGGGTGTTTGAAGTTGTGTCTTCAGCCATGATTGAAATCCTAAATATCTAAGAAACGCACGTCTTTGGCGTTTTGCTGAATAAATGAGCGGCGGGCGTCAACGTCTTCGCCCATCAGGGTGCTGAAAATTTCGTCAGCTAGTGCGGCGTCTTCAAGAGTCACCTGCAGCAGAGTGCGCTTTTCTGGATCCATGGTGGTGTCCCAAAGCTCGTCATAGTCCATCTCGCCCAGACCCTTATAGCGCTGGATCGAGTTTTCTTTTGGAATGCGCTTGCCGGCGGCTTGGCCATCGGCCAAGGCTTGATCGCGCTCGGCGTCTGAATAGACGTATTGGTGATCTGCGTTTGACCACTTGATCTTGAACAGCGGCGGCTGCGCTAGATAGACATAGCCGTGCTCGATCAGTGGGCGCATGTAGCGGAACAACAGGGTGAGAATCAGGGTGCGGATGTGCAGACCGTCGACATCGGCGTCGGCCATCAATACGCACTTGTGATAGCGGGCCTTAGACACGTCGAATTCTTCGCCGATGCCGGTTCCAAATGCGGTGATGATGGCCTGAACTTCGGCGTTGCCAAGGGCGCGGTCGAGGCGGGCCTTTTCAACGTTTAGAACTTTTCCGCGAAGCGGCAGGATTGCTTGGGTTTCTGGGTTGCGGCCACGAACAGCCGAACCACCCGCTGAGTCACCCTCAACCAGATAGATTTCGCTGAGCTCTGGGTTGCGGCTTGAGCAGTCGCGAAGCTTGCCCGGCATGCCGCCCGACTCAAGCAAGCCCTTGCGGCGGGTTGCCTCGCGAGCTTTGCGGGCTGCCTGGCGCGCGGTTGCTGCCTGAATTGCCTTGCGAACGATGTCTTTGGCCACGTTTGGGTTGCGGTCTAGCCAGTCGCCAAACTGCTCGTTGACCACTTTTTGCACAAAGGCCTTGGCCTCGGTGTTGCCCAGTTTTGTTTTGGTCTGGCCCTCAAACTGAGGTTCGCTCAGCTTCACCGAGATCACACAGGTTAGGCCTTCGCGACAGTCGTCACCGCTGAGGTTTTCATCCTTCTCTTTGAGCAGGTTGGTCGCTCGGGCATATTTATTTAGCAGGCTGGTTAGCGCTGTTCTAAAGCCCTCTTCGTGGGTTCCGCCCTCGTGGGTGTTGATGGTGTTCGCATAGGTGTGAACGCTCTCGTTATAGGCGTTGGTCCACTGCATTGCGATCTCGACCGACATGTTCTTCTCTTTGGTCTCTGACTCAAAAGAGATGATTTCTTGGTTGACGATCTCAGACTTTTTGCTGGTGTTTAGGTATTCCACATAGTCTTCGAGGCCACGCTCATAGAAATATTCGTCTTTGCGGCCGTTGCGCTCGTCTTCGAGGCCGATTCTTAGGCCCTTGTTCAAGAAACACATCTGCTGAAAACGCTGACGAAGAGTTTCGTAGTCGTATTCAACGGTTTCAAAGATTTCTGGGTTGGCCAAAAACTCGATGGTGGTTCCGGTGTAGTCGGCTGGCTCGCCCTTGGCTAGCGGGGCATCTGGCACACCGATCTGATAGCTCTGGTTCCACAAGAAACCTTCGCGGGCAACCTGCACCTTTAGCTTGGTCGATAGCGCGTTTACTACTGACGCACCCACACCGTGCAGACCACCAGAAACCGCGTATCCGCCGCCGCCGAACTTTCCGCCGGCGTGAAGAATGGTCAAAACAACCTGAACTGTTGAGATTCCCTCGGTTGGGTGAACGCTAACCGGAATACCGCGGCCGTTATCGACAACGCGAATCCAGCCGTCTTTGGTGATGGTGACTTTGATGGTGTCGCAGTGACCAGCCAGGGCCTCGTCTACTGAGTTGTCGACGATTTCATAAACCAGGTGGTGCAAACCGCGGGGGCCAGTTGAACCGATATACATGCCCGGGCGCTTGCGCACTGCCTCGAGGCCTTCAAGAACCTGGATGTTTCCGGCGTCATATGCGTTGTCGGTCTTGCCCGAAGACTCGATCTTGTTTGACTCTTTTTCGACCGGTGCAGAGTTTTCTGCGATGATCTCGGCGGTGTTTTCTGCGCCGTTTTCAGGTGTTGTCATATTCGGTTGTACTCCTTTTGTTCCCCGCGTTAGAGCCTTGTGAAATGCGTGCCGGTGCGCGACTTATATTCGGGATTTCTAACCTGGTTGGAGTTTAGCTTTTGGCCAGTAATTTATTGGGATATCGGGGTGTTTGTCGCTGGCGTTTTTTAGCGATTTTTCAGCCGTAAAATTCGCTTATTTTTTGTTCGGCTACTACCTCGTTTATTGGCGAAAACCTTTATTAAGGAAATCGCTTGTTAAAGGTTAAGCACGCAACCTTTAACAAGGGATGTGTTTATCCGTAAGTATCGCGTGGGCCGCGGCCGGGAACGCTTCGCGGACCCTTCTTCCAACTCGGGACATCTGGGCCAAGAAATTTGAGGGCTGTGATCTCGAGGTCTGGGTAGTTTGCTTGAACTAGTGCCAGGATTTGGTCTTGCATCAGGCGAAGTTGGGTGGCCCAGGCGGTTGACTTGCAGCGAACAGTAAGCAGACCACGGTTTAGCGACTCTGGGTTGGTGGCATCGGCGTTCTTTTCGCCGACCAATTGGCCCCAGTTGTTGAACAGGTCGGCCTCGGCCAACTGGCCCTCCCACCGAAAACTCTTCATGATGTCGCCAATTGAATCGCCGGCCTTGATCGGATCGCGACCTTTATCGAATGGTTGGCTGTTTGCGCGCTTGGCGTTTTTCGCGATTCGCTTGGCATCGCGGCTGATTCGGCCGGTCACCGCTTCGCGCATTGACCAATAAAAATCGACGGCGAAGTCGATTGGGTCTTTAGACACTCGAAACCTCCCCCGCGCGCACATCAAATCGCTTAGCTTTCAAAACCTCAGGAATATCCTCGGCAACAGCCGCGGTGATCAGCACCTGCTCGTTGTTGGCGACCATTGAAGCCAAGCGTTCACGTCGACCGGAATCGAGCTCGGCAAAAACATCGTCAAGAATCAGCACCGGGTCGCCCGATCGGGTTTCGGCGCGCAACATTTCGACCGATGCCAGGCGCAGGGCTAGGGCATAACTCCAGCTTTCGCCGTGGCTGGCATAGCCTTTAGCCGGCAATTCGCCGAGCATCAAAACTAGGTCGTCGCGCTGCGGGCCAATCAGGGTCAGGCCTCGCTCAAGCTCTTTAGCCCTAACCACCGTGAGTTTCGCCTCGAAGAGGCGCGAAATTTCTTCGCGGTCACTCGTCGAGATGAATTCGAGCCCGTCGGCACCCTCGTCTTCGTCAGAAGAGCCATAAACTGCCGGAATCACAGCGCCAGCGAGTGAGCTTTTGACCAAAATTTTTGGTTCGTTGTTTGCCACGGCGATCGATTGATAGGCGCCGAACAAAAATGGCTGCAGGCGATTCACCAAATCCACGCGGGCAGCAACAATTTCGCTGCCATAAGAAACCAGCGAGGCATCCCAGGCGTCGAGGGTTGAAAGCGCTGAGCCTTTAGCACCGGTGTTGCGCGCGGTTTTTAAAAGTGTGTTTCGCTGCTTGAGCACGCGGTCATAGTCGGCATAAACCCCGGCAAATCGTGGCCAAACCTGAATTACAAGTTCGTCGATAAAAGCGCGGCGGTTCGATGGGTCGCGTTTGACGATGTCTAGGTCTTCGGGTGCAAAAGTAACGGTGTTGACATAACCCAGAATGTCGCGGGCCCGGGCGACCGGCGATTTATTGACCCGCCCTTTGTTAGCGCTTTCGCGATTTAGCTCAACCTCAACCAAAATGTCGCGATCGTCAAAGCTGGCCATTGCCCGAATCACAGCCGATGGCTCGTTGGCTTTGATTAGCGGGATGTATCCGGCAACGCGGTGCGAAGACAGGGTTGAAAGGTAGCGAATTGACTCAACGAGGTTGGTTTTGCCTTGGCCGTTGGGGCCAACGATCAAATTCACGCCCGGTTCAAGCGTGACCTCGGCGGTTTTGTAATTTCTGAAGTTCGCCAGTGACAGATGCTTGATAAACACCGGCGCTCCTTTGCCCTATTTCAGATTTGAATTACAAAAACCCGCTAAAACTAGCGAACTAGAAGGTTTGGCTGAAGCAGGTAGCGATAGCTGTCTGAATCGGTCTTTTCTTTTGATCCGTGGCTTGAAATCAAAACCGGGCCCGGCTTGTTCGGGTTGTCGTTGTTGGTGAATGCGATCTTCACAAACTCGCTGTGAACGCCGGCAAGGCCATCGATTAGGAACTGTGGCTTCAGCGAAACCACGATTTCTTTGCCCGAAAGCTCGGCATCGATGTTTTCTGATGCCTGCGCGGTCTCGTTGCCGGTGGCCTCGAGTGAAACTTGGCCCTCGACGAACGAGTAGCGAAGCGGCGCCTCGCGCTCAAGCACCAAAGAGACGCGACGGGTTGAGTCAACCAAATCTGAGGTGTTGATCACCGAGTAGTTGTCAATTGAATCAGGGAACAGGCTCTTGACCGGCGGAAAGTTGCCCTTCAGAAGCAACGAGGTGACCGAGCGGTTGTTGGCCTTGAACGCGATCATCTCGCGATCGTTCGATTTTGCGATTGAAACCGCAATTTCTCCTTGGTTTCCGAATGTCTTGGCAACCTGCTCTAGGGTTCGGGCCGGAACCAATGCCACCTGACCCGCGCCACCGCTGGCCGCAGTCCAAGCAGCTTCGCGCAAAGCCACGCGATAGCGGTCGGTTGCAACAAACGAGATGCTCTTTTCGCTGGTTTCGATCTGAACACCGGTGAGCACTGGGGTTACATCGTCTTTTGATGCAGCAACTGAAACCTGGCTAACCGCTGCGGCAAAGGCTTCGCCGGTTATGGTGCCTGATAGTGCCGGCAATTCAGGAAGGGTTGGGTATTCCTCAACCGGCATGGTCAAAAGGTTGAATTTAGTTGAACCACAGGTGACCAAAACCTTTGAACCCTCGGTTGAGAATTCAACCGGAGCGTTTGGCAGCTTTGAAGCGATTTCTGAAAGCAAACGGCCAGAGACCAATACTCGGCCTGAGTCTTCAACTTTTGCAACGATTTCTGCCTGGGCTGAAACCTCGTAGTCAAAAACTGAAAGGCGAAGCGCGTTTGCATCGGCCTCGATCAGGATGCCGCCCAAGATTGGCAATGTGGTGCGCTGTGGCAAAAGACGAACAGCAAACGAGACTGCTTCGCTCAGCACGTCTTTGTTGACTTGAAACTTCAAGATGACCCCAATTTGGTTTATAAAAACTAAATCGCAAAACAAATAACAAAAACACGGATGTTTGTGTGCTGGCGATTAGAGCTCTATCTTGGCACAGAAACCAATAAATACGCGGTGTTTAGCGGTTTTCAAACGATCGAATGTTTTGTAATTCAAATTCGTTATTTGTTATGGGTTTTTTAAATATCAATATTTAAATAATTAAAACCTTAACCACTGTGGACAATGTGGATAAACAACGCTTCACCAATGAAATCAATGAAATTACAAACTTGTAATTTGTTTACACAGGTGTGGATTACTTTGTGGATAACTCAAGAATCTGTGAATTGCAAAAAGTTGTTATCCAAGCCACTCACCAGTAATTCACTAGATATGTTCGGTTTTCCACAAGTTGTGCACAGATTTGTGCATATCTAAGTTTCAACTGAAACTTTAGAGATATGAAAACCGAACTTCGGTTGAACCGCACATAAAAATAAAGAACCGGCCCGAAATATCGAACCGGAAGTTTTGAAACTACAAAAAACCTTAGTTTTTGCCTTTGATGCGGCTGATGATTTCTGTAATTTGCGTATAAACATATCGACGCTCATTCATAAGATCGTTGACCTTTTTGTTGGCGTGCATAACTGTGGTGTGATCGCGGCCGAAAATCTCACCGATTTTAGGAAGCGATAGGCCGGTTTGTTCGCGGCATAGATACATGGCAATCTGTCGAGCCAAAGCAATTGCCTGGGCGCGGCTCTGCGAATAAATGTCGTCGGGCGAAATCTTGTAATACGTTGCCACTGCATTGATGATGTCGATCGGAGCAACCGAAACGGCCTCACCTAGCGGAACCACATCTTTAAGCAGAGTCTGAACTAGCTGCATGTCGACCGGCTGGCGCTGCAAGTTAGCAAACGCAGTGACACGAATCAGGGTGCCCTCAAGCTCGCGAATGTTAGAAGCCACGCGTTCAGCCATGTATTCAAGAATGTCGTCAGGCACATTTAGGTGCTCGTTCTCGGCTTTTTTGCGCAAAATTGCGATGCGAGTCTCAAGCTCTGGCGCCTGAATGTCGGTCAATAGACCCCACTCGAAACGCGAAAGCATGCGGTCTTCGAAGCCACTCAACTGCTTTGGCGGCAAATCGCTGGTGATTACAACCTGCTTGTTGTGGTCGTGCAGGGTGTTGAAGGTGTGAAAGAACGCCTCTTGAGTCTGGTCTTTGCCAGACAAAAACTGGATGTCATCGATCAGCAAAACATCGATGTCGCGATATTCCGCTTGAAATTGGTTGGTGCGGTTGTTTTGAATCGCGTTAATAAAGTCGTTGGTGAACTCTTCGCTCGAAACATAGCGAACCTTGATTCGCGGATAAAGGCTCAGCGCATAGTGACCGATCGCGTGCAACAAGTGGGTTTTGCCCAGGCCAGAGTCACCATAGATAAACAGAGGGTTATAGGCCTTGGCCGGCTGTTCAGAAACAGCAAATGCGGCCGCGTGAGCAAATCGGTTTGAACCGCCGGTCACAAAGTTCTCAAACTTGTATTTCGGATTCAGTCTGGTGTCGAATCCCACGTTGCTGGTGGTGCGGTTCACACCGAATGGCTCGGGAACATAAGTTCTGAAATCAGTGCGAGGCTGCTCGGCGCCAAAGTTGAACGGAACCGATTCGTCGATCGGCGGCGGGGTTGGCTCTGGCGGAACCAATGAGCGAGTGAAGTTTTCTTCGATTTCTGGATTGACCACTACGGCAAAGTTGATCGGGCCCGGTGCCTCGCCGGCCTCGAGTTGCCAAGCCAATTGCGCCGACATTGCGTCGTGAATGTTGGCTCGCATCTCACGCTCGATCATGTTGCGAGTGAATTCGTTCGGAACCTCTAGATAGAGGGTTTCGCCCAGAACACCTTTTGGCTCAACCAGCGGCAAAAATCCAAGCAGTTGCGGTGAGAGTCTTGTGTCTTCTCGAAGCGAGTCGACCAGCGAGCGCCACAGGGCGTCTACTGTCTGGTCTTCGCTCATCAGAACCTCAAACTCGAATCGATTGTTGCAAGTAAATCAGTGGGGTCGACAAGTTGTCCACATGTTTATTAACCTGTGGAAAAGTTGTGGATATGATTGCCCCGAAAAAATCTTTTGGATTTTCGTCTGTTGAGAATTCAACTGAATATGTGACCTTAAAAGCAAATCAGCTCGGCGTGTCATTACACAATTTTTCATAAATGTAATGGCAATGTTTTTTGTTTGACCAAGTTGTCTCGAAAATAGTTGCTAAAAACTTGACCTCGCTGCGCAATTTGGCGTAGGTTAATGAGGTTGCTCTGCACATATCGTGCTTTTCGAGCACCCAAAAATTTTTTATCCAACCGGAGAAGATCAATGTCAAAGCGTACTTTTCAGCCAAACAACCGCCGTCGTGCAAAGACCCACGGCTTTCGTCTGCGCATGAAGACTCGTGCCGGCCGCGCCATCTTGGCTGCTCGCCGTCGCAAGGGTCGCGCAGAGCTTTCGGCCTAAACCAAAGTTTTAACTGCCACATGCTGGCACGTGAAAACCGACTGCTAAAAGCCGAGCACTTTCGTTTGGCCATGCGTCAGGGTCGCAAGGTCTCAGCAGACCACCTAATCATCTATCTAAAGCGGGATGAGGCTCAGCCTCATGCCCGCTTTGGTTTTGTGGTGGCAAAGTCGATCGGCGGGGCGGTCAAGCGCAATCTGGTCAAACGCCGCATGCGCGCCATCGCTCGTGAGGTTCTGACCGGGCAAACCCCAGTCGGTGCCCCACAAATCGAAGGCCTATCCCCAATCAACCTCAGCAATCAAAACGAGTCGGCGAATCCCGGTTCGAAATTTGATGTCGTAGTCAGGGCTCTGCCGGGTTCGGCCGAGATTGAGTGGAATAAACTTCGAGAAGAATTCTTATTGGCCTTTAGCAAGGCGGCGGGCAGCGCAGCCCGATGAACGCATTGCTCTGGCTCTGGTTTTTGCCAAGAAATTTGGTGATTGCCCTGGTGCTTGGTTATCGCAAGGTGATCTCACCGCTTTATGGCGATGTATGTCGGTATTACCCGACCTGCAGCGCATATGGTTTGGGGCAGTTTCAGCAGCGCGGGGTTTTTTGGGGTGCCGTGCTGACTGCAGCGAGAATTTTGCGATGCAACCCGTGGAGTGCGGGTGGCGTTGACGAAGTAAAGCCACGAAGTGGTGGCTGGTTTCGGGTGACCGACCGCGGATTCGTGGTTCCGGTCACTAAATAGGTGTGGCTCGGTTCCCCATGGCAGCCGACCCCACCGATGTCGAGCAACAACTAGGTTTTAGCAACATATAGAAGGGCAACAAATGGATATTCTGTGGCCAATTAAATGGGTTATCGAGCTGATCCTGGTCAGTTTTCACACCCTATTCACCACTCTGGGCCTAAGCGCCACCGCAGGCATCACCTGGGTGCTTTCGATCGTCGGTTTGACCGTGGTCGTTCGTGCGGCGCTGATTCCGATTTTTGTGAAGCAGATCAAGAGCCAGCGAAACATGATGCTGGTGCAGCCTGAGCTGCAGAAGCTGCAGAAGAAATACAAGGGCAAGAACGACCGCGAATCACGAGAGAAGTTTGCCAAAGAGCAGATGGATCTCTACAAGCGCACCGGCTCAAACCCGCTGAGCTCATGCTTGCCATTGCTAATTCAGATGCCGATTTTCTCGGGTCTGTTCTTTGTTTTGAACGATGCCCAGCACTCGGTCACCAGCGGCAACGGTGGTGTGGGCCTTTTGAACCTAGACCTAGCTCAGTCTTTCGCGGCTTCTGACCTATTCGGCGCCCCGCTAAAAGACACCTTCTTGAGCAGCGACCTGATCGAAGTTAAGGTTTTGGCCGCTGTGATGATCATCTTGATGACCGCATCTCAGTTCATCACCCAGCAGCAGATCATCGCCAAGAACCAGAACCCGGATGTCGCCAACAGCCAATACATGCAGACCCAGAAGATTCTGTTGTATGTATTCCCGTTGATTTTCGCGATCTCAGGTATCTCGTTCCCTCTCGGCGTCATGTTCTATTGGTTGGCTTCAAACTTCTGGACCATGGGCCAGCAATTTGTGGTTATTCGCAACATGCCTACTCCGGGATCAATCGCCCACAAGCAGCGCGAAGCTCGTTTGGCAAAGCGCGGCAAGTTGCCTAAGGCGCAGGCTGCGGCCGAAGCCGAGGTTGCTGAAGAGCCAGTTGCTCGACAGCGCCAGCAGCCAGCCGGCAAGGCTCGTGCCAAGAAGGCCGCCCCAAAGCCAAACAACACCGCAGCGGCCAAAAAGCCAGCTGCCCCAAAACCACCAACCAAGCCGGCTAAATAGTCGGTTTTTCGAGAAAACAGGTTTGAAATGACTAAAGAGAACACTGCAGTTGAAGCGCAAGAAACCGCAGCAGTTGAAGTTGAAGCAGCTGAAAAAGCTGCGGTTGATCCAGCCGAGGCAATCAAGGCCCTAGAAGAAGAAGGCGACATCGCAGCCGACTATCTAGAAGAACTGCTAGACATCTTTGACCTTGATGGTGACATCGAGATCGATGTTCGTCAGGGCCGCGCATACGTTGAAATCAAGGCTGACGACAGCAGCAACCTAAAGCTGATCTCTGAGCCAGAGACAGTTGAGGCGCTGCAGGAGCTGACTCGTTTGGCTGTTCAGGTCAAGACCAACAGCTTTAGCCGCTTGATTCTTGATGTGGGTGGCTCACGCCAGGCCCGCGTTGACGAGCTGACTCGTTTGGTGAACCGCATTGTTGCCAAGGTTGGCGAGACCGGCGAGGCTTCACACCTAAAGCCAATGTCATCGTATGAGCGCAAGATCGTGCACGACCTAGTTTCTGAGGCCGGTTTGGTCTCAGAGTCTGAGGGCGAAGGCAAAGAGCGCCACATCGTCGTTAAGCCTGCATAGGTTTCATATCTGATCAATGTTTCACGTGGAACATTGTTAGGAATACCGCCCGCAACCTTCGAACTCGATTGTTGCTAAAACTTACCTGACGGTAAGTTTCTTAACGCCCCACTCGGAGGTTCTCGCATGGAACAATTTGAACCAGAAGTAGAACCAGCAGTAGCTGGTGAGATTTTTGGCGCAAACATTGGCAAGGCGCGCATCTATTTCAATGCCCTAGTTCGCGATAGCGACGAGCTTGGTCTTTTGGGTCCTCGCGAGATGCCAAAACTTTGGTCTCGTCACATCCTGAACTCAGCCGTGGTCGCCGAACTTGTTCCGGCTGGCAAAACCTGTGCAGATGTCGGTTCTGGTGCGGGTCTACCTGGCATCCCGATGGCGATTGCTCAGCCAGATGCCGAATTCATTCTGATCGAGCCGATGGAGCGCCGTTCAAACTGGCTCAAGAAGATGGTCGATGAAATCGGCCTAACCAACGTTCGCGTGATTCGTGCTCGTGCCGAAGAGGTCGGCGAGGTTTTCGACATCGTCACCGCACGCGCAGTTTCTGCTCTTCCAAAGCTTTTGCGAATGACTGTTCCGCTAACTCGCGACGGGGGCGAAATCATCGCACTTAAGGGATCAAAAGCCGGCGAAGAGATCGACGAGTCAAAGAAGCTCACCAAGAAACTCAAAATCAAGAGCTTCGAGATTGTTCAGGTGGGAACCGCACATCTGGCGGAACCAACCACTGTGGTTCTAACTAAGCTAGAGCAATGAGCGAACCAAAGATTTCTCCAACTCCAACCGGATGGATCGGCATTCCTGGCGAGGTAGTAACCATTCGCCCAGCCGCAGAAAAGCCAGGTAAATAGGGGCTGTCGGGGGCTTAGGCCAGAATTTGGTCATAGATTCACAACCCGATTGCGCGATCGTCTCGCGCTTGAATAGAGAGGATTGTTCCACGTGGAACATAACGATGCGTCGCGCAAATCAGTGCCTGCTTACACCTCTCGCGCTCAAGACCTTGCTCGCATGAATGCGGCTTTCGACAGCCAAGCATCTTCAAGTGCAGCCTCTACCCCGCTGAACCCAACCAGCGAGCAGATTCAACCAATCGTGACCAATGTTCCGCTGAGCACCAACACCCCAGCTGCGGGAATCCAAGTGGCACCAACCCAGGCTTTCGGCGAAAGCCCAATCGGTCGCGAACTGGCGCAAAACTCACAGCGTCTGGCCCGCATCAACGAACTTCAGCTGCCTAAGCCTGGCCGCACTCGCATTTTCACCATCTCGAACCAAAAGGGCGGCGTGGGCAAAACCACAACCGCCGTCAACCTTGCTGCCGCTCTGGCATACAAGGGCATGAATGTTTTGGTTATCGACCTTGACCCTCAGGGCAATGCCTCAACCGCGCTCAACATCGAGCACCGCGAAGGCACCCCGGGCATCTATAACGTGCTCATCGACGGCAAAGAGATCGCCGATGTCGTGCAGGTTAGCTCTGAAATGCCAGGCCTCACCTGTGTTCCGGCCACCATCGACCTTGCCGGCGCCGAAATCGAACTGGTATCACTCGAGGGCCGCGAACACCGCCTGCGCGACGCAATCGAGCGCTATTGCGCCACCTCGATGACTCCCCCCGACTATGTCTTCATCGACTGCCCGCCCAGCTTGGGTCTATTGACCATCAACGCCTTCGTGGCGGCCCGTGAGGTGCTAATCCCGATTCAGTGTGAGTATTACGCTCTCGAGGGCCTCTCGCAGCTTCTGAAGAACATTGATTTGATTCAAAAGCACCTAAACCCAGAGCTTCGGATGTCGACAATCTTGCTCACCATGTTCGACAGCCGCACCCGTTTGGCATCACAGGTTGCCGAAGAGGTTCGCCAGCACTTTCCTAACGAGGTATTGGGCGCAGTTATCCCAAGATCGGTTCGAGTCTCTGAAGCACCTAGCTATAGCCAGACTGTAATTACCTATGACCGCTCAAACTCGGGCGCTCTTTCATATCTTGAAGCAGCAGCAGAAATTGCATTCAAAGGAGTAAACCATGGCTGAGAAAAAAGGCGGTTTGGGTCGAGGCATTGGCGCCCTGATTCCAACTTCAACCGTGCCTAGCGAACGCCCGGCAGGTGCAGGTGCAGCCGGTTCTGGCGGCACCGAACGCCCAATCGACGTATTTTTTGCCGGCCCAGCCGCCAGCAAAACTGACGCTCTTGGTTCACAGGGCGGCAACAGCGCCGCAATTGCAAAAGCCGCCAAGGCCAGTGCTGGCGCGGGTTCTAACGCTGCAGCCGACACCGCAGACTCAAATTTGGTTGCGGTTCCGGGCGCCAGATTCGGTCATCTAGAGATCAACTCGATTGTTCCGAACCCTCAGCAGCCTCGCTCGGTTTTTGAGCCAGAGGCATTCGCCGAGCTAGTTCACTCGGTTCGAGAATTCGGTGTTTTGCAGCCAATCGTGGTTCGCCCACTCGGCGAAGAAAACGGAAAGCCAACCTATGAGCTGATCATGGGTGAGCGTCGTCTTCGTGCTTCAAAAGAAGCCGGCCTTAAGGCGATTCCGGCAGTTATTCGTGAGACCGACGACAACAACATGTTGCGCGACGCCTTGCTCGAGAACATTCACCGCGCAAACCTAAACCCGCTTGAAGAAGCCAGCGCCTATCAGCAGTTGCTTAGCGACTTTGGCATCACCCAAGACCAGCTGGCCGCCAAAATCGGCCGCTCTCGCCCACAGATCACCAACACTTTGCGTTTGCTCAAGCTGCCAATGTCAGTTCAGCAAAAGGTTGCTGCCGGTGTGCTGAGTGCTGGTCACGCCAAGGCGATTCTCGGTGCTGCCGACGAGTCACGCATGCAGCACTTTGCCAACAAGGCCATCAATGAGGGTCTCTCGGTGCGCTCGCTTGAAGAAGCGGTTGCGCTCGACAAGCCAACCCCAGGCAAAGCAAAGATTGTGGCCGGTGGCCGTCAGGATTCACTAAAAGAGATTGCCGACCGCTTGGGCGACAAGTTTGACACCAAGGTGTCGATTGCTCTGGGCAAAAAGAAGGGCCAGATCGTGATTGATTTTGCGACCTTTGGTGACCTTCAGCGCATCGTGAAGTTGATCGAAAGCAATTAGCGCGAGCGAAACGCGGTTTCAACCAGCGAGTAGTAAACCTCGCCGAGTGAGTTTCCAGCGGCGTGAATTGCCTGCGGAACCAGCGAAATCTCGGTCAAACCCGGCACCACGTTTGCCTCTAAGAACCAAGGCACGCCCTGCTCATCAACAATTACGTCAATTCGAGACAGGTGGCGCAGCCCGAGCACCTCGTGAGCCTTGATCGCCATGTCGCAGGCGCGCTTGATCACGTTTTGCTCTAGTCGAGCCGGCACAAAATAGTTGGTTTCACCAGCGGTATAGCGCTCATTGAAGCCAAAACGACCATCAACCGGCTCGATTTCAACCGGTGGCAGAGCAATCTCGCCCGCACCAAGGTTGATCACGGTGATTGCCAGTTCGGTGCCCGCAACATACTTTTCGATCAGCACAACATCGCAATAGACATAGGCGTCAACCAGCGCACGCGATAGGTGCTTGGCGTCTTCGACGATGGTCACACCGTGAGCCGAGCCGCTGCGAGCAGGCTTGACCACAACCGGCATCGACAGGTGATTGGTCACAGCAGCCAAGACGCTGTCAACATCAAGCTCTTTGAATGCCTCTTTAGGCAAAGCGATTGAAGCTGGGGTTTGAATGCCTTCGCGAGCAACCAGGGCCTTGGCGGTTGGCTTGTCCCAGGCCAAACGGGCGCTGTCGCCGGTGGCGCCAACAAAAGGCACTCCGGTCATCGCCAAAATGTCGCGCAGCGAGCCGTCTTCGCCGGTGGCACCGTGCAGAACCGGCCAAATAACATCGGGCTTGTCGGTCTGGATGTTCTTGAGCAGATCAAAGTCTGGTTCGCGAATCACTGTTGTGACACCGATCTCAGCCAGCGCATCGGCCACTCGTCTAGCTGACTTGAGCGAAATATCGCGCTCGTGTGAGATGCCACCAGCCAAGATTTGAACCTTGAGCTTTGAACCAAGTTTTGATTCAGGAATCATGATCAGCTTTCTTTGTGCGAGAAGGTATCCAGCAATTCGGTTTGAAGATTAATCACGTTAGCTAGGCGCTTGATGCCAACCCTAATGTTTTCTGGTGTCGGGAACGAGTAGCAAATTCTTAGGTTGCGCTGGCCGGTGCCATCGCCGAAGAACGCGGTTCCTGGGGTGTAGGCCACCAATTCTTTTACCGCAAGCGGCAGCATCGCCTTTGAATCGACGCCTTCAGGCAGGGTGATCCACAGATAGAAACCGCCGTCTGGGCGAGTGGTCTGCAGATTCGGCAAAAAGTCGTGCATGGCCTGCAATGCGGCGTCTTTGCGCTCTTTATAAACCCCGCGGAAGGTGTTGATTTGGCCCTTCCAGTCGGTGTTGGCCAAGAACTCGCTGATCAGCATCTGGGTGAAAGCCGATGGGCAAAGCAGAGCCGACTCTTGAGCCAGCACCATCTTGTCGCGAATCGCTGGCGGCGCCAACACATAACCCACACGGAAACCAGGGGCCATGATCTTGCTGAATGATCCGAGGTAAACCACGCCCTCTTCATCCATGCTGCGAAGGGCCTTTGGCACCGGCTCGTTGAAATAAAGCAGGCCATAAGGGTTGTCTTCAACAACCAGGATGTGGTTCTTGCGGCATAGCTCAAGGATCGGAGCGCGACGCTCGGCCGACAGGGTGACACCTGAAGGGTTGGCGAAGTTCGGCACCAGATAAAGGAACTTGATGGTTTTGCCCTGGCGCTTTAGGTTCTCGATCGATTCGGCCAGCGCCTCAGGCGACATGCCGTTCTCGTCGGTGTAGACGTGCTCGATTTGAGCTTCGTAGTGACGGAAAATGCCGAGTGCACCCAAGTAGCTTGGGCCTTCAGCAAGCACAACATCGCCTGGGTTTAGGAATAGACCCGAAAGCAACTCAAGGCCGTGCTGTGAACCGGTGGTGATCACCAGGTCGTCAACCGAGCTTGAAATGCCTTCTAGCGCCATGATTTCGCGGATTTGCTCGCGAAGGGTTGCGTCACCTTGGCCGCCTGAATACTGAATAGCTGCGTTGCCGCGTTTTGCCATCATGTTTTCGTATGACTGGTTCAAAACCTCGTGCGGCAGAGCCGAAACGAAAGGCATACCGCCGGCAAGCGAGACAACCTCAGGGCGGCTAACTACAGAAAAAAGCGCTCGTACTTCAGAAACAGACAGCGTCGCCGCGCGCGCCGCATATGAATCCAACCAAGGGTCGAAATTTTGGCCATGCGGTGGCAGATGAGTTGTCATGAGAGTATCCCCGAATTAAAGAGCAATTCGGAATAGCTTATTCGCTAAAAAGGGATACTAGCCAATGAATTCGGCCAGGTCGGCCTCAAGAGCTGGCTTTGGCTTGGCGCCAACAATGCTCTTGGCGATCTTGCCGTCTTTGAAAACCATCAAAGCTGGGATGCCGGTGATGCCGTATTCCATTGCGATTGATGGGTGGTCGTCGACGTTTAGCTTGACTACGTCTAGCTTGGCGGCGTGCTCCTCGCCAATTTGGTCGACAATCGGAGAAACCATGCGGCATGGACCACACCACTCAGCCCAGAAGTCAACCAATACTGGCTTGCTGCTGGTTAGAACGTCTGATTTGAATTCTTCTGCGGTGATGTTTTTAGCCATTTTTGGCCTCCTTTGCCTTCAAAGCCTCTTCGAAACTTGTCTTGATAATTCGTCTGAAATTGATTTCTAATTTCTAGAACCAGATTGGGCCCGAAATAATCCCGGCCTCAAATCTGGCTAGTGAGCGTTTAGGTAGTGCTCGGCGTCTAGAGCCGCGACACAACCCGAGCCAGCGGCGGTAATTGCCTGGCGGTAGGTTGGGTCGATCACGTCGCCGGCGGCAAAAACGCCCGGAATGCTGGTCT
This sequence comes from Actinomycetota bacterium, assembly GCA_041191585.1. Classification (GTDB taxonomy): domain Bacteria; phylum Actinomycetota; class Actinomycetes; order Actinomycetales; family Microbacteriaceae; genus Rhodoluna. The sequence goes on from JBEEOO010000003.1 coordinate 64,182, forward strand.
TTGAGCTGCGGCCCTCAACCTGGATGAACTTCTCTGGGGTTAGCTCGACCTGGTCTTCAACCAACCAAACACGCGGGTCGTTTCCGATGGCGATGAACAAGCCGTCGATTGCTAGGTCGCTCAGCGAGCCATCCTGGGTGTTGCGCAGCTTGATGCCGGTCACGTTGGTCTCGCCCAGAATCTCGGCGACCTCTGAGTTGTAGATGACCTCGATCTTTGGGTTGTTTAGTGCGCGATCGGCCATGATCTTTGATGCCTTGAAGCTGTCGCGACGGTGAATCAGATAGACCTTGGTGCCAAATCGGGTCAAGAAGTTGGCTTCTTCCATGGCTGAGTCGCCACCGCCAACAACTGCGATCACTTTTTCACGGAAGAAGAAACCATCGCAGGTGGCACACCATGAAACACCTCGGCCGCTCAGCTCTTTTTCGCGTGGCAAGCCAAGCTCACGGTAGGCAGCGCCGGTGGCCAAAATCACAGTCTTGGCCTCAAAAGTATCGCCCAGGGCAGTCTTGACGATCTTGACGTCACCCTTTAGGTCAACCTCAATAACGTCGTCTAGCAAAATCTCGGTGCCAAACTTTTCGGCCTGAGCCTGAAAGTTGGCCATTAGGTCTGGGCCCATTGCGCCCTCTGGGAACCCAGGGTAGTTCTCGACCTCGGTGGTCTTCATCAATTCGCCGCCAGCCTCAACCGAGCTGGCGATCAAAAGCGGCTTCAGGCCAGCGCGAGCGGTATAGATGCCCGCGGTGTAGCCGGCAGGGCCTGATCCGATGATGATTACGTCGCGCATTTTTGCCTCTTTGTGCTTCTGATTGAGCTTCTGAATTCGATTTCTACAGCTTATTTTCGCAGACCTTTATTCCGGTTGAGGCGCCAACGCGAAATAAACGGTTATTGGGCGTTGATTTAGCGCTTGCGACCGAGCAGGCTGAGCACCTTGGCCGCAACCGGCTCGAGCTCTTTCACGCGAAGCAAACGCAGCGCAATCACATAAACCGCGAGCATGACAAACCCGATGATCGCCATGCTCAGCACCGATGAAACCACTGAATCAAGCACAAAACTGGATGCGCTTACGCCACCCAAAATCTGCAGTGTCGCCCATCCGCTGGCACCTGAAATCAGACCGGCAACCAGATAGGCAAAAGTTGAGCCGGCAACTTTGTGCTCGGCTAGCGACCCGATGCGCTTAGTGAGCAGTCGATAGGCGATCATGGCCTGAATCGTGATGGTGGCGCTGGTCAGTAGCGACAGCGCGATAACCACAAACTCAGGCGCCACAGTGAAGTGAATGGTGATCGAACCGATGATGTGCAGACCGATCTGCACCACGGTGAACATAAACGGGGTGCGGGTGTCTTCGAGCGCAAAGAACGCGCGCTGCATCATGTAAACGAAGCTAAACGGCACGAGGCCAAGCATCAGCGCAATAACCACAGAGCCCAGAGCCAAAATCGATGGAAATTCGCCGACGAATACTCGTGAAATTGGGTAGGCCAGCACGATCAGGGCGAAAGTGGCAAACATCGCGATGATCGAGATGGCTTTTAGGCCTTGGGCGAGGTCGCTCTTGAGCAAGTGCAGCTTGCCCTCGTGAACGTGGGTCGACATCTTGGTGAAATAGGCGGTCGCGATCGAAACCGTGGCCACCGAGTGCGGAAGCATGAAAATCAACCAAGCGGTGAATGCCACCGCGACTGAAGCCACGGCCATGCCGTTGGCAGCCACTGCCCCACTGCCCGAACGGCCGGCAACCGCACCAGAGGCCACGATGGTCTGAACCAATCCGCCAATCTGGGTCACCAAAACCATGCCGAGCGACCAGCTTGCCGCCTTTAGCGCAGGGCGAAGCCCAAAGCCGCGCCACTTGAAATTGAAGGCCAGGTGCAGCCCGATTCGCTTCCAAGCCACCAGCAAAATCAAGGCCTGTGAGGCAACACCGATGGTGGTTGAGCCGGCTAGCACCGCGATCTTGCCGGCATCCCAGCTTTCAATGCCGCGAGCACCTGTTGGGTCGGCGCCGAACATGACCACAAACGCCACCAGGCCGATGAGGCCAACGATGTTGTTGAGCACCGGCGCCCACATAAATGGCCCGAATGCGCTGCGCGCATTGAGCACCTCGCCCAGCAGGGAGTAGAGGCCATAGAAAAACAGCTGCGGCAGGCACCAATAGGCGAAAGCGGTGGCCAGGGCCAGCTGGTTTGGGCTCCAGCCCGAGGTGTAGAGGCCGATTAGCAGCGGTGCAGCGATGGTGGCCAGTGCGGTGACCGCAAAGAAAATCGTGAGGATGAAGGTGACCAGGCGATCGATGTAGCCCTTGCCGCCGTCGGCGTGCAGGCGGGCCTTGACCAGCTGCGGCACCAAAACCGCGTTCAGCACACCGCCGACGATGATGGCATAAACGTTGTTTGGCAGCTGATTGGCCACACCAAATGCGTCAGCTGCGTCGGTGGTTACGCCGATGGCCATTGCCGCAACAACCGATCGAGCAAAGCCGAGAACGCGCGAAATCACGGTGCCCGAGGCCATCAGCATCGAACTGCGCGCAACACTCACGAGCGTTGTTCGCCTTTGTTTTGCTGGGCAACGGGCGGGTTGGCTGATTCCGGCGCGGCCCCCGCGGTCGCCAGATCTGCCGGCGAGACTATATCAATCGCCTCGGTTTCATACTTGTCAAGATTGTTGATTTCGGCCGGGTTGCGGCGGCGGCGAATGGTGCGAACCACACCAAAGCCCAGCAGTGTGACCACGGAAGCGCCGAACGCGAAGATCACCGAGGTTTCGATGTCGGCGTTGACCACCATGTGAAGTTTGACGCTGCCGTTGAAGCGGCGGCCTGAAAAAGTGGTCAGATAGGCCTTGAGATCAACCTCGCCGTTGCTGACCGCGATCACCGGAACCTGAGCCGTGACCGTGGTTTTTGGCGGAATTTTGACCTCAATGCCGTGCGGCACGATGACGGCAAATGATTCTGGGATGACCCAGGCGTGAACGGTGACCTCGGAATCGAAGTCGTTGCGAATGCTTAGCGGAATCTTGGATTCGTGGGCCACCAGGTTGATGGTGCTGCCCGGAACAATTGCGACGGTTGGGTAGCCCGGCGGCAGCTCTGGTTCGGCCGCCTGGGCACCTGAAAGCGGCGCCAAAGTCAGGGCTGCGGTTAGGGCTAGTGCCGCAGTTGCACGTGAAACACTTCGTAAAACGAGGCGAGAGACAGGGCGCATCATGAGTTGCGCTCCACCCACTCGACCACCGCACGGGCGATGCGGCGCTCATTTTCATGAGCCAGCACCGTGTTCAAATCATCGATGGCAAACCACTGCACATCAACCGCTTCTTGTTGCGGGTCGTTCTCGATGGTTAGGTCGCCGCCGGTTTGGCGCATCAAAAAGTGGTGCACGGTTTTGGTGATTAGCTTGCCGGCCGCCGCAAATTCATACTGAATGTGACCCAAGCCCTCGAGAATCTCGACCTCTAGGCCGGTCTCTTCAAAAATTTCACGGATAGCCGCCTGTTCGAGATCTTCGGCGCCCTCTGGATGCCCCTTGGGCACGCACCAATCGATGCGACCGGTGCGAGATTCGCGGCCAATCAAAGCAACTCGCCCACTGCCGTCTTGGGCAATCACAAATCCGCCGGATGAGGTTTCTGAAACTCGCACCAATCGCTGGCGTGAGCTTCTGCCGCGCGCGCCCGCGCCACCGCTGTTTGCGCCGCGATCGGCGTGCTGTGGGCGAGGCGAATTCATAAACACAGCCTAGTCGGGCGGTTAGCTGGGTGGGCTGTGGCACGATTGAAGGCATGCAAACCGTTGCCCAAGCCCTAGCGACCCTCGAATCGATGACCGATTCGCCGCTGTTCGTCAAGCTGGGCAAGGCTTTTGAGGCTGCCGGACACGAGCTGGCCCTGGTTGGCGGGCCGGTGCGCGACGCATTTTTGGGCCGCGTTTCACCTGACCTTGACTTCACCACCTCGGCAACGCCAGACCAAACACTGGCAATTTTGAAACCGATTGTCGACGCCCACTGGGATATCGGCCGCGAGTTTGGCACCATCGGTGCCCGCATGGGCGACGACACCGTCGAAATCACCACCTATCGAGCCGATAAATACGATGCCGACAGTCGCAAACCAGAGGTGGCTTTTGGCACCTCGCTCGAAGACGACCTATTTCGCCGCGATTTCACTGTGAACTCGATGGCGCTGCGCCTGCCATCAAAGACTTTCGTCGACCCGTTCAACGGCCTCGCCGATTTGCTCGAGGGCACACTTCGCACCCCTGGCGCCCCCGAAATCAGCTTCGGTGATGACCCACTTCGCATGATGCGCGGCGCACGCTTTGCATCGCAGTTGGGTTTTGAAATTGAACCCAAGACTTTTGAGGCTATGACCGACATGGCCGGCCGAATCGAGATCATCAGCGCCGAGCGAGTGCAGGTAGAGATCACCAAATTGCTGCTGGGAAAACACCCTCGCAAGGGGCTCGAGGCCCTGGTTGACAGCGGTTTGGCGGCTTTGGTGCTGCCCGAACTGCCGGCGCTGAAGCTCGAGACTGACGAACACCACCACCACAAAGATGTTTATGAGCACACCCTCACGGTGGTCGAGCAGGCAATCGATTATGAGCGCGACTATGGCCTCGAGGGCGATTTTGTGCTGCGCTTTGCCGCCCTGATGCACGACTGCGGCAAGCCAGCCACTCGTCGACTTGAAGCCGGCGGAGCGGTTTCGTTCTATCACCACGATGTGGTGGGCGCCAAGCTGGCGGCCAAGCGAATGAAGGCGCTGCGCTTCGACAACGACAGCATCAAGGCGGTTTCGCGCCTGATCGAGCTGCACCTTCGATTCTTCGGATACAGCGATCAGCAGTGGACCGATTCGGCTATCCGTCGATATGTTCGCGATGCCGGACCTGAACTGACCAGATTGCACGCACTGACCCGCGCCGATGTGACCACTCGCAACAAGCGCAAGGCCGATCGATTGGCTCACGCCTATGACGATCTGGAACAGCGAATTGCCGCCGTAATGGAGCAAGAAGAGCTAAATGCCATTCGCCCTGACCTTTCAGGGGAGGACATTATGCGAATTTTGGACCTCAAACCGGGTCGCGAAGTGGGCGAGGCATATAAGTTCTTGATGGAACTGCGTTTGGACCAAGGACCTATCGGCCCAGAAGCCGCAGAAAAACTCTTGCTTGACTGGTGGAACAGCCGGTAGGCTAGGGAAGTTGTCTTTTGGGCACTCGCCCGTTTAGCAACATCATGCACATACCCTCCTGTCACGGAAAGCCCGTGACCGTTCTAGTCCAAAGGAGGTGGGTTAGTTATGCATAAATACGAGCTCATGGTTATCCTCGACCCAACCGTCGAAGAGCGCACCGTTGCTCCGTCACTCGACAAGTTCCTCAACGTAATCCGCAACGGTGGAGGCACCGTTGACAACGTTGACATCTGGGGCCGTCGTCGCTTGGCATACGAGATCAACAAGAACACCGAAGGCACATATGTAGTCGTTAACGCGACCTGCACATCAGCCGACATTCTTGAGGTCGACCGTCAGCTAAAGATTTCAGAAGCTGTGCTTCGCACCAAGGTGCTGCGCGCTGATGAGGCTGTCGTAAACATCAAGCCAGTTGCTGTTCCAGCAGTTTCAGCTGAAGAGAAGGCTGCAGACGCTGCAGAAGACTCAAAGCCAGCTGCCAAGAAGGCACCTGCCGCAAAGACCACCGCAGCTAAGGCTGCTTCAAAGAAGGCCGAGTAAAGATCTCATGGCCGGGGAACTAAACGTCACGATTGTCGGCAACCTAGCTGACGATCCTGAACTGCGCTATACACAGGGCGGCGTAGCGGTTGTATCGATTCGCGTGGGCTCAACCCCTCGCACCTTCAACCGTCAGACCAGCACCTGGGAAGACGGCGAAACCGTATGGGTTCGTTGCACCGCTTGGCGTGAGGTGGCTGAGAATGTTGCTCAGTCGCTAACCAAGGGTTCACGCGTAGTAGTCACCGGGCGCCTAAAGGCTCCTTCTGCCTACCAGAGCGCTCAGGGCGAAGCACGCGCTTCACTTGAGCTAGAAATCGACGAGGTTGGCCCGTCACTGCGTTATGCAACTGCCAGCGTCACCCGTCGTGCTCGCGAAGGCGGCGCCTCAGGCGCAGTGGCCGGCGACCCATGGGGCGATGCTCCAGCGGTTTCGCGCGGTGCTGCCAAGCCAGCCGAAGACACCTGGGCAAACCCAGGCTCATCAGCTGCCGGCTCAGACGAAACCCCGTTTTAATCCCCGGATTCATACCGGTTTAGATCTTTAGAAAATTTAGGAGAATCAAATGGCTGCAAAGAGCGATCCACGCAACAGCAAAAAGCCAAAGCGCGGTGCTAAGAACCTCAAGGATGTTCCAGCAAAGGCAATCAAGGTTGGCGTAATTGACTACAAAGACGTCGCAACCCTGCGCAAGTTCGTTTCAGACCGCGGCAAGATCCGCGCTCGTCGTATCACCGGTGTTTCTGTTCAGGAACAGCGCCTAATTGCCCGTGCCGTCAAGAACGCTCGCGAAATGGCTCTAATGCCATACGCAGGCGCTGGCCGTTAAGGAGAAAAGCAATGTCAAAGCTAATTCTGACTAACGAGGTATCAGGCCTCGGTTCAGCCGGCGACGTAGTAGAGGTAAAGGACGGCTTCGCTCGTAACTACCTACTTCCTCGCGGTTTCGCAGTGCTATGGACCAAGGGTGGCGAGAAGCAGGTCGAGTCGATCCGCGCAGCTCGCGACGCTCGTGCCCTAGCTTCTGTTGAAGATGCACAGGCTCTAAAGGCTCGTCTAGAAGAGAAGGCAGTTCGCCTAAACGCTAAGGCTGGCCTAGGTGGCCGCCTATTCGGTCAGGTCAAGACCTCAGATGTTGCAGCAGCAGTTGCAGCAGCTGGCCTTGGCGAGATCGACAAGCGCAAGGTTGCTTTCGTCTCACCAGTGCGCACCACTGGCGAGCACCTAGCCACCGTTCGTTTGCACGGTGACCTTGTTGCTACCATTACCCTTCAGGTAATCGGCAAGAAGTAAAACACTTCACACGAAAAGGGTCGCCTTCGGGCGGCCCTTTTTGCTTGCCCGGATTCTTAGGATTTCTGAGCCCGGTATCGCTGTGGCGGCGACCTGTGAAAGCCAGCCAGCTCGCCTATTGGCCGCCTGTGGATAGATTGTGGATAAGCGGGCCTCGGTGGCATTAATGTGCGGATATCCGCTCTTTTCTGTTCGGTTATCCACAACCTTTAGGTGATGGTTTAGGGTTAATCAACATCTGTTTTACACAGGGTTTAGCCCTTTAGATTGCTTGATACTGTGGATAAATTCACAGTATTTTCCACAGGTTATACACACATTTTCGACAGTTATTAGAGCGTGTTTTAGAGTTATCCCCAGTTTTGCACACAAGCCGGTTTGGAGTCATGTTGTCGGGGGCTGATGCTAGACAAGTCAGAACTGTATCCAGGAGAGTTTTATGTCTATCGCACCGTTTGCGCCAGAGGCCAATCGCAGTTCTGAACGCGTGCTGCCAAACGACATGTTGGCCGAGCAAAGCACCATCGGCGGCATGTTGCTTTCGCAAGAGGCTATTGCCGAGGTTTTTGAGGTCACTAAAGCCGCTGATTTCTATGCGCCAAAGCACGAAACCATTTTTAACGCCATCGTTAGCCTCTATGGCAAGGGCGAGCCAACCGACGTAATCACCGTCACCGACGAGTTGACCAAGACCGGATCACTGATCAAGGCCGGCGGTGCCGATTATCTGCACACTCTTACTTCGATTGTTCCAACCGCGGCCAACGCCTCTTTCTATGGCAAAATCGTGGCCGAAAAGGCCATCTTGCGCCGTTTGGTTGAGGTTGGCACTCGCATCGCGCAGATGGGTTATGCCAACGAGGGTGATGTCGAGGGCTTGGTTAACACCGCCCAATCAGAGGTTTATGCAGTTGGCGCCTCGACGGTTGGCGAAGACTATGTCGGATTGAGCGAATCAATCGAGGCCGCAATTCACGAAATCGAAGCCGCGCAGTCGCGCGGAGGCGACCTAGTTGGTGTGCCAACCGGTTTTTATGAGCTAGATGAGATGACTCACGGCTTGCACCCTGGCCAGTTGGTTATTTTGGCCGCTCGCCCAGCGGTGGGCAAGTCAACCCTGGCCCTTGATTTTGCTCGCAATGCGGCAATCAAGCACAAAAAGCCAGTAATTTTCTTCTCGCTTGAAATGGGCCGCGCTGAAATCGCGATGCGCATGCTTTCAGCCGAGGCTTCTATCCCGTTGCAAAACATGCGAAAAGGCTCAGTTGGCGACACTGACTGGACAAAGCTCGCCGCGGTGCGCAGCCAGATCAACGATTCACCGCTTTATATCGACGACAGCCCAAACCTAACCCTGGTCGAAATTCGTGCAAAGTGCCGTCGTTTGGCGCAGCGAGTCGGCCTACAGATGGTGGTTATCGACTATTTGCAGCTGATGACTTCGGGCAAAAAGGT
>JBEEOO010000004.1:0-97894 GCA_041191585.1 Actinomycetota bacterium
CTCGTCGAGCAGCTTGCGAACTCTGGCCACTTCAACCGGCAAATCACCCGAGTCAAGGCGAACCGCACCGAGCTTGGTGCCAGCGGCCGCAACTGCGTTTCGCACACCGGCCTCGATGTCGAATGTGTCAACCAACAGCGTGGTGCCCGGGCCAAAAGTCTCGACCTGCGCTCTAAAAGCCTGTTCTTCACTGTCATGCAGCAGCGTGAAAGCGTGAGCGGCAGTGCCCATGGTTGGCACGCCCCAGGTGCGGCCCGCTTCAAGGTTTGAGGTGGCATCAAAACCAGCCACATATGCCGCCCTCGCGGCTGCCACAGCAGCGGTTTCATTTGCGCGACGGCTGCCCATTTCGGCAGTGCGACGACCGCCAGCGGCGTTAATCATGCGTGATGCCGCCGAGGCGACCGCAGAGTCAAAGTTGAGCACCGAAATAACCAGCGTCTCTAGCAAAACCGCTTCGGCAAACGGAGCCTCAACAATCAAAATTGGAGAATTCGGAAAATAGATTTCGCCTTCGCGATAGCCCCAGATGTTGCCCGAAAATTTGTAGTCGGCTAGCCACTCAAGGGTCTCAGTATCAACTACGCCTTCGCGGCGCAGCCAGTCGAGATCATCCGGGTTGAATTTAAAGTTCTTGATCGCCTCAAGCAAACGACCGGTGCCTGCGACAACGCCATAGCGACGACCGGCTGGCAGCGAGCGGGTGAAAACCTCGAACACTGCTGGTCGATCGGCCTTGCCCGAGTGACGAGCGGCCTGAAGCATTGTGAGCTCATAGCGATCGGTGAGCAGCGCGGTGGTATTCAACACGGGCTTAAGCCTAGTGATTTGCGCGGGTTGCCGGTCGGTATCAAAAGTGGTGAAGGTTAGACTTAGCGACGTGAGCCAACCGACCCGAAATGCGCCTATCGGCATTTTTGACTCTGGCGTTGGCGGCTTAACCGTGGCGCGAGCGATCATTGATCAGCTGCCCAACGAATCGATCATTTACGTTGGCGACACTGCCAACACCCCCTATGGCCCAAAGAGCATCCCAGAGGTTCGCGAACTTGCGCTGTCGGTCATGGATCGCCTGGTCGACGAGGGCGTCAAACTTTTGGTGATTGCCTGCAATTCAGCCTCAGCTGCTGTTCTTCGCGATGCGCGTGAGCGCTATACCGTGGGTCGAGGCATTCCGGTGGTTGAGGTGATTCAGCCGGCAGTTAGACGTGCGGTTGCCTCAACTCGCAACGGCAAAGTTGGCGTGATCGGCACCAATGCCACAGTGGCCTCAAAAGCCTACGAGGATGCGTTCGCCGCAGCGGTTGATCTAGAAATCACCAGCGCTGCCTGCCCAAGTTTTGTTGAATTCGTAGAACGTGGGATCACCTCTGGCCCAGAATTGCTGGCCGCTGCCGAAAACTATCTGGCACCGATCAAGGCTGCCGGAGTCGACACCCTTGTGCTTGGTTGCACTCACTATCCGCTGCTCACCGGAGCCTTGAGCTATGTCATGGGTGAAGACGTCACCCTAGTTTCAAGCGCTGAAGAGACCGCCAAAGATGTCTATCGCACTCTGGTTGCTCACCAGTTAGAGCGCACCGATTCGAGTACACCGACGCTTCGATTCCAGGCTACCGGCGACGCAAAATCTTTCGAAAAACTAGCTCGACGCTTTCTCGGCCCTGAGGTTGCCTCGGTCGAGCGCATTAGCTAACCACCACAAAGGAGCACCATGACCATTCGCGCCGACGGCAGAACCCCAAACCAACTTCGCCCGGTGACTATTGAGCGCGGCTGGAGTGATCACGCTGAAGGCTCAGCGCTGATTTCATTCGGCGGCACCAAGGTTTTGTGCACCGCATCTTTCACCAGTGGCGTTCCGCGCTGGAAAGTCGGCAAGGGTGAGGGTTGGGTCACTGCAGAGTATTCAATGCTTCCGCGTGCCACCCACGATCGCTCTGATCGCGAAGCCGTAAAAGGCAAAATAGGTGGCCGCACCCACGAGATTTCACGTTTGATCGGCCGCAGCCTTCGTGCCGTGGTCGACGTGCGCGAGCTCGGTGAAAACACCATTGTTCTTGACTGCGACGTGCTTCAGGCCGATGGCGGAACCCGCACTGCAGCAATCACCGGCGCATATGTTGCGCTCGCCGATGCAATTGCCTGGGGTCGCGGTAAAAAATTTATCGCACCGAGCTCAAAGCCTCTGAGCGACTCGGTTGCCGCAGTGTCAGTGGGCATCATTGACGGTGAACCATTCCTTGATTTGGCATACACCGAAGACGTCAGAGCGCACACCGACATGAACGTTGTGGTCACCGGTGGCGGCAAATTCATCGAAGTTCAAGGCACTGCCGAAGGTGTGCCATTTGATCGCACCGAGCTCAACAGTCTGCTAGATCTTGCCCTTGCCGGCACTGCCGAATTGACCGGCATTCAGAAGCTAGCTCTCGAGCAGTCACTATAAAAATGAAACTGGTATTAGCTACGCACAATGCCCACAAGGTGCAAGAGGTCGGCGCAATCTTGGCCACTCAGGTCGAGGGTCTTGAACTGCTTGGCTATGACGGCCCAGAGCCGGTCGAAGACGGCACCAGTTTTTTAGAAAACGCCCTAATCAAAGCCCGTGCGGCTTATGCCCACACCGGCATGACTTCGATTGCCGATGATTCGGGAATGGCGGTTGAGATTCTTGGGGGAGCACCCGGCATTTTTTCAGCCCGTTGGTCAGGCAGCAAAGACAATGCCAAGAATCGCGAACTGCTATTGGCGCAACTTGCTGACGTGAAACCCGAGCACCGAGCCGCTTCTTTTGTTTGCACCATCGCACTGGTTGGCCCTGATGGTGAAATCAGTTTCACCGGTATCTGGCCAGGTAGCGTTGCCACAGCCGAAAAAGGCCCAAACGGCTTTGGTTACGACCCGATTTTTATCCCTGAAGGTTTTGATTCAACTGCCGCCGAGCTTGAACCAGAGGTTAAAAACGCGCTCAGCCACCGTTCGATGGCACTTAGCCAGCTGGCTAGCTATCTAGTGGCGCAGCAATAACCTCAACCGCAAATTCTCTGCCTAATTAGCGGCAGTTGCCCAAAGGCTTTAGTTCTCTGAGAGCTGTTCAGCAATGTGCTGACGGCGGGTTTTGATTACTTCAATTGCAATCGGGATAGTCGAGACAATTACGAATCCGATGGTGAAATATTCCACGTGTTCGGCCACAAATGGAATCTTTCCAAGGAAGAATCCGAGCAGAGTCACGCCGGTGCCCCAACCAATTACACCGATGAAGTTGTAGCGCAAGAACTTGCGATAAGACATCTCACCGACGCCGGCAGCCACCGGAACGAAGGTGCGCATTACCGGCACAAAGTGGGCCAAAATAATTGCTTTTGAACCGTAGCGCTCAAAGAACGAGTTGGTGCGCGAAACGTTTTCTTGGCTAAAGAACTTTGATTCCGGCTTGTTAAAGATCGCTGGACCTACTTTGCGACCAATCCAGTATCCGGTTTGGTCACCGAGCCAGGCAGCCCCAGAAATCATGATGCAGGCCAACCAAATTGGCACCGCCCAGCCATTGCCGTCGGCTGTCGGAAACTGAATAGCCCCGCTCGAGACCATCAGGCCTGACACAAAGAGCAGCGAGTCACCGGGCAAGAAGAAGCCGACCAGCAGGCCGGTTTCAATAAAGACGATTAGACAAATGCCAATCATCGCGAAGGCGCCAAAAGACGCAATTAGGGCTTCTGGCTTCAGCCATTCCATTCCAAACACGCGCCCCTAGCAGGATTTGAACCTGCGCACCCGCCTCCGGAGAGCGGCGCTCTATCCCCTGAGCTATAGGGGCCAGGGCTCCGATAAGTCTAACTGCGCAGGTAGCAGGCATACTCAGGCATCGCCGGCTCAAGCGCTCGAATAGACTTCTGCCTTCGCATTAAATGATTCATTAGGAGTTGCCGTGGCTTTGAAGTTGCCTGGTCAGTGGGTTTGGGATTCATGGTTCGTTTTTGACGGCGAGCGCCACCACGCGTTTTATCTGCAGGCAAGCCGTGCGCTTGGCGACCCAGAGCGTCGACACAACAACCCATCGATTGGTCACGCAGTTTCAGATGACCTAACCAACTGGACGGTCTTACCCGACGCGCTGATCTACAGCGATGCGCCAGCTCCAGACGACTACACCACCTGGACCGGCTCGGTCGTAAAGGGCGATGACGGTTTGTGGTGGATGTTTTATACCGGTCGCACCCGTGAAAACAAGGGATTCAGACAGACCGTGGTTGCGGCAACCTCAGAAGACCTAATCACCTGGACCAAGCGCCCAGAGAACCCACTGGTTGTAGCAGACGAGAATTATCAAACCCTTGCCGGAGGCTTCGAAGACGAGCCATTCCGCGATCCTTGGGTTTTCAAAATGGCGGGGGAGTCACAGTGGACCATGCTGGTCACCGCGACCGCGCCAAAGCACGAGAAGTTTCGCGAGCAGGGCGTTATCGCCATGGCCAAATCTGACGACCTGATTAACTGGCGCTTGATGCCACCGCAGGCTGGCCCAGACCAGGGCTTCGGCGAGACTGAAGTGCTGCAATACGAGGTTGTCGATGGCGTGCCCATTCTGCTGTTCTGCTGCGGCACCCATTGGATTTCTGAAGAGCGCATGGTTTTCGATCGCCAGGGTGGCCTTTACAGCCTGCCGACCAACGAGAAGCTCACCGAAATCGACCTTCGCAAGTCGGTGCGCTTCGATGCTGACGACCTGTATGCCTCGAGACTGGTTAAGGGCAAAGATGGCAAGTGGAATCTAATTGCCTTCATTAATTACGTAGACGGCAAGTTTGTCGGTGAACTTTGCGACCCGATTCCGGTAACAGCTGACCCGGTACGTGGCCTGATCAGACGCTAATAATCGGTTCAAAGGGTATGATTTAGGGGTTATTTTCAGCCCCTAAATAAAGGCAATCCCAATGACTCCAGCAGATCTTTCTGCCGCCATTTTGCGCATCATGGCAAACCTGCAAAACGCAGGTCGCCTGAGCGCGCTCGATCTGCCTGAAGAAATCGTTATCGAGCGACCAAAGAATCGCGAGCACGGCGATTGGGCTACCAACGTTGCCATGCAACTTGGATCAAAATTCGGCCTAAACCCACGCGCTTTTGCTGAGCTGATTTCAGCTGAAATTTCGCAACTTGACGGTGTTGAGAAGGCCGAAATTGCCGGCCCTGGTTTCATCAACATCACCCTCAGTGCAGGCGCTGCCGGCGAGTTAGCTAAAGCAGTCGTCGAGGCCGGCGCAAGCTTTGGTCGAGGTCAGCTTTATGCCGGCGTTAAAACCAATCTCGAGTTTGTCTCAGCTAACCCAACCGGCCCGATCCACCTCGGCGGAACCCGCTGGGCGGCCGTTGGCGACTCGCTAGCTCGAATCCTTGAAGCCCAGGGCGCGGTTGTCACTCGTGAGTATTACTTCAACGATCACGGTGCTCAAATTGATCGCTTCGCTCGTTCTTTGCTTGCTCGCGCTCGAGGCCTGGATGCCCCAGAAGACGGCTATGGCGGTCAATACATTCAAGAGATTGCCGATCGAGTTTTAGCTGAAACCGCACAGGATATATTGGCGCTCAACGACGAAGAGGCTCAAGAGGCATTCCGCGCCGCCGGTGTCGAATTGATGTTCCAAGAGATTCGCGAATCGCTGCATGATTTTGGCGTCGACTTCGATGTCTATTTCCACGAGAACTCGCTATACGAGTCAAATGCTGTTGAGCGAGCGATTGCCCGCCTGCGCGAACTTGGTCACATTTTCGAACAGGATGGCGCCACCTGGTTGCGTTCGAGCACATTTGGCGATGACCGCGACCGCGTGGTTATTAAGAGCGATGGCGACCACGCCTATATCGCCGGCGACCTGGCCTACTATCTAGACAAGCGTGAGCGCGGTTTCGATCGCTGCATCTACATGCTTGGTGCCGATCACCACGGATACGTGCCTCGCATGATGGCCCTTTGCGCTGCTTATGGCGATGAGCCTGGAGTCAACCTCGAGATCTTGATCGGTCAGATGGTGAACCTGGTCAAAGACGGTGAGCCAGTTCGCATGTCAAAGCGCGCCGGAACCGTGGTCACCCTTGAAGACCTAGTTGGTTTTGTCGGTGTCGATGCAGCTCGCTATGCGCTGTCTCGCTCTTCGATCAATTCACAGCTCGACATCGACCTTGAGCAACTGCAAAAGAAGACCAATGACAACCCGGTTTTCTATGTGCAGTATGCACACGCGCGCACCGCTCAGGTGGCCAAAAATGCTGCCAGCCTCAATGTTGACCGCTCAGAGTTTGAGCCGGGTCTGCTGACTCACGAGAGCGAGTCAGAACTGTTGGCCAAGCTTTCAGAGTTCCCAAGAGTGGTCGCCCAGGCAGCCGAGTTCCGCGAGCCTCACCGCGTAGCACGACACCTTGAAGAAATCGCCGGCAGCTATCACCGCTGGTATGACAACTGTCGCGTGACCCCGATGTCGGGCGCCGAAGTTGAAACCGTTCACCGCACCCGCCTTTGGCTAAACGACGCTGCCGGCGTGGTTTTGCGCAACGGCCTTAGCCTTCTTGGCGTTAGCGCGCCAGAGCGAATGTAATCCGGAGGGCATGGATTATGACTAACCCACTTGCGCCATCGTGGCTCGAAGAACCAAGTGATCTAAACGATCTTGTCACCAAGGTTTGGCCTCGCCACGCACGCCGCCGCGACACCGGTGAATTTGAAATCGGTGGCGTTAGCGCTGGCGAACTAGCCGCATCTTTTGGCACCCCGCTTTATGTAATCGATGAAGATGACTTCAGAGCTCGAGCCACCTCTGCTCGCAAAGTCCTTCGCGATGCCGCTCAAAAAATCGGCACCGATGCCAAGGTCTATTACGCCAGCAAGGCATTCCTATCGACCGAAATCGTTGAGTGGATCGACCAGCTCGGCCTAAACATCGACGTCGCCAGCGGTGGCGAGTTGGCTGCTGCGCTCGCCGGCGGAATCGACCCAGCACGCATTGGCTTGCACGGCAACAACAAATCACTTCGCGAAATCGGTCGCGCAGTGACTGCCGGTGTCGGTGCGATTGTTATTGACAGCGAAATCGAAATCGAGCGTATTGCAGCTGCGGCCGGTGCTCAAGATGTGATTCAGAACGTTCGTTTGCGCGTGAACTCTGGCGTGCATGCCAACACCCATGACTTCTTGGCCACCGCGCGCGAAGACCAGAAATTCGGAATTCCCCTTGCTGAGGTGGCCGCCCTGGTTGCCAAGATTCGTTCGCACAAGCACCTTCGTTTCTTGGGTTTCCACCAGCACGTTGGTTCGCAGATTTTTGCAGTTGAGGGCCACCTTGAGTCAACCCGTCGCTTGCTTCGCTTGCACGCAGAACTACTTGCCGACGGCGAGATTCCAGAGCTAAACATCGGTGGAGGTTTCGGCGTCAACTACAAGCCAGCCGACAACGCACCTGACATTCAATACTTCGCCGAAGCAATCATGGATTGCGTTCAGGCCGAGTGTGCCGAACTTGGCATCGCAGTTCCGCTGCTAGCTTTCGAGCCGGGCCGCTACATCGCTGGCCCTGCCGGAATCACCCTTTACAACGTGGGCACGATCAAAGAGGTAAACGTCACTGAGGGTGCGCACCCCGCTGTTCGCAAGTATGTGAGCGTCGATGGCGGTATGAGCGACAACGCCCGCCCGTCGCTATACGAGGCTGAATATCACACCGTTTTGGCTAGCCGCAGCTCGAGCGCTGCACCGGCACTTTCTCGCGTAGTCGGCAAGCACTGCGAGAGCGGTGACATTGTGGTTCGCCACGACTATCTGCCCGCCGACATCGCGCCAAACGATCTATTGGCCGTAGCTACTACCGGCGCCTACTGCTATTCACTGTCTAGCAACTACAACTTTTTGACTCGTCCGCCGGTGGTTGCCGTGCGCGATGGCAAAGCTCGAATTGTCATTCAGGGGCAATCTGAGGCAGATTTGTTTACTAAGGATGTTCGCTATCAGCAGCTAAAGTCTGCTGCCGGCGACAAAGAATGAGATGAGCAGCGAAGTGAATAACTATCGACCATTGCGCGTTGCCCTGCTGGGCGCCGGTTCAGTAGGTGCCCAGGTGGCGCGCCTGTTGACCGAAAACAAGGCCGAACTTGCCGCTCGTGTGGGTGCTGAGCTTGAACTTGCCGGCATCGCGGTTCGCGACCTCAACTCAAAGCGAGCCGAGGGCGTGCCAACCGAACTGCTAACCACTGACGCCATGGCACTGATTCACTCAGCCGACATCGTTATCGAAGTTATGGGTGGCATCGAGCCAGCGCGAACCTACATCCTTGAAGCACTTAATTCGGGTTCAGATGTGGTGACTGCGAACAAGGCCCTGCTTGCAACCCACGGCACCGAACTTTTTGACACCGCTGAACAGGTTGGCGCGCAACTATATTTCGAGGCTGCAGTGGCTGGCGCAATTCCAATCATTCGACCACTGCGCGAATCACTGGCCGGCGACAAAGTCACCCGAATCATGGGAATCGTCAACGGCACCACTAACTACATTCTTGACCGCATGGATTCGAGCGGCGCTTCTTATGAGACTGCGCTCGCCGAAGCTCAGGCACTTGGTTATGCCGAAGCAGATCCAACCGCCGACGTTGAGGCTTTCGACGCTGCGCAAAAGGCAGCCATTCTTGCATCGCTGGCTTTCCACACCGAGGTTCCACTCGAGAAGGTATACCGCGAAGGCATCACCAAGATCACCGCAGAGCAGATCAAGGCTGCTCAGCGCGATGGCTATGTCATCAAGATTCTTGCTATCTGTGAGCGAATTGCAGCTGATGAGGACGGACAAGAGGGCATCTCGGTCCGCGTTTATCCGGCACTGATTCCTAGAGAGCACCCACTTGGCTCTGTTCGTGGCGCTTTCAACGCGGTATTTGTCGAGGCTGAAGCCGCAGGCTCACTAATGTTCTACGGTGCCGGTGCCGGTGGTGTGCAAACCGCTTCTGCCGTGCTGGGAGATTTGGTTTCAGCGGCCAAGCGTCATGTTGCCGGTGGCCCAGGTTTGGCCGATTCTGTTCACGCGAATCTGCCGGTCCTTCCGATTGACCGGGTCTACACTCGTTATCAAATCACCGCAGAGGTCTATGACCAGCCGGGTGTTTTGGCAAAAATCGCCAACATCTTCTCTGATCACAAGGTTTCAATCGAGACCGTTGAGCAGAGCGTTGCGATCGAGGATGGCAAACACCGAAACACTGCAACCCTTGAGGTTGGCACCCACGAAGCGTCTGATTCAGCACTTTCATCAGTGGTTGAAGCACTTAAAAACAGCGATGCTGTCGAGTCGATTACCTCAGTAATCCGAGTAGAAGGAATCTAATGGCACACCAGTGGCGCGGAGTTATCCGCGAATACATCGACCGTCTAGACATCTCTAGCGACAACCCAGTGATCACTCTGGGCGAGGGTGGCACCCCGCTGGTCGAGGCTCCTGCTTTGGCCAAGCTGGTCGGCGCCGAGCGCGTGCTGCTAAAGGTCGAGGGTATGAACCCAACCGGTTCGTTCAAAGACCGCGGCATGACCATGGCTGTTTCAAAGGCCGTTGGCCACGGTGCCGAGGCGGTTATCGCTGCATCAACCGGAAACACCTCAGCTTCAGCAGCAGCCTATGCAGCTGCTGCTGGCATCCAGTCGGTGGTTTTGGTGCCTAAGGGCAAGATTTCTCTAGGCAAGCTTTCTCAGGCTGTGGCTCACAAGTCACAGATTCTGCAGGTCAAGGGCAACTTCGATGACTGCCTAGACCTAGCTCGTGCGCTAAGTGAAAACTATCCGGTTCACCTAGTCAACTCAGTTAACCCAGACCGCATTGAGGGTCAAAAGACCGGCGCGTTTGAGGTCGTTGACTCACTTGGATTCGCGCCAGACTTTCACGTTCTGCCAGTCGGCAACGCTGGAAACTACACCGCTTATTCAAAGGGCTACCAAGAAGACGTTGAGGCGGGCCGCATCAAGGCCATGCCAAAGATGTGGGGCTTTCAGGCTGAGGGTTCAGCGCCGTTCAGCTTCGGCAACCCGGTCAAAAAGCCAGACACCATTGCAACTGCAATTCGCATCGGAAACCCAGCTTCTTATGACCTAGCGTTAGCTGCTCGCGAAGCTTCAGGCGGTCAATTCGGTTATGTCAGCGACCAGGAAATTCTTTGGATGCACCGCTTCCTGTCAAACGAGGTCGGCGTTTTCGTCGAGCCTTCATCGGCAACCGGTGCAGCTGGCCTATTCAAGCACTCAAAGAAGGGCGAGGTTCCGGCCGGCTCAACCATCGTCGTCACCGTCACCGGACACGGTCTAAAAGACCCAATGTGGGCGCTAAAAGACGAGCGCGGCAAAGACATCAAGCCACTTGCGGTAGCAAACCGCGTCGAGGCAGTTGCCGAGCGCCTTGGCCTAACCAAGAAGTAATCATCATGAGTTCAGTAATCGGCAGAAAAGTCACCGTCAAGGTTCCGGCCACTTCGGCCAACCTTGGCCCAGGGTTCGACACCCTTGGTATGGCACTGTCGTATTACGACGAGCTCGAGGTTGAGGCAGTTGCTGGCTCTGGCGCGACTGTTGAGGTTCACGGCGAGGGTCAGGGCGACGTGCCGACCGATGAGTCGAACCTCGTGGTCAAGTCGATTATCTATACCTTCAACAAGTTCAATCAGCCGGTGCCAGCCTTCAAGCTAAAGGCTCACAACATCATTCCTCACGGCCGCGGCATGGGTTCATCCGGTGCTGCTGTTGTTTCTGGCATCGTTGCGGCTCAGGGCCTGCTTTCGGGCATCGTTGAAATGACCCCGGATGACCTGCTCGAGATTGCCACTGAACTTGAAGGCCACCCAGACAACGTGGCCCCGGCGCTATTTGGCGGTCTAACCATCGCCTGGGAGGACGAGTCTGGCCCGCACCACAAGAAGCTTTTCGTTCACCGCGGTGTCGCGCCGCTTGAGCTGGTGCCGAGTTTCAAGATGTCAACCGAACTTGCTCGCTCACTGCAGCCAGAGTCGGTGCCACACAACGACGCCGTCTTCAACGTGTCTCGCTCGGCGCTTCTGATCGCTGCCCTGACCCAGAGTCCAGAGCTCCTGCTTGCTGCCACTGAAGATCGACTTCACCAGGACTACCGTGCCGCCGCCATGCCAGAGACTGACGCACTGGTTCGCCTAATGCGCGAAAACGGTCACGCCGCAGTTGTTTCAGGTGCGGGCCCGTCGGTTTTGGTTTTGGCTAGCGACCCAGTAGAGCGCCTCGAGGCCGTCAAACTTGCTGCCGAAAACTACCCAAACTGGAAGCCACTTTTGCTTGCGGTCGACTTCAAGGGTGCTACTGTAGTAGTGCACCCAAGCGAAGGCGCATAAATCCCAAATCAAACAACTCTCTAGAGTTGCCAGGTTTGAGTCGCGAACTTAGGTGTGTTCACAAATCTCAGCAGAGATTTTCCGCGCGCTCAGAGTGCACGACGGGGGCAGCACAATTCAGGCCACCAATCGATTAAGCCACTGAGTATCTCAAGAAAGTGCAATTACAAAACATGGATGAAATCCAGGAAAACCAGCCGGTTCGCAGAACCCGCCGCGCAGCCACTTCAGCCGCTGCTGCAACCGAGGCTCCAGCTTCAGATTCAACTTCAACCGAGGCGCCAAAGCGCAACACTCGCGCTCGCAAAGCAGCCGACAGTTCAGCTGAAAGCTCAGCACCTGCCGAGTCAAACACTGCAGCTAAAGAGTCGTCGAAGCCAGCCTCAAGCGAAAGCTCAGAAGGTTCAGGCAACAGCGAGAATGGCGAGCGCTCGGAGCGCAGCAACAACCGCAACCGCAACAACCGCAACCGCAATCGCAACCGTAACGGTGGCGAGAACCGCGAGGGCGGCGAGTCAAACGGCGATTCGGCTGAGGGTTCAGAAAACTCAAACCGCGACAACTCAACTCGCGATAACGACCGTGACAACAACCGTCGCGACTTCGAAGACGACCGTCGTGGTGGCCGCGGCCGCAACCGAAACCGCTACCGCGACCGCGACCGTCGCAACGGTGGCCGCGGAGGTCAAGACCGCGACGAGGTCGAGCCAGAGATCTCGCCAGACGACGTTCTAGTTCCGGTTGCCGGAATCCTTGACGTTCTAGACAACTACGCGTTCGTTCGCACCAGCGGCTACCTACCTGGTCCAAACGACGTATACGTGTCACTAGGTCAGGTAAAGAAGTACAACCTACGCAAGGGTGACGCCGTTGTCGGCGCCATTCGCCAGCCACGTGAAGGTGAGGGCCAGGGTCGCCAGAAGTTCAACGCAATTGTTCGCGTTGACTCAATCAACGGCCTAACCCTTGAGCAGGCTGGTGCTCGCGTTGAGTTCCAGAAGCTAACCCCGCTCTATCCACAGAGCCGTTTGCGCCTAGAGACTGAGCCAAACAAGCTCAGCACTCGTATCATCGACCTAGTTTCACCAATCGGAAAAGGCCAGCGCGGTCTAATCGTTTCTCCGCCGAAAGCCGGAAAGACCCTGGTGCTTCAGGCCATCGCAAACTCAATCGCAGTAAACAACCCAGAGGTTCACCTAATGGTTGTTTTGGTTGACGAGCGCCCAGAAGAAGTTACCGACATGCAGCGCACTGTCAAGGGTGAGGTCATTGCCTCAACCTTCGACCGCCCAGCCGAAGACCACACCACCGTTGCCGAATTGGCAATCGAGCGCGCAAAGCGTTTGGTTGAGCTTGGTCACGACGTCGTTGTCCTTCTTGACTCAATCACTCGTTTGGGTCGCGCCTACAACCTGAGCGCTCCTGCTTCAGGCCGCATTCTTTCTGGTGGTGTCGATTCATCTGCGCTTTACCCACCAAAGCGTTTCTTCGGTGCTGCTCGCAACATCGAAGACGGCGGCTCGCTAACCATTCTTGCCACCGCTCTTGTCGAGACCGGTTCAAAGATGGACGAGGTTATCTTCGAAGAGTTCAAGGGAACCGGAAACATGGAGCTTCGCCTTTCTCGTCAGCTTGCTGACAAGCGAATCTTCCCTGCGGTAGACGTGAACGCTTCAGGCACCCGCCGCGAAGAGATGCTGATGAGCCCTGACGAAACCAAGATCGTCTGGAAGCTTCGCCGTGCACTTGCTGGTCTTGAGCAGCAGCAGGCGCTTGAGCTTGTGCTTAGCCGTCTAAAAGAGACCTCAAGCAACGTTGAGTTCTTGATGCAGGTTCAAAAGTCAATGCCAGTTCCGACCGGCTCAGACGCGGAGTAATAATTGCTCGATTCGGTCAAGCCTCTTCTCGAGGAATATTCAGCACTTCAGACACAGCTCTCTGACGCTGCAGTTCACGCAAACCCGGCGTTGGCTAAAAAGCTAAACCGTCGCTATGCCGAACTCAGCGCAATTGTCAGCGCATTCAACCAGGTCAACTCGTTGACCGATGATATTGCCGCTGCTCGCGAGCTAGCTAAAGAAGACGAAATGTTCGCCGAAGAAGTGGTCTTGAACGAAGAGAAACTCGAGGCTGCTAACGAAAAGCTTCGTCGCCTTTTGATTCCTCGCGACCCAGATGATGGCCGCGACGTGATCATGGAGATCAAGGCCGGTGAAGGTGGTGCAGAATCTGCACTGTTCGCAGCTGACCTGCTTCGTATGTACATCCAGTACGCCAACTCAAAGGGCTGGAAGACCGAAGTTCTTGATAAGAACGAGTCTGACCTTGGCGGCATCAAAGACATCCAGCTTGCGATTAAGGGTTCAAGCAACGACCCAGCTCAAGGCGTCTATGCACACCTGAAGTATGAGGGTGGAGTGCACCGCGTTCAGCGTGTGCCGGCCACCGAAACTCAGGGCCGCATTCACACCTCAGCAGCCGGCGTTTTGGTTTTTCCTGAAGTTGACGAGCCAGAAGAAGTCGAGATTAGCCAGAACGATCTGCGCATCGATGTTTATCGCTCATCTGGCCCAGGCGGTCAGTCTGTGAACACCACCGACTCGGCAGTTCGAATCACACACTTGCCAACCGGCATTACCGTGGCCATGCAGAACGAAAAGTCACAGTTGCAAAACCGTGAAGCGGCGATGCGCGTTCTTCGTGCCCGCATTCTTGCTGCCCAGCAAGAGGCAATCGAAGCCGAGCAGTCAGCAGCCCGCAAGTCTCAGGTCAAGTCGGTCGACCGCTCCGAGCGAATTCGCACCTACAACTTCCCTGAGAACCGCATTGCCGACCACCGCACCGGATACAAGTCATACAACCTTGATCAGGTCATGGATGGCGCTCTTGAGCCTGTGATTCAGTCTGCAATTCAGGCCGATGAAGAGGCACGCCTAGCCGCACTTTCGGCCGAGAAATAGCCCATGCGCCTTCGCGATTTGGTCGAGCACGCCAGCGCTAAGTTTGCCGAGGCTCAAATCGATTCCGCACAAAATGACGCAGAACTTTTGGCTGCTCACGTGCTTGGGCTAAGCAAGGGCGCCCTGCAGTCGACCATGATTGTCGACACCGAAATCAGTGAACTTGAGGCAGAGCAAATTGCCAACCTGTATGCCCGCCGCATTGCTCGCGAACCGCTGCAGCACATCACCGGCAAGGCTTATTTCAGAAATCTAGAACTATCGGTTGGCCGCGGAGTTTTTATTCCTCGCCCAGAAACCGAGTTTGTCGCGCAGCTTGCTATCGATGCCCTTCGCGCAACCGCAACCGCAGCACCAACCGGCATCGACCTAGGCACCGGCTCGGGTGCCATCGCGTTGGCAATGGCAACTGAGGTGCCGCACGCACGCGTGTTTGCGGTAGAAAAATCAGATGACGCACTGCCGTTCACCAAGGCAAACTTCGACAAATATGCATCCACCGGCGCACAGCTCATTCAGGGTGATCTGGCTGATGCGTTCCACGAACTCGATGGTCAAGTTTCGGTGGTTGCCTCAAACCCGCCATACATTCCAAACGCTGCTATTCCTCGCGATGTAGAGGTCCATCTTTTTGACCCAGCTCTCGCTCTCTATGGCGGCGAAGATGGCCTCGACGTTATCCGTGTGGTTTCAAAAACCGCGGCCAGATTGCTGGTCACCGGGGGAGTGCTCATAATCGAGCATGCCGACTCTCAGTCTGAACAGGTTGTTGAATTACTATTGGCAGATGGGTGGCGTCAAGTGCGCGCCCACCAGGATTTGACCGGTCGAGACCGAGCGGTCACGGCTCTAAGGTAGGTGTCTTTTGGCGAGAGTATTCGACTGCTCGATCGACACTGACCTGCTAACTGGCATGCGCCTAGCCAAGGTTGCACTTGGCCGTGGTGAAGTTGTTGTGGTTCCGACTGACACCGTTTATGGCATTGCTGGCGATGCATTTAATCCCAAAGCTGTTGAAAAGCTATTGGCAACCAAGGGCCGCGGGCGCCAGTCTCCGCCGCCGGTTCTCATTGGCAATCTAAACGCTCTTTATGCACTTGCCGAAACGGTTCCTGATGTAGCCAAGCGCCTTGCCGAAACCTTTTGGCCCGGCGCTTTGACCATGATTCTGCGCTCTCAGCCATCGCTCTCATGGGATCTTGGTGAAACCAAGGGCACCGTTGCGTTGCGAATGCCAGATCACAAAATTGCCCTAGCCCTGCTCGAAGAGGTTGGCCCACTTGCTGTCTCAAGCGCCAATCTAACCGGCGAGCCAGCAGCCGTCACCTGCCAGCAGGCGGTCGCATATTTCGACACTGCCGTGGCGACTTATCTGGATGGTGGCGCTAGCCCCAAGGGTGAGGCTTCAACAATTCTTGACCTGACCGATATCGTCGACTCGGTCGATGCTGAAGGCAACATTGTCACCACTGGCAAAATCAAAATCGTTCGCCAGGGTGCGCTTTCGGCTAAGAAAGTTGAATCGGTTGCAAAAGAGCTGCTCGAATCGAGTGCTGACTAAAAAATGCGCGCCTACCTTTTGATGATGCTGGTTTCAGCGCTGGTGACTTTTGTTGGCACCTACGCGACTCTAAAACTGGCTCACAAATATCAGCTTTATCCGCGCATTCGTGCGCGCGATGTGCACAAGCGCCCAACCCCGCGTCTGGGCGGCATTGCGATGTATGTCGGTTTCCTATCGACTCTCGGGGTTGCCGGTTTGCTCGGTTGGTTTAGAAGCGTCTTTGCCGAACCAGCCCAGATCCTGGCGATTTTGGCTGCCGCAACTCTGATCACCATCATCGGCGTTTTAGACGACCTGTATGACCTTGACTGGACTCTGAAGCTAGCCGGTCAGTTTGGCGTTGCCGGAATCCTGGCTTGGCAAGGCGTGCAAATTATGTCTCTGCCGATTGCCGGAATCACTATTGGCAGCCTGGGTATCTCATTCGTCGTCACCGTTTTCTTGACCGTACTGGTGATGAACGCGGTGAATTTCATCGACGGACTCGACGGCCTAGTCTCTGGTGTGGTGCTGATCGGCACCGGTGTCTTCTTTGCCTACAGCTATTTCTTGGCTCAGCAAACCTCGCCAACTAACTACTTCAACTTGGCCTCGCTGCTGTCTTCGATTGTGATCGGTATGTGCGTTGGTTTCTTGCCGTTCAACTGGCACCCAGCCAAAATTTTCATGGGCGACACCGGAGCACTGCTGCTCGGTTTGCTGATGGCAACCACCGCACTAACGGTTACCGGTCAGATTGATCCAACCCTGGTTTCTAAAAACGATTTAGTGCCAGCGTTCTTGCCGCTGTTGTTGCCGCTGGCAATCCTGGTTTTGCCGCTGCTCGATTTCACCATGGCCGTGCTTCGACGCCTGCGCGCCGGAAAGTCTCCGTTTAGCGCCGACCGTCAGCACATCCATCACCGCCTGCAAGACTTTGGCCACTCACACCTTGGCTCGGTAGTGGTTTTCTATCTCTGGACAGCACTAATCTCTGGGTTCTGCATCATGTTTTTCTTTATGCCGCCTGAATCGGTCTATTCGATCACAGCAGTGGCACTTGTTTTGGTTCTGGGCTACACAATTTGGCCACTGCTTCGCAAACTTAGAAAGGCCTCAAATGGCTAGGGCAACCACTTCAAAAGAACTGTTTCGCAAGGTGCTCATTCAGAGTGCATTCTTGACCGCATCAATTGCGTTACTGAGCTCAATCTTGGGCGTTCTGTTGGCGGGCCAGCCTGGCTTGGTTTCGGGCTTGATCGGCGCCAGTATGACCCTGATTTTTAGCTCACTAACAGTGCTATCAGTTTGGTTCGGTGGCCGACTTTCACTTGGCGGATTCTTCGGTGTCGTGCTCGGTGGCTGGGTGCTGAAGCTGATTATTTTCATCGCGATTGTGGCCATGCTCAAAGGTGCCGAATTCATCAATGGCCCGGTTTTGTTTTTTTCACTGGTGGCGTCAATTCTGTCGACTTTGACCCTCGAAGCGCTTACAGTTTTGCGTTCGCGCATCCCAACAATTGAAAACTAAATAATTCAACAAAAATTTTTTAGCCAACCTATGTATTTATTGGTTTTCAGGCGAATTTTTGCTGTTAGAGTATCCG
This sequence comes from Actinomycetota bacterium, assembly GCA_041191585.1. Lineage (GTDB taxonomy): Bacteria > Actinomycetota > Actinomycetes > Actinomycetales > Microbacteriaceae > Rhodoluna. The sequence continues at coordinate 17,499 of JBEEOO010000004.1, forward strand.
TAAGTGTTTGTGAATAAACACCCAAAACCCGCTGTAAATCGCCGCAAGGTTTAGCCTTGCCCCGAAACAGGAGTTCACTCTGTTTACTAAAGCTCTGAATCTGCTAGCCGTAGCAGCCAGCACCGAAGAGTCGGGCAGCGGTTTCCACGCTCCTTCAATCATGGAGTTCTATCCAGAGATTGTTGCTTTCGAGGGCACCCCATTTGCACTAAACCGAATCATGTTGATTCGTCTTTTGATCCTCACCGTGTTGGTTGTTTTGTTCTTCCTTTGGTCACGCTCATTTGCTCGTGCAAGCAAAACCGGCAACCACGTTCCATCACGCTTCCAGTTGATGGGTGAAATCTCACTGAATTTTGTTCGCAAGTCAATCGCTCACGATCAGCTTGGCGAAAAAGACGGCGACCGTTTCTTGCCGTTGCTAACTACCATCTTCTTCGTGACCCTCGGCATGAACATCACCGGCATCATCCCGGGTCTAAACATCGCCGGCACCTCAGTTATCGGTTTGCCAATCGTTATGGCTGTTGCCGCTTATGTGACCTTCATCTATGCCGGAATCAAGAAGCACGGTGGCCACTTCTTCACCGCCGCACTTTTCCCAGCGGGCGTTCCAAAGCCGTTCTACGCTTTGGTCACTCCAATTGAGTTGCTGTCAACCTTTATTCTTCGTCCGGTCACTCTGGCTCTTCGTTTGACCATGAACATGATCGCTGGCCACTTGTTGCTAGTTCTTTGCTTCTCGGCAACCCAGTTCTTCTTGTTCAACGCCGACGGCTTCTTCAAACTGTTCGGTGCCGGAACATTCGTTTTTGGTTTTGCATTCACCCTGTTCGAAATCCTGGTGGCTTTCCTTCAGGCATACGTTTTTACTCTGCTGACCACGGTCTACATTCAGTTGGCCTTGGCAGACGAGCACTAAGAGCTGGCAACCGTCAGTTCTAAACCCACGGAAGGAAATACAAAGTGGACGTAACTAACATCGCCGAACTAAGCGGCAACCTAGCAGTAGTCGGCTATGGCCTAGCAGCAGTTGGCCCAGGCATTGGTGTAGGTCTAGTTGTTTCAAAGACCATCGAGTCAATCGCTCGTCAGCCAGAACTAGCTGCAAAGCTTCAGGTCACCATGTGGCTTGGTATCGCATTCACCGAAGCGCTAGCGCTAATCGGTCTTGCAACCCCATTCATCTTCGGTTAATCAGTCAGGAACTAACCCCATGATTATTAGGATTCTCGCGAACGCAGCAGAGGGCGAGGCAGCGCCAAACCCTCTAATTCCTGCGTCGTACGATCTCCTTTGGTCTTCGGTTGTCTTTGTAATCCTGCTGGCTTTCTTCTGGTTCAAGGTTCTGCCTAACTTCAAGAAGACTCTTGATGCACGCACCGAGGCGATCGAGGGTCGCCTAGAGGCTGCCGAAAAGGCTCAGGCTGAAGCAGCTGCCAAGACCGCAAACATCGAAGCCGAACAGGCCGAGGCTCGCGCCGAAGCTGCCAAGATCCGCGAAGAAGCACGTGCCGAAGGCGCAGCTATCCTTGCTGAACTTAAAGAGCAGGCTTCAGCAGAAGCAGCGCGTCTAACCGCAGCAGCAAAGTCTCAAATCGAGGCCGAGCGCCAGGCAGCACTTATCTCACTTCGTGCCGAAGTTGGCTCACTAGCAATCGACCTAGCGTCGAGTGTTGTTGGCGCCAGCCTAAAGAACGAAAAAGTTGCAACCGGCGTCGTCGACCAGTTCCTAGCTGAGCTAGAGGCTGGCGAGAAGGCAGGCAAGAAGAAGTAATGGCAAGTTCAACCAGGCAGTCACTAGCTGCGGCAAAGCTGGCTCTAGAGCCAAAACTGGCCAAGGCAGACATCAAGTTCGCTGAAGAAATCTTCGCAATCGGCGCAGCCGTTGCAGATTCAGCTCAGCTACGCAGCATTCTCTCCGATCCTTCCGCTGAGGCGAATGCCAAGTCGGGCGCAATCAAGGCCGTTTTCGGCAAGAGCGTCTCGGCAGCAACTCTTGAATTTGCGACCAGCCTGGTTGCACTTCGCTGGTCAACCGGCCAAGACCTTGTTGGTGCTTTTGAGCAGTTAGGTGTCTATGCGGTTGCATCGATCGCCAGCCGCGCAAAGAACCTAGGTCAGGTTGAGTCAGAGCTGTTTGCTTTCCAGCAGGCAGTTGACTCAGACGCCGAACTTCAGTTTGCACTTGCCGACAAGCGCGCAAGCGAAGACGCAAAGGTCGCTCTTGTCGCAGCCCTAATCGGCAAGAAGACCTCATCTGAGGGTGCAGTTCTAATTCGCCGCGCAGTGCTTAGCGCTCGTCGTCGTCGCGTTTCAGTTGTTCTCGAGCAGTTCGGCAAGCAGGTTTCTGCTTTTGCCGACCGCCAGATCGCAACCGTCACTGTGGCTAGCGAGATCAGCACCAAGCAGCTAGAACGCCTAGAGGCAGCACTTGCCAAGACTTATGGCCAGAGCCTCAAGCTAAACGTCGAAATCGACCCAAGCATCCTGGGTGGTGTCAAGGTTCAGATCGATGGCGAGATTATTGACGGCAGCCTAAGCAGCCGCCTAAACAACGCAAAACTTCAGCTGGCATAACAGCTAAACCAAGACCAAGCGGGGTTCGCCCCAGAAGCAAAGGATAAGAGATGGCAGATCTGAAAATCAGCCCGAACGAGATTCGCGACGCTCTAAAAGACTTCGTTAAGTCTTATGAGCCAGCTAAGGCTTCGCGCACTGAGGTGGGTCACGTAATCGACGCCGGCGACGGTATCGCACACGTTGAAGGCCTTCCAGGCGCAATGGCTAACGAGCTACTGAAGTTTGCTGACGGCACTCTTGGTCTAGCTCTAAACCTTGACGAGCGCGAGATCGGTACCGTTATCCTCGGAAACTTTGAGGGCATTGAAGAGGGCATGGAAGTTCACCGCACCGGTGAAGTACTTTCTGTTCCAGTCGGTGACAAGTTCCTAGGTCGCGTTGTTGACCCACTGGGCAACCCAATCGACGGTCTGGGCGACATCAAGGCAGAAGGTCGTCGTGCACTAGAGCTCCAGGCTCCAGGCGTTATGGCCCGCAAGTCAGTTCACGAGCCACTTCAGACCGGTATCAAGGCAATCGACGCCATGATCCCAGTTGGTCGTGGTCAGCGTCAGCTAATCATTGGTGACCGCCAGACCGGAAAGACCGCAATTGCGATCGACACCATCATCAACCAGAAGGCCAACTGGGAATCTGGCGATGTAAACAAGCAGGTTCGATGCATCTATGTTGCAATCGGTCAAAAGGGTTCAACCATTGCAGGTGTTAAGGGTGCTCTTGAGGCAGCCGGCGCAATGGAATACACCACCATCGTTGCTTCACCAGCATCAGACCCAGCTGGTTTCAAGTACCTAGCTCCATACACCGGTTCTGCAATTGGTCAGCACTGGATGTACGGCGGCAAGCACGTCCTCATCATTTTCGATGACTTGTCAAAGCAGGCCGAGGCATACCGTGCCGTTTCACTTCTTCTGCGTCGCCCACCAGGCCGCGAGGCTTACCCGGGTGACGTTTTCTACCTACACTCACGTTTGCTAGAGCGTTGCGCCAAGCTAAACGACGAGCTAGGTGGCGGTTCGATGACTGGTCTTCCAATCATTGAGACCAAGGCAAACGACGTTTCTGCATACATTCCGACCAACGTGATTTCGATCACCGACGGCCAGATCTTCTTGCAGTCAGACCTATTCAACTCAAACCAGCGCCCAGCTATCGACGTAGGTATCTCGGTTTCACGTGTTGGTGGTGCAGCTCAGGTTAAGGGCATCAAGAAGGTTTCAGGAACCCTGAAGCTAGAGCTTGCTCAGTACCGCTCACTAGAGGCATTCGCAATGTTTGCATCAGACCTAGACGCAGCGTCACGCCAGCAGCTAGCTCGCGGTGCCCGCCTAATGGAGTTGCTAAAGCAGCCTCAGTACTCTCCATACCCAGTTGAAGAGCAGACTGTTTCAGTTTGGGCCGGAACCACCGGAAAGCTTGACGAAGTTCCAGTTGAAGACGTATTGCGTTTCGAGGCAGAACTTCTAGAGCACCTGCGTCGCAACACCAAGATCTTGACCACCATTCGCGAGACCAACAACCTCGAGAACGACACTGTGGCAGAGCTAGAGAAGGCAGTTGCAAAGTTCAAGAAGGGCTTCGCAACCAGCGCCGGAACCGCATTGGCATCTTCAGAGGGCGCTAGCGCGCTTGACGAAGAAGACGTCAACCAAGAGAAGATCGTCAAGCAGAAGCGCAAGAAGTAAGCGCTTCGCTAACACTTCAATTGACTAGCCATTTCGAGAATTAGAAAGCGAGGAGAAAAGCATGGGAGCACAGCTTCGTGTCTACAGACAGAAAATTAAGTCTGCACAGACCACCAAGAAGATCACGCGCGCCATGGAGTTGATCTCTGCATCGCGAATCTACAAAGCTCAGCAGCGCGTAGCAGCATCGACCCCCTATTCTCGTGCGGTAACTCGCGCAGTTTCAGCGGTAGCTACCTACTCAAACGTCGACCACCCACTAACCACCGAGCCAGCACGCATTGATCGCGCTGCAGTGGTTATCTTTACCTCAGACCGCGGTCTTGCCGGTGCGTTTTCATCAAACGTACTCAAAGAGGCCGAGCAGCTAACCGCGCTGCTAAAGGAACAGGGCAAAGAGGTTGTCTACTACCTAGTTGGTCGCAAGGCAGTTGGTTACTTCAACTTCCGTCGTCGTGAGTCTGTTCGCAACTGGATCGGTGGAACTGACCTTCCGCAGTTCGACGTAGCAAAAGAGATTTCAGACGCAGTTGTTTCAGCTTTCAACACTGACTACGCAGACGGTGGCGTAGACGAGATTCACTTGGTCTACAACCGCTTCGTATCGATGATTGCCCAGGTTCCAGAAGTCACTCGCTTGCTTCCTCTTGAGGTTGTAGAAGGTGTCGAGGCGCCAGCTGAGAACGAAGTTTTCCCGCTTTACGAATTCGAGCCAGATGCCGGCAAGGTGCTTGACGCATTGCTACCGGTATACATCGAAAGCCGCATCTTCAACGCAATGTTGATGTCGGCAGCATCAGAGCACGCAGCTCGTCAAAAGGCAATGAAGTCAGCTACTGACAACGCCGACAAGCTGATCAAGACCTACACGAGACTAAGCAACGCAGCTCGTCAGTCAGAAATTACGCAACAGATTTCCGAAATCGTTGGTGGAGCAGACGCACTGGTCTCTACCGGTGACGAAGACTAAGAGAAAGAAAGAGACATGGCCGAGACTACAAAGAAGCCTGCTGCTCCTAAGAAGCCAGCCGCTAAGGCGCCAGCTGCTGCAAAGCCTGCAGCAAAGAAGGCACCTGCCGCCGGCACCGGACGCATCGCACGCGTTAATGGTCCAGTTGTTGACATCGAGTTCCCACACGATGCCATCCCAGAGATCTACAACGCGCTGACCACTGTCATCGATCTAAACGGTGAGCAGACCGTGCTAACCCTTGAGGTTGCTCAGCACCTTGGTGACGACCTAGTTCGTGCCATTGCGCTAAAGCCAACCGATGGTTTGGTTCGCGGCGGTGCCGTTAGCGACACCGGCGCTCCAATCTCAGTTCCAGTTGGCGACGTCACCAAGGGCAAGGTTTTCAACGTTGTCGGTGAAGTTCTAAACGCCAAGAAGGGCGAGACCATCAAGGTCACCGAGACCTGGCCAATTCACCGCCAGCCTCCTGCGTTCGATCAGCTTGAGTCAAAGACTCAGATGTTCGAGACCGGAATCAAGTCAATCGACCTTCTGACCCCTTATGTTCAGGGTGGAAAGATTGGTCTATTCGGCGGTGCGGGTGTTGGTAAGACCGTTCTTATCCAAGAGATGATCTACCGCGTAGCTGAAGACCACGATGGTGTGTCAGTATTTGCCGGTGTTGGTGAGCGTACTCGTGAGGGCAACGACCTGATCGACGAAATGACCGAGTCAGGCGTTATCGACAAGACTGCCCTGGTGTTCGGCCAGATGGATGAGCCACCAGGCACCCGTCTTCGCGTTGCACTTTCAGCTCTGACCATGGCGGAATACTTCCGCGATGTTCAGAAGCAAGACGTGCTTTTGTTCATTGACAACATCTTCCGCTTTACTCAGGCTGGTTCAGAGGTTTCGACCCTTCTAGGTCGCATGCCTTCAGCCGTGGGTTACCAGCCGAACCTAGCTGACGAAATGGGTCTGCTACAGGAGCGCATTACCTCGACTCGTGGTCACTCAATTACCTCGCTTCAGGCAATTTACGTTCCAGCTGACGACTACACCGACCCAGCTCCGGCAACTACCTTTGCCCACCTAGATGCGACTACCGAGCTTTCTCGTGAAATTGCTTCTAAGGGTCTATACCCAGCGATTGACCCGCTAACCTCAACCTCTCGCATTCTTGACCCTCGCTACATCAGCGCTGATCACTATGCGACCGCTGTTCGAGTCAAGGCAATCCTTCAGAAGAACAAGGAACTTCAGGAAATCATCGCCATCCTTGGTGTTGAAGAACTTTCTGAAGAAGACAAGGTAACCGTTTCACGCGCGCGTCGTATCCAGCAGTTCTTGTCTCAGAACACCTACATGGCTGAGAAGTTCACCGGTGTTAAGGGTTCAACCGTTCCGCTAAAGGACACCATCGAGGGCTTCGCAGCTATCGCAAACGGTGACCTAGACCACGTGGCAGAGCAGGCGTTCTTCAACGTCGGTGGCCTAGACATGGTTATGGCTAACTGGGAGCGCATCCAGAAAGAAACTGGTAAGTAAGAATGTCGAAAACCTTGCGCGTAGAGCTAGTCGCAGCAGATCAGGCCGTTTGGTCAGGCGAGGCCAAAATGGTCGTTGCCAAGACCATCGAAGGCGAGATCGGTTTGTTGGCTGGCCACGAGCCAATGTTGGCAATCTTGGCCGAGGGCGAAGTTCGCATCACCCTTGCCGACGGTGGCTCGCTAAAGGCTAACGCGCAAGACGGATTCTTGTCAGTTGAGCACGACGTTGTCACCGTAGTGGCTCGTCACGCAGCACTGATCTAAAGTTCTAAATAAAAAACCCGGCCCTTGTGGCCGGGTTTTTTATTTTCGAAAGATTGCTTATCAGTTCAGGCGTTGGGCACCCACTTGACGTCACCGCCGTGCGTGAGATTTGCTGTGCGAGCTAAAACGAATAGGTAGTCGCTGAGGCGATTTAGATATTTGGCGGCGTATAGGTTGACTCCACCGGCGGCATTGCCTTTCTTTGAAGGCTCGAGTCCGAAAGTCTCAATGGCATGCCAGGTTGCTCGTTCGGCTCGGCGAACAACGGTTCTGGTCAGATGCACGCCCGCAGCCAAACTTGATCCGGCAGGAATTATGAAGCTATCCAGCTTGTCGAGTTTGGCGTTAAGGCGGTCGATCTCTGCTTCTAATGCGTCAATGTGAGCTTGCTCGATGCGGATCGGCTGATACGCATCGGTCTCAGCTAGTGGGGTGGACAAGTCAGCGCCCAGGTCAAAGAGTTGATTCTGAATTCTGCGAACAAAGCCTAAAGTCTGTTCATCAAATTCACTTTGGTGATGCGACATCGCATAACCCAATGCGCTATTTGCCTCATCAACGTCGGCATATGCTTCGATTCGTGCATCGGTTTTTCTGACGCGACTCAAGTCACTCAGGCCCGTCAGGCCTTCGTCGCCGGTGCGGGTATAGATTTTCGTCAATTTGACCATGCGGCAAGTTTAAGCTTTAGGTGTGCTGTTCCTAATTCCACCTTCAGAGACCAAGGTCGCAGGTGGAACCGGCGACAGCGGTTTTCTGCAAAAACTCACGTTTGATTCACTTGCTCCGGCTCGCAGGACTGTTCTAGCTTCGGTCGTTAAGGCGGCTGATGCAGAAGTTGACCTTGATGGGGGAGTGCTGCCGGCTATTGAGCGATATAGTGGCACTCTTTATTCGGCTATTCATGGGCGTGGCCTCAAGGGCACCCCTACGGCAAACAATTCGCTGGACGCTAAGCAAATTGCCAGAGCTTCAAAAAGCGTTTTTATTCAGTCAGCACTCTTTGGCTTGATATCAGCAGCCGACCCAATTCCGAGCTACAAAATTTCACCGACCAAAAAGCTTGGGGTGCTTAGCCTAAAGAAGCACTGGCAAGAGGCCCACGAACCCTTATGGGCGAATCTCAGCGATCGGCTAATTATTGACCTTCGCTCCAAGGCATACGCTGACCTAGCTCCGATTGGCGCCGGCAGCAACATCTTTTCGGTCGATGTCTTTTATCGATCCGAGCAGGGCCAGCTTTCACAGATGAATCACTTCAACAAGAAAGCAAAAGGGCAGCTGGTTCGGGCAGCATTGCTAGCTAAAACTGCGCCTAAGAGCATCAAAGACCTGACCAGAGCAGCTGCTGGCGTTGGCCTTGAGTTGATTCAAGATGGGCAGAAGCTAACCCTGATCACGCGTCAGGCTACGTAGCTAATACTTTCGTGATCTAGCAGCCACTTCTTGGTCGGGATTCCGGCCCCGGCCGAGAAGCCGGTGACTGTGCCGCTTGATCCGAGCACTCGATGGCAGCCGGTCAAAATTGGAACCGGATTGGCGCCAACGGCTGCGCCCACAGCTCTTGAAGCTTGCGGCTTGCCAATGGCTTTTGCGATTTGCCCATAGCTCAGCACTTCGCCAAAGGGAATCTCTGAAACCATTTTCCAGACGGCAGCCTGAAAGGCAGTGCCAGTCATTTTTATTGGCACGTCAAAATCGGTTCTTTTGCCCGAGAAATATTGTTTGAGTTGTTTCTCGGCAGTGGCGAGAACCTTAGACCGCCCAACCGCTGGCCGGCCAGTTTCGGTAATTTCTAAATGCACAACCTGCTCGCTTTGGCTATAGATAGTGACCACTCCGATGGGGGATTCGAATGAATGCGCAGCATCGAATGCAAATTGTTTTATTGAATGTTCTGTCATGCCTAAAACCTATGGATATTGAGCCTTAAGCCTAAAAGACCCGAGCTATCATGGGGATAACTCGGATCTTTTAGGGCTAAAGCGTTAGAAAAGCTTGGCTGCCTTGGTCAAGCTTGAGCGAAGGATGCCCTCAAGCTCGTCGAACTCCGCCTGCCCAATGGTCAGTGGAGGAGCCAGCTGAACCACAGGGTCGCCACGGTCGTCTGAACGACAGTAGAGACCAGCGTTATACATGTCGGTCGACAAGAAGCCGCGCAGTAGCTTCTCGGCTTCGTCGTCATTGAAAGTTTCTTTGGTAGCGCGATCTTTGACCAACTCAATCGCAAAGAAATAACCCTCGCCGCGAACGTCACCAACGATGTCGATATCCTTCAGCTTTTCGAGCGTCTTTCGGAATGCCGCGGTGTTGCGCTGAACGTTACCAACCAAATCCTCTTCATCAAATATGTCTAGATTTTCAAGGGCAACCGCACAGGCAACCGGGTGGCCACCATAGGTGTATCCGTGCGGGAAGATGTTGGTGCCCTTCTTGAATGGCTCGAACAACTTCTCGGCAAGCATCAATGCGCCCAGTGGCTGGTAGGCCGAGGTCATGCCCTTGGCGCAGACCAACATGTCTGGCTCAAAGTCATACATCTCTGAGGCGAACATGGTGCCCACGCGACCAAAACCATCGATGGTTTCGTCGGCGACAATCAGAACGTCATACTTGTCGCAAATCTCGCGAACGCGCTTGAAATATGATTTCGGTGCCGTGAAGCAACCACCCGAGTTTTGAACTGGCTCCAAGAAGAACGCTGCAACGGTGTCTGGGTCTTCAAACAGGATCATTTCTTCAACGCGGTCAGCAGCCCACTTTGCAAACGCTTCTTCGTTCTCGAATTCATCCTGCGCGCGATACCAGTTGGTGTTTGGCACGCGGAAAGTAGACGGAACCAAAGGCTCGAAAGCCTTTTTCATTGATGGGATGCCGGTAAGCGAAAGTGCACCGTGCGAGGTGCCGTGATAGGCAACTGCGCGGGTCAACACCTTGTGCTTGGTTGGCTTGCCGATCATCTTGAAATACTGCTTGGCAAGCTTCCAGGCGGTCTCATTTGCTTCGCCACCGCCAGTGGTGAAGAACACGCGAGAAAGGCTCTTTGGGGCGTAGGAAAGCAAACGCTCAGCAAGCTCAATTCCTGGTGCGTGGGTGTTTGACCAAAGTGGAAAATAATCGAGCTGTTTCATCTGCTTTGCAGCAGCCTCAGCAAGTCTGGCGCGACCGTGGCCGGCGTTTACCGAGAACAGGCTCGAGATTCCGTCGAAATACTTCTTGCCATTTTGGTCCCAGAAGTGGTGACCGTCGGCGCGAGTAATCATCGGGATTTCGTGACCGTCAAACTGACTGTGACGGGTGAAATGCATGAACAGGTTGTCTTTAGCAGCCTGCTGCAGCATCTTGTTGGTTACTTCTGTTCCCGCTTTGCGAGCATCCAGAAGTGGGGTTTTGCTTTCTGCTTTCTTTCGATCCCAGATAGCCATTGGTATCACTCTTTACATTTTGTTTTGTCGAGAAAGGCATCTGCCTTTCCAGTGTTGCCTGAGGTTCTAACGAGTTCCCCAGTTGTAGAACTGCTTGTGCAACTTCAAGTACACGAAGGTTTCGGTACTTGTCACTCCGGGCAGTGTCCGGATTTTTGAATTGAGCAAAGCAATGAGATCGTCATCGTTCTCACAGATCACTTCAACCAAAATGTCAAAACTTCCGGCGGTTAGAACCACATAGTCAACCGCGTCTAGGTCGGCGAGCAGATCGGCTAGCTCACGGGTGTCGCCACCGCAGCGAATGCCAATCATGGCTTGTCGATAAAAACCAAGCTGCATCGGGTCGGTTACGGCAACCACCTGCATTACGCCTGATTCGTTTAGTTTTTGCACTCGCTGGCGGATTGCAGCTTCGCTTAGCCCAACCACCTTGCCGATTTCGGCATACGATTTGCGACCATCGTGCTGCAGCTGCTCGATGATGGCTTTTGAAACGTCATCCAACTGACTGTGTTTTGTGCGAGCAACCCTAGACATACCTCGATTTTGTCAGTGAAAATTCCTTTTTACAAATGAATCCGCACCTGTTTTGACATTTTTGCTACTGATTTGATAACAATTCGACATTTTTGGTTCAATATCCGCAGAATAATTATCAAAGTAGAATCTGAAACAACACGGCGGTCATCCAGGCTAGCCGCGACTCAAAGGAGAGGCCAAGTGGCAGTTCGCGAACTCAAAAACTTCATCAATGGTGAATACGTATCCGCTTCAAGTGGAGAGACCAGCGACGTTATCAATCCGGCTAATGGTCAGGTTTACGCCAAAGCGCCGGTCTCAAACAACGCCGATGTTGATGCGGCCTATAAGTCAGCGCAGACCGCATTCGAAGAGTGGAGCAACTTCACTCCGGGCGAGCGTCAGTTAGCTCTATTTAGAATTGCCGACGCGCTTGAAGCGCGCGCAGAAGAGGCTGCCGATGTTGAGTCAGAAAACACCGGAAAACCTCGAAGCACACTTGTCGAATATGAAATGGCGCCTTCGGTAGACCAGATTCGTTTCTTTGCTGGTGCGGCCAGAAACCTCGAGGGTCGCGCAACCGCAGAATATGCTCGCGACCACACATCTTCTATTCGCCGCGAACCTATTGGTGTGGTTGGCCAGGTGACCCCGTGGAACTATCCACTAAACATGGCGGTATGGAAGTTCGCGCCGGCAATCGCGGCCGGAAACACTGTGGTTCTGAAGCCCTCGGACACCACGCCAGCATCAACACTGCTTTTGGCTGAGATCGCTGCTGAGTTCCTGCCGAAAGGTGTCTTCAACGTCGTAGCCGGCAACCGCGATACCGGTCGCGCCATGATTGAAAACTCGATTCCACAGATGGTGTCAATTACCGGTTCGGTGCGAGCCGGCATGGAGGTCGCAAAATCTGCCGCGAGCGACCTAAAGCGAGTTCACCTTGAGCTCGGCGGCAAGGCTCCGGTAATAGTTTGTGTCGATGCCGACCTGCAAAAAGCTGCGGCACAGATTGCCATCGCCGGTTATTTCAATGCCGGTCAAGACTGCACTGCGGCTACCAGAATTTTGGTTCACGAATCGGTGCACGATGACTTTGTTGCAATCCTCAAGTCAGAGGTTGCAGCCAATTCAACAACCGGTGACCCATCTCGCGAAGACATTCTGTTCGGCCCAGTCAACAACGCCAGTCAGCTAGAGCGCGTTCACGGTTTTATTGATCGCTTGCCTAGTCACGCCAATGTTGAACTGGGTGGTTCGATCATTCCTGGCTCAGGCTATTTCCATGAGGCCACCATCTTGACCGGCCTGCAGCAAAAGGATGAGCACATTCAAAGTGAAATCTTTGGCCCGGTCGTGACGGTTCAAAAATTCAGCACGGATGAAGAGGCACTGCGCTGGGCCAACGATGTTCAATATGGTTTGGCTTCATCGGTATGGACTCAAAATCACACCCGCGCAATGCGATTCTCAAAGGCACTCAATTTTGGATGCGTTTGGATCAACACCCACATTCCGTTGGCAGCCGAAATGCCTCACGGTGGCTTCCGTCACTCGGGATACGGCAAGGACCTTTCGCAATACGGCTTTGAGGACTACACCCGCATCAAGCACGTGATGAGCTACATAGGGGAGTAAGTCAGCCAACAAGTCGCGGTTTTTCCACAGGCTTGAATTACAGCGCAGATCGCAACTCATCCTCATTCACTATTTGTGAGTGCAGCTAATTTGGGTTTTACCTTCTTTGATTTTCGGCGCCTACATGGGCTTATCCAGCGGTTCATGGCTTTTGCTCGCAATGTCGCTGGGCTCGGGCATGCTCGCGCTCGTGAGCGCACGAGTTCGCTATTTTCAGCAGGTTGACTTCAGTCAACCAATCGAATTTTTTGAAAATCGTTTCTGGGTAGGGTCAAAAAAGCTGCCTCTACTGCGCTTCTTTTGGCGCCGTGAATGGAATCAACATTTCTATCGCTATTTCGAACTAACTAAAGCGACGCAAAACCCCGGACAGCCGTTGGGTGAACGGCCAGAATTCGCAGATCCCGGTCCGCTATCGGCACTGCTCGGATACTCGAACTTTTTGCCCCTGATTGCTTCTTTTGAGAGGCACGGTGCTCATCTTTTGATTATCGGGCCGACCGGCAGCGGCAAGAGTGTGTTGCTAAAGCAGATTGCCGCATCTCTCGCCAGTGGGTCTACATCGGCTGAAGCCAGCTTTGTGTTCATCGACTTCAAAGGCAACGCAACCTTTGCCCATCTGGCCGGAACGCGCGTTTTGCTAGCCGCTTCTGACCTCGACCTTGACTCCGCCAAGTCGGCGTTGGGTCGGATTGCTCTAGAGATAAACCATCGAGAAGGCTTATTAAGCAAACTGGGCCTCTCAAACTTTCAAGCTGCTCAACTGTCAGGCCATCGCCTACCCGCACTGTTCATCTTCATTGACGAGCTAGGGGCCCTTTTAAAAGCATGCAATAACTCGGCTGCGATTCTTGAGTCTGTGGCCAGCAAGGGTCGCAGTCTGGGCATTTTTATCGTTGCCGCGAATCAAACGACGCTGGGCATCCCTCGCACTATTCAGCTGAACCTTCGTCAACGAATTGCCTTGGCGGGGGCTGATCCGCTCGAGCTGCATCAACTTGGATTCAAAGCCCGACTGCCCGACGCAAACCGACCGCAGCAAAACCTTCTTTTTGGCTCATGGATAAATGCCGTTGGCGAGAGCCAGCAGTTCACATTTCATTCAGATTTCGATTTAGAAAAAACATTTATCAATCGTCATTTTTCGGGCTGAATGGCTTTTCTTTTGTGGCAGTATTTTCCTTGATGCGCATGGGTGCGTCTTCGGTTGGGTTACTTGGGCTTTTGCCCCTCAATTAAGGAGTCACGGCAATGAATAAGCCAGTTCCAGAAGAATCAATGACACAGCAGCTGCTAGACATGGCTAAGCGCCATCAGATGACTCGTCGTGCAGCGCTAGCTGGCGCCGGCGCCACTGCAGCAGCCTTAACGCTGGCGGCTTGTGCCCCAGCAGGCCAGTCGGGATCAGGCCTTACTGCCGCTGAAGACCTATCTGAATCAGAAAAAGTCGTTGTTTGGGATAACTGGATTGGCTACATTGACGAAGGTCAGAACACCATCAAGTCGTTCACTGAGCAGACCGGCATTGCTGTCACTTACAACGATGACGTTCCCGGAAACTCGGATTACTACAACGCAGCTCAAAAAGAATTTGCTGCCGGCAAAGACATTGGCGCTGACACTGTCTGTCTAACCGACTGGATGGACGCACAGCTAATCGACGCTGGCTATCTTCAGCAGCTAAACCTAGAGAACATTCCGAACCACATGAACATGAGTGCCGCGCACTTGAACCTTGCGTTTGACCCAAAGCGCGAATACACCGTTCCGTACATGTCATTCATGACTGTTGTTGCATACAACAAGAAGCTATACAAAGAGCTAACCGGCAAGGATGCACCTTCGGGCGTGGCTGACCTTTGGGACCCAGCCCTTAAGGGACAGGTTGTCGTTCTTAGCGAATTCCGCGAAACCATCGGACTAATGCTGATCGCCAAGGGCGTCGACATCACCAAGGTCACCGAAGAGCAATACCTAGAAGCGGTGGCCGAACTAGAAGGTCACGTTGCCAGTGGTCAGATTTACACCAAGGACCAGGATTACATCACCGCGTTTGATCAGGGCAACGCTGTTGCCGGCTTGGTTTGGTCTGGTGACCTCGAGTGGGGTGACGACTATGGCTATGTGATTGACCCTGCCGGTGCAACCATTAACACTGATTCATTCATCGTGCCAATGGGTTCAAGCCACAAGACCAACGTAGAAAAGTTGATCAACCACTATTACGACAAGCAGACTGCTGCTGACCTAATTCTTGGTGGCGTTGTTTATGTTTCACCGGTAGACGGAATTCAGGAGCTAGTTGCCGCAGAAGACCCAGATCTAGCATCTAATGAATTGATTTTCCCGTCAGCCGAGCTTCAGTCAAAGCTTCAGCACTTCAGAAGCCTCAGCTTCGAAGAGCACACCGCTTACAGTGACGCTTTTAACAAAGCTGTAGGTCTGTAGGTCGTCCGCTTTGAGCAAAAACGGCGCGGATCTAGACCTAGTTGGAATTAAAAAGGAATTCCCTGGATTCACTGCAGTTCACGATTTAGACCTGCACATTCCTGCTGGTCAATTCTTTGCATTGCTTGGTCCATCTGGCTGCGGAAAAACGACAACCCTTCGTTTGGTTGCCGGCCTTGATGAGCCAACCGAAGGAAAGATCCTTTTGGGCGGCAAAGACATCACCAGCACCAAGCCTCACGAGCGTCCGGTCAACACTGTGTTCCAGAGTTATGCTCTGTTTCCACACATGTCAATTCTCGAGAATGTTGCCTTTGGGCTTCGCCAACGAAAAGTTGCCGAGCCGATTGCAAAGGCAACTGATGCGCTAAAAATGGTTCAGCTTGAGCACCTGGCTGCTCGCAAGCCTCAGCAGCTATCAGGTGGTCAGCAGCAACGCGTCGCCCTAGCTCGCGCCCTGGTCAATCGTCCGTCGCTGCTGCTTCTAGATGAGCCGCTTGGTGCGCTAGACCTCAAGCTACGTCGCGAAATGCAGATTGAGCTAAAGGCAATTCAGGTCGAGGTCGGCCTCACTTTCTTGCATGTGACCCACGACCAAGAAGAAGCCATGGACATGGCCGACACTGTGGCGGTTATGAACAAGGGTCAGATTGAGCAGATGGGTGCCCCTGAAGCTCTCTACGATCGCCCTAAGACTGCTTTCGTGGCTAAGTTCCTTGGGCAGTCAAACCTATTCACTGGTGACGTGGTCGAAGAAAACGCCAGCTCAGTGAGCATCGATGTTTCGGGCGTCAAACTCACCGTGCCAAAGGCTCGAGCCGAAAAAACCTCTGGTCGAATTTCAATCGGCGTACGCCCAGAAAAGGCCTTCTTTCACGAAGAAGAGCCGCAGCTTGGGTCAGAGCACAACCTAATCGGCCCGGGTGAAATTATCGACATCCGCTTCACCGGCGTGAGCAACCAGTATCAAATCGAAATTCCAAATTTTGGTGAGGTGACTGTTTTTGCGCAAAACATCGGAAAGAGCCCAGTCACCGAGGTTGGTGCAAAGGTTTGGGTCAGCTGGAAAGTGGATCACACCTTTGGCTTGAGCGACATTCCAGAGGCATAAAGTGGCCATCGCTTCGATCACTCGCGCCAATAAAGACGCCAAGAGCCGAGTAACCTACTCGCGTGTTGGTCTAATTTTGGTTGCTCCGGCGTTGGCATATCTCGGCCTTTTTTTCATCACACCATTTGTGC
Organism: Actinomycetota bacterium; assembly: GCA_041191585.1. Taxonomy (GTDB): domain Bacteria; phylum Actinomycetota; class Actinomycetes; order Actinomycetales; family Microbacteriaceae; genus Rhodoluna. The sequence goes on from JBEEOO010000004.1 coordinate 33,808, forward strand.
TTTTGATCATGACCTCTCTTGGCCAACAAAGCACAAGTGGCCTAAACCAGACATTCAGCTTCGGCCTAAATTTCGCGAACTATCTTCCGCTAGTCACTGACAACCTCGAAAACGTACTCCGCTCTTTTGGCTATGCGCTTATCGCATCCATCGGCGCATTGCTGATTGGATATCCGCTGGCATATTTCATCGGCGTAAAAATGCGTCACCGCCCAATGCTTCAGCGAATGCTTATCACTCTGGTTATCGCACCATTCTTTATTAGCTTTTTGCTTCGCACTCTGGCTTGGTCGCAGATTTTCTCTAACAGCGGGCCATTACTTGGCTTTCTTCAGGATGTCGGAATCATGGGCAGCGGAGATCGCTTGCTTGGCACTCCATTCGCCGTGGTCTTTGGTTTGATCTATAACTTTGTTCCGTTCATGACTCTGCCTCTTTATACAACGCTTGAGAAACTCGACATTCGATATCTTGAAGCAGGCTCAGATCTGTATGCGAGCCCAAGCAGGGTTTTCACCAAGGTCACCCTTCCGCTATCGATGCCGGGTGTGATTTCGGGCACACTACTGACCTTCATTCCGATGGCTGGTGACTACGTCAACGCGAGCAAAAACTACCTCGGTGGCGCTCAAACCTCGATGCTCGGAAACATCATCGAAGCCGAATATAAGAACTTCAACTATCCGGTTGCGTCGGCGCTTTCCGTCGGCCTGATGGCATTGATCCTCATCTTGATCACGCTCTATGTGCGCAAAGTCGGAAGCGAGGATCTGCTTTGAAAAACATAAATCTGGGCCGCAATTCACTGGCCGTTTATGCAACTTTGGCAATCACGTTCCTGATGATTCCAATCGTCTATACGATTGCTTTTTCATTCAATGATTCGGGCCGCTCAAACGCCAGCTGGGTCGGTTTCACGTTTGATAAGTGGCTAAATGTATGTGCCGACCAAGGCGTGTGTGCTGCAGTTTCAAACTCGATCCTGGTGGGAGTTATTTCGACTGTTTTGGCGACTGCTATCGGCACCGCCGCAGCAATTGCTCTGGTGCGCTATCGCTTTAGATTCAGAAGTGCGGTAAACCTGCTGGTCTTCTTGCCTCTGGCCACGCCTGAAATCATCATGGGTTCTGGTTTGGCTGCTCAGTTCTTTAACTTCGGCATCGATCGTGGACTCACCACTGTAATTGCAGCCCACGTGCTGTTCTGCTTGAGTTTTGTGGTCGTTACCGTCAAAGCTCGCGTTCAGATTCTTGATCCGGTGCTAGAAGAAGCCGGCCGAGATCTTTATGCAACTCCATCAAAGGTTTTCTTCAAGATCACCTTGCCAATCTTGATGCCGGGAATCCTTGCGGCTGCTTTGCTTTCGTTCGCACTTAGCTTCGATGACTTCATCGTCACCTATTTCAACTCAGGTCCGGTGCAAACTTTCCCACTCTTTATCTACAGCCAAACCAAGGGCGTTCCAGCCGAAGCAAACGTGGTCAGTTCGGCGGTTTTCATCCTTGCAATCGCGATTGTTCTGACAGTGCAGGTGCGCAGCTCATTGCGAAATGCAAAGCTGAAGAAGCTGGCCAAGTAGGCAAAATTTTCAGCCCTGAAGACTCATACATATAAAAAACCGGTCAATTGCTTGACCGGTTTTTTAATTCGAATATTTAGAGAGTTGCGATCTTTTCTTCTAGCACGTTTAATGTGTCAGCTAGAAGCTCGTTGCTGATAGCCAGCGGCGGCAAGAATCGAATCACGTTATAGAAAGCGCCGGCGTTCAAAATGAACACACCGTTAGCGTGGGCGTGAGCAACCACTGCATCAACTGCAGCCTTATTTGGGTTCAAGGTGCCAGGCTCAACGAACTCAATAGCTAACATCGCACCACGGCCACGAACGTCGCCGATTACCGGATACTTAGCCTTCAGCTCTTCTAGGCGAGGTCGCAAGAACTCTTCAATCTCAAGAGCGCGCTCGATAACTCCGCCAGCCTCAATCTGCTTTAGAACCGAAACTGCCGCAGCCGCTGAAACAGGGTTTCCACCGAAAGTTCCGCCTAATCCTCCCGGGTGTGAGGCATCCATAACCTCTGCGCGGCCAGTAACTGCAGAAATCGGCATACCGCCGGCGATGCCCTTGGCGATGGTCATTAGGTCAGGCTCGAAGCCCTCTTCCCAGTCGCTAGCGAACCACTTGCCAGTTCGAGCGATACCTGACTGAACCTCATCAGCGACCATAAGCACGCCATTTGCGCGAGCCCACTGACTCAGGGTGCGCAAGAATCCAGGGGCAGGAACAATAAAGCCACCCTCACCCTGAATTGGCTCAATCACCAAAGCCGCGAGGTCTTCAACGCCAACGCGCTTTTCGATGTAATTAATCGAACGCTGTGCCGCTTCTTCGCCGGTCATGCCAGCTGGGTCGCGATACGGGTATGACATCGGAACGTGCTGAATGCTTGCAGCAGTTGGGCCAAAGCCGTTGCCATACGGCGCATTCTTGAAGTTCATCGAGAAGGTCAAGTTAGTGCGGCCGTGGTAGGCGTGGTCGAAAACCACAATGCCGTTTTTGCGGGTTGCCTTGCGGGCAATCTTGACCGCGTTTTCAACGGCCTCGGCGCCAGAGTTGAACAGCACGGACTTCTTGGCAAAGTTGCCTGGCATGCGGCGGTTCAGAATTTCGCAAACCTCGACATACTGCTCGTATGGGGTTGCGGTGAAAAGAGTGTGGGTCAGTTGGGCGACCTGGTTTTGAACGGCTTCAACAACACCTGCGTTGGTGTGGCCGATGGTGGTAACACCGATGCCTGAACCAAGGTCAATGATCTGGTTGCCGTCCGCATCTAGCAAGATCGCACCGCTTGCTTTTTCGATGTAAGCCGGTAGTGCGGCACCCGCTCCGGCAGACACTGCAGCCTTGCGTCGTTCATGCAGAGCAATTGATTTTGGACCGGGGATTGATGTGACAACTTTGCGCTCTTGCGCGATTGAAAACTCGCTCATGGCACAAGTCTAAGCCTCGACTTTCTGCAGTGGCACACCCAAGCAAAAATACTCAGCAGATGGCAAGATTGAGCCATGCGTCGCGTTATCGTTCTGGGTTCAACCGGTTCAATTGGCACCCAGGCACTTGATGTCATCCGGGCCAATCCTGATCGGTTTGAATTGGTGGCAATTGCTGCCGGCCAAAACGCTGAACTGCTCGAAGCGCAGCGATCAGAATTTCACCTAGAGGCCCCATTTGCGGTCTTAGGCGCTGAAGCTGCCACTCGGATTATCGAAGAAGTTGACGCCGATGTTGTGATTAACGGCATCACCGGATCAATTGGCCTAGCACCAACGCTGGCTACGCTGCGAAGCAATAAAACCCTTGCGCTCGCTAATAAAGAATCACTTATCGTCGGCGGAAAGCTAGTCACTGATTTAGCCAAGCCGGGCCAAATCGTTCCAGTGGATAGCGAACACTCTGCGTTAGCACAATGCCTTATGGGCGGTTCAGCCAATGAGGTTCGCAAATTGATACTCACTGCTTCGGGTGGTCCATTTAGGGGCTTTACCCGAGAGCAACTCGAGAAGGTCACACCAGCACAAGCACTTGCGCATCCGACCTGGGTGATGGGCCGGGTGGTCACCACCAACTCGGCCACGCTGGTGAACAAAGGTCTTGAGCTAATCGAAGCGCACCTGCTGTTTGGCATCCCATTCGATCGGATCGATGTCACTGTTCATCCTCAATCCGTGGTGCACTCGATGGTTGAATTCGTCGACGGTTCGGTTTTGGCTCAATGCTCACCGCCGAACATGAAGTTGCCTATTGCTCTGGGAATGTCTTGGCCAGAGCGGGTTCCCAATGTCGCTCCTGCATGCGACTGGACAAAGGCTTCAACCTGGAATTTTGAACCGCTAGATGAGTCAGTGTTCGGAGCGGTTCGACTCGCTCGAGAGGTCGGCACAGCCGGCAAGACGTATCCTGCGGTATACAACGCAGCCAATGAGCAGGCGGTCGACGCATTCCACAACGGAAAAATCGGCTTTAACCAAATTGTCGAGGTTATTCAACGCGTTGTCGATGCCCACCAGCCGGAGGGCGAACTTAGCCTGGAAGCGGTCTTGTTCGCTGAAAAATGGGCTCGCGACCGGGCCGATGCCCAGATGGCTACCGCCTGCTGAGCGCATTGCCAGCAAAATGTCAGCGGTCAGGCTTAACCTTTAGCTATGAATGAAACCCTTCTCTATCTTCTGGGCATCGTTCTCTTGCTGGCCGGAGTCGGGTTCTCAATTGGCTGGCATGAGTTAGGTCACCTGATTCCCGCAAAGCTTTTCGGTGTCCGCGTTATGCAATACATGATTGGCTTCGGGCCAACTGTTTTCTCAAAGAAAATCGGTGAAACCGAATACGGCATCAAGCTAATTCCTCTCGGCGGCTACATCTCAATGATTGGCATGTTTTTGCCGGCCAAGGCAAATTCGCGACCGCCGAAGGCATTGCAAACCAAGGGCTTGTTCGGGTTCTTCAGGTCGATGATTGCCGATGCTCGACCAAATGTCGACTCAATGTCAGCCGACGAAGCTAAGCGCCAATTCCACCGACTTAACCCGCTAAAGCGCATGATCATCATGTTTGGCGGCCCTTTCATGAACCTGATTTTGGGTTTCCTCCTGTTGTCGATCGCACTCTCGGGCATTGGTGTCTATGGGGCGTCTAATCGCATTCAAGATGTCATGCAGTGTGTTCCCGTCTCAGGTTCTGCCCAAGAGTGCGAGGTCGCAAACAGTGTCGAGAGCCCAGCAAAAATTGCCGGTTTGCAAGCAAACGACCTCGTAATCGCCGTAAATTCCAATCCAGTGAACAGCTGGCCAGAAGCCAAGGCGCTTATAGTCTCCGCCAAAACTAAAACTCAAACACTCACGATTTCACGCGATTCAAAAACCATAGATCTGCAAATCACTCCGGTCGTGTTGAGCGAACCGATCCTCGATGCGGCTGGCAATGTCAGAATTCAACCGGGGCCATTCATTGGCGTTTCGTTGGCAAATGAAATCATTCACCTTCCGCTTTCTGAGGTCGCCAGCCTCTCTGCTCAAAACGTGAGCAGCGTGTTTTCAATGCTTGGCAACCTGCCAACAGACATTTCTAAAGCAGTAAATGCAACGATTTCCGGCCAAGAGCGTTCGACAGACGGTCCTATATCTATTGTTGGCTTGTCGAATTTAGCCGGAGAAGTTGCGGCGGCTCCAAATGCAGATCTCAGCGCCAAAGTAGCCAACGGCTTGCTCATGCTGGCATCACTGAATTTCGCGTTATTTGCCTTCAACATGATTCCGCTGCTACCTCTTGACGGCGGGCATATCGCAAGCGCAATTTATGAATCAATCAAGCGCGGTGCTTTTAGGTTGTTGGGCAAGAAAGACCCGGGTCCAGTCGATACCGCCCTCCTCGTGCCTGTCACCTGGCTGGTGTTCATCCTGCTTTTTGCTCTCAGCATCGTTTTGATTGCAACTGACCTCGTGAATCCAGTTTCGCTCGGTTCTTAGTCGTCAGATCGGTTGCAAATATCTGACGCGGCGGGGGTTAACACTCGCGCTCGGAATGCTCAATGTCACTTGGCTGTTTATGCTTGAGGCAGCGATTAGTTAGTCAAAAGGATCAATAAGTGCCTGCAATCAATTTGGGACTACCAAAGACCCCACCGCCAACCCTGGCTCCGCGCCGAAAGACGCGCCAGATTATGGTGGGCAAAGTTGCGGTAGGTGGCGACGCACCAATCTCGGTGCAGTCAATGTGCACCACTCCAACCACAGACGTAAACGCAACTCTTCAGCAGATTGCCGAACTAACCGCATCGGGTTGTGACATCGTTCGAGTGGCAGTTCCGAGCCAAGATGACGCCGATCGTCTGCCGCTAATCGCAAGAAAATCTCAAATTCCAATCATCGCCGACATCCACTTTCAGCCAAAGTATGTTTTTCAGGCTATTGATGCCGGTTGCGGTGCGGTTCGCGTGAACCCAGGAAACATCCGCCAGTTTGATGACAAGGTTGGCGAAATCGCCAAAGCAGCTAAAGATGCTGGAGTGTCTATTCGAATCGGCGTCAATGCGGGATCACTAGACCCACGACTTCTTCAGAAATATGGCAAGGCAACCCCTGAGGCCCTGGTCGAGTCGGCGGTCTGGGAGGCCAGCCTTTTCGAAGAGCACGATTTTCACGATTTCAAAATTTCTGTAAAGCACAACGACCCGGTGGTCATGGTTCGCGCCTATGAGCTACTGGCCGAACGAGGGGATTGGCCGCTTCACCTGGGAGTTACCGAGGCCGGCCCGGCTTTCCAGGGAACCATCAAGTCTTCAGTAGCGTTCGGTGCATTGCTTTCAAAGGGAATCGGCGACACCATTCGTGTTTCGCTTTCAGCGCCACCGGTTGAAGAAATCAAGGTCGGCTCACAAATTCTTGAATCACTCAATCTGCGACCTCGCAAGCTAGAAATCGTTAGTTGCCCAAGTTGTGGTCGAGCACAGGTAGATGTCTACACTCTGGCGAATGAAGTCACTGCCGGGCTAGAAAAGCTGACAGTCCCGTTGCGCGTTGCGGTCATGGGTTGCGTTGTTAACGGGCCGGGTGAAGCTCGCGAAGCAGACCTTGGTGTCGCATCGGGCAATGGCAAAGGGCAAATCTTTGTCAAGGGCGAAGTCATCAAGACTGTTCCTGAGAGTGAAATCGTGGCAACCCTCATTGAAGAGGCAAACCGTCTAGCGGCTGAGATGGATCCCGCTTTGGTTGGCAGCCCGCAGGTTCTAGTCGCCGAAAAATAGTCATTGCGCCAAGTAACATAGAGCGCATGCCTATTCGCCTTTCAAGTCTTTTTCTGCGCACGCTTCGCGAAGACCCAGCCGACGCTGAGGTCGACAGCCATAAGCTTCTAATTCGCGCTGGATACATTCGTCGTGCGGCCCCCGGTGTCTATACCTGGTTGCCAATCGGACTTGCCGTAAAAGCGAAAATCGAGCAGGTAATTCGCGAAGAAATGGCTGCTGCCGGCGCGCAAGAGGTCTTCTTCCCAGCTTTGCTTCCGCGTGAACCATACGAAGCAACCAACCGCTGGACCGAATATGGCGACAATCTATTCCGCCTGCAAGACCGTAAAAAAACTGACTACCTGCTGGCGCCAACTCATGAAGAGATGTTCACGCTGCTGGTTAAAGATCTTTTCAACAGCTACAAGGACCTTCCTGTCTGCCTGTATCAAATTCAGAACAAATATCGCGATGAGGCCCGCCCTCGCGCCGGCTTGCTTCGTGGTCGCGAGTTTGTAATGAAAGATGCCTACAGCTTCGACCTCACCGATGAGGGCCTAGCCAAGGCTTATCAGGCTCAGCGCGATGCCTACGAGCGTATTTTCACTCGCCTCGGCGTTGACTACGTGATTGTTAAGGCTGATGCCGGAGCCATGGGCGGAAGCGCCTCTGAAGAATTCCTGTCACCAAGCCCAATCGGCGAAGACACATTCGTGCGCTCGCCAGGTGGCTATGCCGCGAACGTTGAAGCTGTGGCTACGGTTGCACCAGCAGAAATCGAGATTTCCGGTCAGCCTGCTGCCGTTGTGCACCCTTCACCAAACACCCCAACTATTGCTTTGCTGGTCGACTTAGCAAACCGCGATGTGCCACGCACTGACGGGCGCCAGTGGACGGCTGCTGACACCCTAAAGATTGTTGTTCTTGCCCTCACCTCACCAGAAGGAAAGCGCTCGCTTGTGGCTGTTGGCGTTCCGGGTGACCGCGAAGTTGATGCCAAGCGCGCCGAGGCTGCATTCTCGCCTAACGAGGTCGAGCCGGCTACCGAAGAAGACTTCAAAGCAAATCCTGAGCTAGTCAAGGGCTACATCGGCCCAGTAAAAGCTGGCCAGGGTGCAGTGCTCGGACTAGACGGCACCAGCAAAATCAAGCTTCTGCTAGACCCACGTGTGGTCAACGGCACAGCCTGGATTACCGGCGCAAACGAAGATCAGAAGCACGTATTTGATCTTGTTAAGGGCCGCGATTTTGATGGAGACGGCATCGTCGACATTGCTGAAGTGCGCGAGGGTGACCTTGCTCCTGACGGCTCAGGCGCCCTTACGCTCGCCCGAGGCATCGAGATCGGCCACGTTTTCCAGCTTGGTCGCAAGTATGCCGAAGCTCTTGAACTGAAGGTTCTTGACGAAAATGGCAAACTACAGGTGGTCACAATGGGCTCATACGGAATCGGTGTAACACGCCTGGTTGCTGTTTTGGCTGAGGCAAACCATGACGACAAAGGCCTGATTTGGCCAGAAGCAGTTTCGCCAGCCGATGTTTATGTGGTTGCAGCCGGAAAAGACGATTCAGTATTTGAAGCAGCCGAGAAACTAGTTGCTGATATTGAGGCGACCGGCAAGACCGTAATTTTTGATGACCGACCAAAGGTGAGCCCAGGTGTTAAGTTCGGCGATGCCGAGCTAATCGGTGTTCCAAAGATTGTGATCGTTGGTCGCGGTCTTGAGAACGGCGAGGTTGACGTTTGGAATCGCCGAACCGGCGAGCGCAACGCGGTCAAGCTAGAATCTGCTGTAGCTGCACTGGGTTAATCTCAGGCAGAATCTACAAAAATTTGGGTTGCCCTAGTGCAACCTGCCAATAACTGAAAACATAAAACTGAACAGCCAGGAGGCACCATGGACATCGATCTAAGCGTTTTGAAACTAGTTGAGCGCGACAAAGAAATTCCGTTTGGTGAACTAGTCGAGATCATCGAAGCGGCAATCCTGGCTGCCTACAAAAAGACCCTGGCACAGGCAGAAAAGTCCTCGGCGACCGATAAGCCAACAAAATTTTCAAAAGACGATGCTGCGCATGACAACATCCGTGCTGAGCTGGACCAGCGCACCGGAAAAGTCAGCATTATCGAAACCCAATTTGACGAAGCTGGCGTGCCAACCGGTCAAACCGATGTAACTCCAGACAACTTTGGCCGCATTGCCGCCTATGCCGCTAAGCAGGTTATTGCCAGCCGCATGCGCGAGATTTCAGACGAGGGAATCCTTGGCGAATTTAAGGGCAAAGAAGGCGACATTGTTGCCGGCGTTATTCAGCAGGGCCAGAAGCCTTACATGGTTTATGTCGACCTAGGCACGATCGAGGCAGTTATGCCACCAGAAGAGCAGGTTCCTGGCGAAGACTATTCACACGGCAAGCGCATCCGCGTTTATGTGACCAATGTCACCAAGGGCACTCGTGGCCCACAGGTCACCGTGTCACGCACCCACCCAAGCTTGGTTCGCAAGCTGTTTGCACTAGAGGTGCCAGAAATCGCAAGTGGCGTAGTCGAGATTGTCTCGCTAGCCCGCGAAGCCGGACACCGCACCAAGATCGCCGTTCGTGCTCACGAGCCAGGCGTAAACGCCAAGGGTTCATGCATCGGTGAACTTGGCCAGCGAGTTCGCGCTGTCACCGCCGAACTGAACGACGAGAAGATCGACATTGTTGATTTCAGTGAAGATCTTCCGGCTTTCGTAGCGCAGGCGCTTTCACCGGCAAAAGTTTCAAGCTCATTCATGCTCGATGCTGCACAAAAGTCAGTGCGTGTGTTGGTTCCAGACTTTCAGCTGTCGCTGGCAATCGGAAAAGAAGGCCAGAATGCTCGTCTTGCCGCCAAATTGACCGGCGCAAAAATCGACATTCAGCCCGACAGCATTCTCGAAGACGACTAAGCACTAGCTCAGAGTGCGAAGCGCAGGTTAGAATGAATCCAGTTAGAACCTGTGTTGGCTGTCGTCAACGCGCCAATCAGTCGAGTTTGATTCGAATTGTTGTGCAAGATAACCGATTGGTTATCGATCAGCAAAAAACTCTTTCTGGTCGCGGTGCGTCGCTTCATCCGGCATCAAAGTGTTTAGCCCAGGCAATCGAAAGAAGAGCTTTTCAACGAGCTCTGCGTCTGGGTGAAAACTTTGACCCAGCAGGTTTAGATCTTTTCAAAGAACAGGCAGAAACGATGTTGGCAAAAAATGAGTAGCTCGAAATGAGTGCCCAACAGCTTTAACGGCCTGCCCTGACTGGGGAAGGCCCCAGACAGGAGAAACAATTGGCGCTACCACGCGTTTACGACATAGCTAAAGAACTTGGAATCGATTCCAAGGTCGCTTTGGCCAAACTTGCTGAGCTAGGCGAATTCGTCAAGAGCGGCTCTTCAACCATTGCACCGCCGGTCGCTAAAAAGCTCCGCGAGGCATTCCCGAACGCTAAGCCAGCTGAAGAGGCTCCAGCTAAGGCGCCGGCAAAAGCAGCAGCTAAGCCAGCCGCAGCTCCAGCCGCTCCGGTGACTGAAGCCCCGGCAGCTCCTGCGCCAACGGCACCTGCACCTGCAGCACCGATTGCGGCAGCTCCAGCTAGTCCATCAACTGCAGCTCCAGCTGCTCCAGCCCCAACTTCAGCCAGCCCGGCACCATCAGCAACCCCTGGCATTCCACGCCCTGGCAATAATCCATTTGCGTCTGCACAGGGCATGGGCATTCCACGTCCGGTCTCACGTCCGGGCAATAATCCTTTTGCTCCTTCACAGGGCATGGGCCGTCCAGGTAGCCCGCGCCCAGCAGGTGCACCTCGTCCGGGTGGAGCCCCAGGCGGCGCTGGTCGCCCAGGTGGCCCTCGTCCTGCAGGTGCAGGCGCACCTCGTCCGGGTGGCGCTGGTTTCGGCGCTCGTCCAGGCTTCGGAGCACCTCGCCCAGGCGGCGCTCCAGGCGGCGCTCCGGGTGGAGCTCCAGGTTTCGCTCGTCCGGGCGGTGGCCCAGCAGGCGGCCGTGGCCGCGGAGTTGGCGGCGGAACCGCCGGCGCCTTCGGTAAGGGCGGCGGTCGCGGTCAGAGCAAGGCTCGCAAGTCAAAGCGCGCGAAACGCGAAGAATTTGAAGCACGCAACAGTGCTCCGTCGCTTGGTGGCGCAGTTGTGCCACGTGGCGACGGCACCACCGTTTTGCGTTTGCGTCGTGGTGCAACCATCCAAGATTTTGCCGACAAGATTGACACCACTCCAGGTCAGCTAATCACCGTGCTATTCGCGCTTGGTCAAATGGCCACTGCAACCGCATCTCTTGACGAAGACACCTTCCAGATTCTTGGTGAAGAGCTCGGCTACAAGATCGAGATGGTTTCGCCAGAAGACGAAGAGCGCGAGCTATTCGAAGGCTTCGGTCTAGACGTTTCCACCGACTACGAAGACGACGAAGAAGACCTTCTTCCTCGCCCACCTGTGGTCACCGTTATGGGTCACGTCGACCACGGTAAAACCCGTTTGCTTGACTCAATCCGAAACTCAAATGTCATCGCAGGCGAGGCCGGCGGAATCACTCAGCACATTGGTGCATACCAGGTGCACGTTGAGCACGAAGGCGTTGATCGAGCAATTACCTTTATCGACACCCCGGGTCACGAGGCGTTCACCGCTATGCGTGCTCGTGGTGCGCAGGTCACCGACCTTGCGATCCTGGTTGTTGCAGCCGACGACGGCGTGATGCCTCAAACCGTTGAGGCGCTCAACCACGCTCAGTCAGCCGGTGTGCCAATCGTGGTCGCGGTCAACAAGACCGATAAAGAAGGCGCAAACCCCGCCAAGATTCGTCAGCAGCTAACTGAGTTCAACCTAGTTGCCGAAGAATACGGCGGCGATGTCATGTTCGTCGATGTTTCTGCTCTAACCGGCAAGGGCATTAAAGACCTTCTAGACGCAGTGCTGCTAACCGCAGATGCCGCACTAGACATGCGTGCCAACCCAGACAAGGATGCCCGCGGTGTAGCTATCGAAGCCAACCTTGACAAGGGTCGCGGTTCAGTTGCAACTGTCTTGATTCAGTCAGGAACCCTTGAGGTCGGAGACTCAATCGTGGCTGGTTCAGCACACGGTCGCGTTCGTGCGATGTTCGACGAGAACGGCAACGCGGTCACCGCGGCTGGTCCGAGCCGCCCTGTTCAGGTTCTTGGTTTGCAGTCTGTTCCTCGTGCGGGTGACACTTTCGTGGTCACCGAAGACGAGCGTCAGGCACGCCAGATCGCTGAAAAGCGCGAAGCTGCTGACCGCAACGCATTGCTAGCCAAGACTCGCAAGCGTGTTAGCCTCGAAGACTTCACCAAGGCACTCGAAGACGGCAAGGTTGAGTCACTCAACTTGGTCATCAAGGGTGACGTTTCTGGTGCGGTTGAGGCACTTGAAGACTCATTGCTCAAGATCGAAGTTGATGACAGCGTCCAGCTACGCATCATCCACCGCGGTGTTGGTGCGATTACCGAGTCAGACGTCAACCTGGCAACTGTCGACAACGCAATCATCATCGGATTCAACGTCAAGCCAGACAACAAGGCTCGCGAACGCGCCGACCGCGAGGGCGTCGACATCCGTCAATACAGCGTTATCTATGCTGCGCTTGATGACATTGAAAAGGCTCTTAAGGGCATGCTCAAGCCAGAATTCGAAGAAGTTCAGCTTGGAACCGCAGAGGTTCGCGAACTGTTCAAGTCTTCAAAGGTTGGCACCATCGCCGGTTCGATTGTTCGTTCAGGTTCGATTCGACGCAACTCGTCTGCTCGTGTGCTTCGCGATGGCAAGGTCATTGCCGACAACCTCAAGGTTGACTCGCTCAAGCGCTTCAAAGACGACGCCACCGAAGTCAAGACCGACTTCGAGTGTGGTATCGGACTGGGCGGTTTCAACGAGCTGCAGCTTGAAGACATCATTGAGACCTTCGAAATGCGCGAAAAGCCTCGCGTCTAAATCGAGAAGAGAAATAAATCATGGTTGATCACGCGCGTGCTCGAAAGCTAGCCGAACGCATCAAGGTGCTGGTTGCAGAAGCACTCGAGCGCGCCGTGAAAGATCCTGATCTTGGTTTCGTCACTATCACTGAAGTCAAAGTCACACCAGACCTTCAGCACTCAACCATTTTTTACACCGTATGGGGCTCAGCTGAAGACAAGGCACGCAGTGCCGAAATCATCGAGCGCAACCGCGGCAAGATTCGCAGCGAAGTTGGTCGTCAGTTGTCTATTCGCCTGACCCCGACCGTTGAATTTGTCATGGATGAAGTGCCAGAGATGGCGGCACACATGAACGACTTGCTGTCAGAGGCCAAGGCTCGCGACGCAGAGGTGGCCAGAATTGCGGCCGAGGCTCACTATGCGGGTGAAGAAAACCCATACAAAGAGCCAAAGTCTCACGAAGACGAAGAAGACGAGTAGAAATTGGCTTCTGGCCTAGTTCTTATCGACAAGCCTGAAGGCTGGACTAGCCACGACGTGGTTGCCAAAATTCGACGCCTGGCTGGCACTCGCAAAGTTGGTCATGCCGGAACGCTAGACCCGATGGCCACCGGCCTTCTAATTCTCGGCGTTGAATCTGCTACCAAGCTCCTCACCTTCATCGTGGGCGATGACAAGACCTATCGCACCACCATTCGCTTAGGCGCAGCCACGATTACCGATGACCGTGAGTCAGAGGTTATCGAGCAGGCATCGTCTGATCAGGTATTGGCAATCGAACTCAGCCAGATTAAAGCCGAAATTCAAAAACTAACCGGTGATATCGAACAGGTGCCGAGCTCAGTCTCGGCCATCAAGGTTGACGGCAAGCGCGCATATTCAATGGTGCGCTCTGGCCAAGAAGTTGTTTTAAAGTCTCGCCCAGTCACAGTCTCAAGGTTCGAATTAATCGGTGAACCCCGCATCGTGGTCGAGGGTGACCAGACTTATCTCGACTTAGATGCCGAAATTGACTGCAGTTCAGGAACCTACATACGAGCACTGGCGCGAGACCTTGGGCGGGCACTTGGCGTTGGAGGTCACTTGACGGCACTTCGCCGCACTCGCATTGGCGACTATTCAGTCGATTCGGCGCAGTCGATCGCCCACCTCGTTCGCGAGAGCGAGCCCGAAACCCTAAACCTGATGCCGCTGGCCGATGCGGCAAAAGAGCAGTTTGAAGGCCGAATTCTTAGTGACCAGGATGTCATCGACCTTCGTCACGGCAAGCGACTGGCGCACAACAACGAAGGCTCTGAAGAATTTGCCGGATTCGATCAAGCCGGAAACCTGATTGCCATTTTGGAGCGTTCAGGAAGCCAGGTGAAGTCGGTGGTTGTATTCTCTGAAGCCGACTCAACTAAAAAGCAGACCAAGGAATCAAACGTGTGATTGAACTCGCTTATCAAATCCAGGTTATTTTCGCTTTTGCTGCATCGGCGCTGCTATTTATTTTTGGCGTTGCTCGTCGCAAACCGAGCCTGATTAGCCTCGGTGCGCTAGCCGTCAGCGAGCTTGGTCTGCTGGTCCAGCTAGTGATTTCGATCGTGTTGGTGGCCGGGGGAGCTCGAGCCAAAACCGATACGGTCGAGTTTTTTGCCTACTTGATTGTTGCCCTAATTGTTCCGCTGGGTGCCGGCTTCTGGGCGCTAATTGAACGCACAAGGTGGTCAACTTTTGTGCTCTCGGTGGGCGCGTTCACGGTCGCCGTGATGCTGGCTAGAATGAGCCAAATTTGGTTTGGAGTGGCTTAAGTCGCAACCGATTTGATCGGTTTGTTCATCTGCCGTTCACCGGCTGACAAGAATAACTTCACGTGTGGCGATGATGATTTAGTTCATGACCGCAGAAGCGCCATATCAAGCCACGCCAAGACGCAAATTGGTCGTTAAGCCATCGACAGTTCCTGACAAGGTTTTCTTTGGTATTGCTACCGCTGCTGCCTATTCAGCAATCGTTATTACTAGCGCAATTCTGATCTTTTTGGTTTTGCGTGCTTGGCCGGCTTTTGAATCTCAGGGTTTGCTCAACTTCATCTTCGGTAGCGGATGGGACACCTCGCTAGACCCAATCGTTCTGCACATTGGACCAATGCTTTGGGGTTCTTTCCTCGTGGCAACCATCGGCGTAATTTTTGCAGTTCCAATGGCGATCTCGATTGCATACTTCATCGAGTTCATCGCCCCAAAGGCGCTAGCCAAAAGCGCCACTATTTTGGTTGACCTTCTCGCGGCTATTCCTTCTGTGGTTATAGGCCTTTGGGGCGTCAGTTTGTTCTCGACCGTGGCCGCGGGCTGGGCCCAAGAGCTCAATTCAGTTCTTGGCTGGTTGCCTCTCTTCTCAAACAACGCTGGCAACTTTTTGCGATCACCATTTATCGCCGGACTCGTAGTTGCGGTGATGATCGTGCCGATTATCGCGTCTATTACTCGCGAAATCTTTAGTCAAATGGATCAAGAGATCATCAAGGCATCGCTCGCCCTTGGTGGCAACAGGGAGTCAACGTTCCGCAAAGTGATTTTGCCAACCGCTGCCGGTGGTGTGGTTGGTGGAGTGCTTCTAGGCCTAGGCCGAGCTCTAGGTGAAACCGTCGCCATCTTCTTCGTGCTGAACCTGGTCTACGACGACTTCAACTTCTACCAAATCCTTGAGCCAAAGGGTGGCGCAGTCGCATCACTTATCTTGGCTAAGTTTGGCGAAGCCACCCCGGCCGAAATTGCCGGACTCATGGCTGCCGGCGTAGTTCTGTTCGTAGCCACCCTGATCATCAACGCCATCGCCTCCTACATCGTTGCAAAGGCACAACCATGGAGAAACTAATCGACCTGTCGCCAGTTGAGCGCCCTGCAAACGCTCAGCCTTGGGCCAAAATCCAGCCACGTCTAAAGGGCGTCATCGCACTAAGCAGTGTTTTGCCGGCCGTTATCGCGCTTGCCTTCTTGCTGATTTCTGGCAATGAGTTCATGGGCGTTCTTTTCACCGTATTTTTGCCGCTACAAATTCTCGCTGGTGGTTTTGCCGGTTTCTATGGGTTTGGTCGCCGAGGCATCCTTGACGGTCTGCTTTTGGTCGTCACATATTTCTTTGCAACCTTTGTTTTGGTGTTGTTGGTTTCAGTGCTTTGGTCGGTCATTGAAAATGGCGGCAAGGCAATCAGCCCGCATTTCTTCTATCAAAACAACGTCTACGTTGACCCGACCGCACCTCTAGAAATTGGTGGAGTAGGGCACGCAATTATCGGCTCGTTCCTAATCGTCGGCCTCGCTACCGTGATTACTGTGCCATTGGGCATTGCAACCGCTGTGTACATCACCGAAACTCAGGGCAAGAGCCGCGGGCTGATTCGCTCGCTGCTACAGGCAATGTCAGGCTTGCCATCGGTGGTAGCCGGTCTATTTATCTACGCCCTGCTCATCGCCAGTGGAATTACTCAATACGCCGGATTCGCTGGCTCACTCGCCTTGATCCCGCTTATGTTGCCGACCGTTTCTCGCGTTGCCGAAGAAGCGCTGCGCTTGGTGCCTAAAGAGCTTAGAAATGGCGCGCTCGCACTGGGTGCGCCTGCATGGCGCGCCTTCTTGCAGGTCACTTTGCCAGCTGCATCTTCAGGCATCGTCACTGCCGTGTTGCTAGGTGTCGCTCGTGTTATCGGTGAAACTGCCCCGTTGATCCTGACCACATTCTCAGCTAACAACACCAACCTAAACATTTTCGAAGGCGGCATGTCCACATTGCCTACCTATCTCTACAACTACGTCACTATGGGCTTCGACACTTCACTGCAGCGCGCGTGGGGTGCAGCCCTGGTGATTCTGATTTTGGTTGGCGTGCTATTCGCCGCCGCCCGCTTTGCTACCCGTTCAACCCCAGCGCCAAAAGCCAAGAAGAGAAAGTAAGGCTCATGTCGGCTCAATTCCACCTAAGCTCTGAGAATGTCAACGTCTGGTTCGGTGAACGTCACGTCCTCAAGGATGTCTCGCTGCAGTTCCCAACCAATCAGGTGACCGCACTTATCGGGCCATCGGGATGCGGAAAGTCAACTTTTATTCGCACCCTAAACCGTATGCACGAATTGATCCCAGGTGCAGGTTTCGGCGGCAAAGTGCTACTAGATGGGCAAGACATCTATGAAGAGTCGGTCGACCCAGTAAACGTCCGCATCAAAATCGGAATGGTTTTCCAGAAGCCAAATCCGTTCCCAACAATGTCGATCAAAGAAAACGTACTCTCGGGCTTGAAGCTTTCAGGTCGCAAAAATGACAACCCAGCCGAACTGGTTGAAACCTCACTGCGCCGCGCATCAATCTGGAACGAAGTCAAGGATCGACTTAACGAGCCAGCTCTTTCACTTTCAGGTGGTCAGCAGCAGCGTCTTTGCATCGCTCGCGGATTGGCGATGGATCCAGAGGTATTGCTAATGGATGAGCCATGTTCAGCGCTTGACCCAGGTTCAACCCGTCGCATCGAAGAGACCATTCTTGAGCTAAAAGACTCGATGACCATCGTGATTGTGACTCACAACATGCAGCAGGCTCAGCGAGTTGCAGATCAGACCGCATTCTTCTTGTCAGAAGACGGCAACCCTGGTCACGTGGTCGAGTTCGGCCCAACCGATGACGTTTTCAATAAGCCAATCGATTCTCGCACCAACGACTACGTCAACGGTCACTTCGGTTAGCCAATTGTTCACCTTTGGTTCTTCACTAGTTATCAAACTTCAGAACCTAAGTTAACTTCGTAAACATTGAATTGTGTTGTCTGAAAGAGACCACACATTACAAGGAGAAATACATGCGCAAAGTTAGTGGCGTTCTAGCCGCAACTGCTCTAATCGCAACCGTTGCACTAACCGGCCCAGCAGCTACTGCTGCCGAGTCTGTAACCGGAAAAGGCGCTGGCTACCCAGCACTTCTAGTAGAGGCTTGCCGCTCGGCTTACACCGAAGCAAACGTTTCATACACCAACACTGGTTCAGGAACCGGCAAGTCAGAGTTCACCAAGGGCAACGTTGACTTTGCTGCTTCAGACTCAACCTACTCAGCTGGCACCGCACCTACTTCAAAGTTCACCTATGTTCCACTAGTCGGTGGCCCAATCGCACTAACTTTCAACGTAGCTGGCCTAAAGTCTCTAAAGCTAACTCCTCAGCTAGTCAGCGACATCTTCCTTGGTGACATCACCATGTGGAACGACGCCAAGATCGCCAAGGTTAACAAGGGCGCAAAGCTTCCTGCTCAGAAGATCCAGACCGTTTACCGTTCTGACAACTCAGGAACCTCAAACAACTTCACCAACTTCTTGGCTCAGACCGTTGGTGCTGACTGGAAGCAGAATGACTCATTCGTGACCGGCGCAGGCAAGACCTATGGCATCGGTGGCGCAAAGAGCACCGGTGTTCTATCAGCAATCAAGAGCACCGCATACTCAATCGGCTACCTTGACCTATCAGACGCTGCAACTTCAGGCTTGCCTTCAGCTGCACTTCTAAACGGCGCTGGCCAGTACCAGCTTCCAACCGTTCGCTCATCAGCACTGTTCCTAGCTAAGCAGCAGATGAACTCTCAGGGCGTTGTCAAGTTCGACTACGAAGCATCTGTAAAGGGTGGCTACAACCTCTCAGTAGTTTCATACGGAATTGCTCCAACCGCCAAGGGCACCGCTAAGGCAGCAGCCGTGAAGGGCTTCTTCACCTACTTCCTGAGCACCTGTGCACCAGCTAAGGCTGCTGGTCTTCAGTACGTAGCTCTAAGCGGCGCTTTCCAGAAGCAGGCCTTAAAGCTTGCTGCAAAGATTGGCTAATTGAACAAGTACTAAAAAAGAATGGAGCGCGGTCAATTGTGATCGCGCTCCATTCTTTGATTCAAAATAAGAGCAGTAAAAAACGAAGGACACATCTTGCGCAAACTCAAAGCAGTGGCACTAGCCGCAGGTATCGCTCTATCTCTAGCTGCGTGTGACCCTCCGATGCCAGCATCGCTGCTGGTGGAGCTGGCTGAAAAAAATGTGCAGTGTGAATCTGGTTCAGCATCGCTGGCAATACCAAGCGCTTCGGCAGACCTAGGCGCCACCTGGGCAGATGCTATGGCTGCAGCCTGCGGTGACATGAGCTTTGATCAAGTGGCTGAGGGAGAATCTGCTGAGATTGAGATCTCAGCCCAGACCAGCGAGGCTTGCAAGCCTTTCGCTCGAGCTCCATTCTCAATAGATGCCGGTGTCTTCGCTTTCAACTCTCTCGATATTTCTTCGCTAAACCTCGACGGCAAAACCATTGCCGGCATTCTCTCGGGTCAGATCACCCAGTGGGACGACCCGGCCCTTGTGGCTATCAACCCAGACAACGCAATGCCAGCGACTGAGATCATCCTGATCAAGGAGTCAACCCAGCCGGCTATCGATGCACTCGGCGCTTGGGTCAAGACTCTTGGGGCAGACAGTGCAGGCTCGAAGCTAACCCCAACCGCAGCCGATTTTCAATCGCTTCTAGCAGATCTTCCAGAAGGTGCAATTGCACTGGTTCCTTATTCAGAGGCGCTACTTGCCGGCAGCATGCTGGCAAATGTGCTGAATGGCCCAGATGCCTACGAGAACGTTGTAGTGCCGGGGCTAGACACGATTGCTTCAGCTGCCACCCAGTGGAATGTAAAGTCGACCGAGAGTGCCGTTGAGGTCAGCTTGGATCCAACCCAAAAGCCAGTTCCACCAAAAGGAAGCGACGAAGCGCCACTTCCATACCAGGCAATTTATCCTGTGAACATTGCTCTGTGTGGTTCAGACAGCACCTTGACCAGGACCATCGCACGCTTCTTCTTACGCCAAGATCAACAGGGTGTTTTGGCTACCAGCACAATGGTTCCGTTGAATGAAAACGCGCGAATCGCGGGAGCTCAGCTGATTGCAGCCGGTTTGCCGACTCTAGCTCCTACTGATTCTCAGACCCCAGCCGAATAGTCAATTAGACGCGGGGCGCCATTTGGGCTTGGCTAGAATTTAGCCATGACAACCCCCAAAGCCCAGCTCGGTATCGGCCGATTGCTAGTGGCTGCTTATGCGATTTTGGCTTTGGCAGCAACCGGCCGTGCCTCATACGAGTTGATCGCAAAGTTTGATCAGGCGCCTTTGCCTTACTCGCTGTCGGCGTTCTCAGCGGCGGTATACATAGTCGCAACGATTGCGCTCGCTCGCTCGGGCAGCACAGCCAGAAAAATAGCGTGGATTGCCGTTTCGATCGAATTGGTCGGCGTTGTCATCATCGGTTTGGCCAGCTTTGTTCTGCCAGAAGTTTTTAATTACGAAGGTGTTCAGGTTCGCACTGTTTGGTCTTACTTCGGCATTGCCTACGGCTGCGTGCCACTTGTTCTGCCAGTTCTTGGCTTGATGTGGCTAAAGCGAGCGAACCACAGCTAATGCAAATCTGGACCTCCCCGAATCAGGTGCCGGCTGATTTCGCGCCTACAGCCGTCACAATCGGAAAATTTGATGGCATCCACCTAGGTCACAAAAAACTAATTGCCGAGCTTTGCGAAGTAGCCGATAACCACATGCTCGCGCCGGTAGTAATCACCTTCGATCGTCATCCAGATGCCGTTCTAAACCCAGGGCAGGTCAAACTGCCCATTGTCGGCCCCGAGCAAAAGAAGCAATTGCTGGCCGAGTTGGGCGTTAGTTCACTTTTGAATTTGACCTTTGATCGCGAGTTGGCCGATCTAACTCCAGAAGAGTTTGTGAAAATGATCGTCGTCGACGCCCTCAAGGCTCAGGTGGTCTTGGTTGGTGAATCGTTCAGGTTTGGCAAGCGTGGTGCCGGTGACGTCAACACCCTGCGCGAACTTGGTGCCGAACACGGATTTGTGGTCAAGGTTGTCACGCACGCAACGGCTAATGGCCAAAAGGTTTCTTCGACTTTGATCCGCGAAAAGCTGGATGCTGGTGATGTTGCCGGGGCAGCCAAGCTTTTGGGTCGAAACCATCGAACCACTGGCGAGATCGAGCACGGGTTAAAAATCGGTCGAACCATCGGATTTCCAACCGCCAACATGTCACGCGATGCCGAAGGTTATTTGCCACTAGACGGCGTCTATTCCGGTTGGCTCTATGCCGATAGCCGCCGCTACCCGGCCGCCCTTTCTGTTGGCATCAACGAGACTTTTCAGGCTGTTCCTCGCCTGGTCGAAGGTTATGTTCTAGATCAAACCGACCTCGACCTTTACGGCAAAATCGTCGATTTTGAATACGTGGATTTTGTTCGAGCTACCGAGAAATTTGACGGTGTTGAATCGCTGATTGAGGCAATCAATCGCGATGTAGATGTAGTTCGAAACCAACTCGGCCTCTGCTGGCCGGCCTAGTCTTTCACAGGCAACACCCAGCTACATCACGGGAAACGTCCAAACTCGACTGACAATCTCAAACCTGTCAGCCGAAGAAAGGAAACCAAAATGGCTAAAGACGCACAGGATTCAACTCAGTCACTCGACGCGACCAACAGCGACGCAGTTTCAGAAGCAAACCCGTATCTAAACGACGATGCCAATGCTGGCAGTCGATTTGCGTGGATTAAGGGCAAGCCTGCCAAGATCACTGCGATTGCAGTAGGTGGTGCGCTTGCACTGGGTGCTGTATTTGCCGGTGGGGTAGTAGCCGGCCAGATCTCAAGCCACGACGACAAGACAACTTTTGGCGAGCAGTTTGATGGAGATCGTCCGGATGGCGACGATTTCGGCAAGCCCGGCAAGTTCGGTCCAGACGGTGATGGCGATTTCGAAAACCACCCACCTCGACCACCACACGACTTTGATGGCCAACAGCCACAAGATGGAGACCGTCCAGCAGCTCCCGACGACTCGATTTCGGGAATTGCTCCTGATGAAAGCACTCAGTCAAACTAGCAATTCAGAGATCCCGGCCCACGCAAGTGGGTCGGGATTTTTCTTGCGCTAGATATCGGCCAACTTGTCTACTAAGCTGTTCAGGTTGCCGTGTATCGGCCGCGGATCAAGAGAGCAGAAACATTCCGTTTCATGCGCCGCGCAGCAATCTGAACAGAGGAAACAATGGCTCTAGCAGCAGCAGTGAAGACTGCAATCATCAACGAGTACGCAACTCACCCTGGCGACACTGGTTCTCCAGAGGTTCAGATTGCGGTTCTAACCAAGCGGATCAGCGACCTAACCGAGCACCTAAAAGAGCACAAGCACGACCACCACAGCCGCCGTGGCCTACTTATCTTGGTTGGTCAGCGTCGCCGTCTACTTGGCTACCTACAGGGTGTCGACATCGCACGCTACCGCTCACTAATCGAGCGCCTAGGCCTACGTCGATAAATCGACGCGATTTTAAACTTTTCAAAAGACTCTGCTTCGGCAGGGTCTTTTGTTTTAAGTTTGTTCACCGCGAACCCTAGGTGATTCATCCGCCCTCTGGTAGTCTGACCAAGAACAAAGTGGCTGGGCTTGCTGGTCTTCGGTTGTGGATCTTGATCAGAGAATCAAGGTTTATTACTGCAGACCAGGGCATCCCTAAAAAATAGGCAAGTTTTGCCGTCTTTGTTCGCGCGCTTCGAATAATCGAGGTGCATCGAGGATAAAGAGGAGGGCCCAGAGTGGCTCACGAAATTGAAACCATGAGCGGAACTCAGTATGAGACCGCAGTTATCGACAACGGAAAATTCGGCAAGCGCACCATTCGCTTCGAAACCGGTCGTCTAGCAAAGCAGGCACAGGGTGCCGCAGCTGTTTACATCGACGAAGAGACCATGCTGTTCTCGGCTACCACTGCAAGCAAGCAGCCAAAAGACCAGTTCGACTTCTTCCCGCTAACCATCGACGTTGAAGAGCGCATGTATGCCGCCGGAAAGATTCCAGGAAGCTTCTTCCGTCGCGAAGGCCGCCCATCAACCGAGGCGATTCTTACCTGTCGTCTAATCGACCGACCACTTCGTCCATCATTCGTTGATGGCCTGCGCAATGAGATTCAGATCGTTGTCAGCGTTTTGGCTATCGAGCCAGACGAGCTATATGACGTAGTGGCAATTAACGCAGCTTCAATGTCAACCCAGCTTGCCGGCTTGCCATTCTCAGGTCCAATCGGAGGTGTCCGTGTTGCACTTATCGATGGTCAGTGGGTTGCATTCCCTAAGCACTCACAGCTTGAGCGTTCAGTGTTCGACATGGTGGTTGCCGGTCGCGTCATTGTTGAGAACGGCGTCGAAGACGTTGCAATCATGATGGTTGAGGCTGAGGCTTCAGAGAACGTAATCGACCTAATCGCCGACGGCGCTAAGGCTCCTTCAGAAGACGTTGTTGCTGAGGGTCTAGTCGCTGCCAAGCCATTCATCAAGGCATTGGTTGAGGCACAGGCTCGCCTAGCTGCCAAGGCTGCTAAAGAAACCGCAGAATACCCGGTCTTCTTGCCTTACACCGATGAGGTTTATGCCGCAGTCGAGTCTGCAGCAGCAGCTCAGCTTGCCGAGGTCTACAAGATTGCCGACAAGGTCGAGCGTCAGAATGCTGACGACGAGCTAAAGGCTGCAACCAAGGCCAAGCTTGAAGAGTCACTAACCGAAGAGCAGCTAGCTCAGTTCTCAGCAGCCTACAAGTCAGTGACCAAAAAGATTGTTCGCACCCGTGTTCTAAAAGAGGGCATCCGCATCGACGGTCGCGGCAAGCGCGACATCCGTGCGATCAGTGCCGAGATTCACGTAGTTCCTCGCGTTCACGGTTCAGCAATCTTCGAGCGCGGCGAGACTCAGATCATGGGTATCACCACCCTGAACATGTTGAAGATGGAGCAGCAGATTGACGCACTGACCCCAGTGACTTCAAAGCGCTACATGCACAACTACAACTTCCCTCCTTACTCAACCGGTGAGGTTGGTCGTGTTGGCACTCCAAAGCGCCGCGAAATCGGTCACGGTGCATTGGCTGAGCGTGCTCTGGTTCCAGTTCTTCCAAAGCGCGAAGACTTCCCATACGCAATCCGTCAGGTATCAGAGGCTCTTGGCTCAAACGGTTCAACCTCAATGGGTTCAGTTTGTGCTTCGACCTTGGCTCTTTTGAGCGCCGGTGTTCCACTGCGCGCACCGGTTGCCGGTATCGCCATGGGTCTTATTTCAGATGAGATCAACGGCAAGACCGAATACGCTGCGATCACCGACATCCTTGGTGCCGAAGACGCACTTGGCGACATGGACTTCAAGGTTGCCGGAACCCGCGACTTCGTGACTGCTATTCAGCTAGACACCAAGCTCGATGGAATTCCATCAGATGTCCTAAAGGGCGCGTTGACTCAGGCTAAAGAGGCCCGTCTGCACATCCTTGACATCATGGCTCAGGCAATCAGCGAGCCAGACGAGATGGCACCAACCGCTCCGCGCGTAATCGCAGTCAAGATTCCAGTTGACAAGATCGGTGAGGTCATTGGTCCAAAGGGCAAGATGATCAACCAGATCCAAGAAGACACCGGTGCCGACATCTCAATCGAAGATGACGGAACCGTCTACATCGGCGCAACCGCAGCGAAGGCTGCGGTTAACGCAATCGCAAACCCTCACGTCCCTGAGATTGGCGAGCGCTTCTTGGGCACCGTTGTGAAGCTAGCCACCTTTGGTGCTTTCGTTTCGCTAGTTCCTGGCAAAGACGGACTACTTCACATTTCAGAGCTAAAGAAGCTTGCTGGCAAGCGCGTTGAGAACGTTGAAGACGTTCTTGAGGTCGGCCAGAAGCTACAGGTTGAAATCACCAAGATTGACGACCGCGGCAAGCTTTCACTTGCTCCAGTTGTTGAGGGTGACTCAGCTGCCGACGATTCAGACGAAGAGTAAGTGTCTGAAATAGTCTTTCCGCTCGATCAGAGCGAACTCTCGTTCACCGCTTCGGGAGGTAGTGTGGTTCGCCGCACTATCCTTCCGAGCGGTGTTCGCGTTTTAACTGAGCATGTTCCAGGCGCCGCCAGCGCTTCGGTTTCATTTTCAGTGGCGGTTGGCTCTCGCGACGAAACCAACGGTCACTATGGTTCAACTCACTTTCTAGAGCACCTACTTTTCAAGGGCACTAAGCGCCGCAGCGCGCTTGACATCGCAATCGCTTTCGACTCGGTGGGTGGTTCCTCAAATGCCTCTACCGGCAAGGAACACACCAGCTATTACGCCCGCGTTCAAGACAAGGCGCTGCCGGTCGCGGTAGATGTGATCGCAGACATGCTCACCTCGTCACTGATTGATCCGGTTGAATTCGAAAACGAACGCCCAGTTATTCTCGAAGAGCTGGCGATGAATGATGACGACCCACAAGATGTCGTTCACGAAATTTTTTCAGAGGCTGTTTTGGGCGATCATGCCCTAGGTCGCCCGATTGGCGGCACCAAAGAGACCATTTCTGCGGTCACTCGCGAAGCGGTTTGGCAGCACTACAAAGAGAACTATCGCCCACAGGATCTGGTTGTAGTTGCAGCCGGTGGCGTTGACCACAATCAACTAATTGAACTTGTTGAAACCGGCCTCACCACCGCTGGCTGGGATCTAAGCCTCTCGGCAGCTCCGGTTGAACGTCGACTGCTCAACCAGGCTGAAATTAATCGAGGCACCGCGTTGAAAGTAATTCACCGCCCGATTCAGCAAGCCAATGTCATTGTCGGAACTCAAGGCCTGATTGCCGACGACCCAAGGCGCTATGCCATGGGCGTTCTTAACACCGTTCTAGGTGGCGGCATGAGTTCGAGGCTATTTCAAGAAATTCGAGAGAAGCGCGGTTTGGCCTATTCGGTTTATTCGTTCAATCAGGGCTATTCAGACGGCGCATATTTTGGCCTGTATGCCGGTTGCTCTCCGGCGAAAACTGCCGAAGTAACCCGACTGATGATCGCCGAATTTGAGAAGATTGCCGCCGATGGCATCACCGAAGCCGAGCTTGAACTGGCAAAGGGAAACATCAGCGGTTCTCTAGCCCTAAAGTTCGAGAGCAGTCAGTCGCGCATGAGCCGTTTGGCAAGCGCCGAAATTGTTCAGGGGCAGTTCATCGACCTTGACCAAACATTCGCTTCATTCGACGCGGTCACTAACGAACAGGTGATGGCTTTGGCTAAAGATCTGCTTTCTAAAGAGCGTTCGATTGTTGCCGTGGGTGATGTTAAGTCGAACCTATTCGACGAGTTCATCTAACCTAGACCTGTGACTATCAAAATTGCCGTAGTTGGCGCCACCGGAAGAATGGGCAAGCTTGCCCTCGATCTAATCGACGCTGCTCAGGATCTGACCCTGCACGCCGCGCTCGACTCAAAGTCTGAATTGACCGACGCAATTGGCGCGGACGTCATCTTTGAAGTGACCAAGCTCGAAGTCAGCGAAAGCGTTGTCAATTTTGCCATCACCCACGGTATGAAAATCGTGGTTGGCACCAGCGGTTGGTCATCAGCAAAGCTTGCAGTGCTCGAGCAAGACCTTAAGGGCACGGGTGCTGGCGTAGTGGTTATCCCTAATTTTTCAATTGGCTCAATGCTGGCCTCGTCATTTGCAGCTCAGGCGGCAAAGTTCTTCAATTCGATTGAAATCGTCGAGGCTCACCACGCTGGCAAAATCGATTCACCTTCCGGAACCGCGGTCCGCACCGCCGAGATGATTGCTGAAGCAAGAAAAGAACTAACTCAGCATTTGATTCCAGAGGTTGGTCAACAGGCTCGTGGCGAGGTCGTGGCCGGCGTTCCAATTCACTCTCTGCGCCTAGCCGGAGTCTCGGCCAAGCAAGATGTCTTCTTCGGTGGCAACAGCGAGCTGCTTACTATCTCGCACGAAACCTCATCGGTTCAGGCTTACTCTTACGGCATTTTGCTCAGCTTGCGTACCGCCTTCAAGTCAACCGGCCTTTTGGTCGGATTGCAGTCGGTTGTTGACGCAAATCAAGATGTTTAAATTCGCCGCCGGCGCCAAGCTGGGCGCATTCGCCACCACCGGCCTAGTTCTGGTTTATGTTGCCATTTTGGGCCAGCACGGATTGCTTCTGGTCAGCTCGGGCGATCCACTTCAGATTGTTTTCGGGGCGCTAATCCTGGTGTTTCCGGTAATCGCAATTTTCTCTATCTATCGCGAATTCAAATTTGGAATCGCAGTCGAGAAGCTAGCGAAGTCACTTGAGACAAAAAACGAATGGCCGATGTTCAGCTTTGAGCTCAGACCAAGCGGGCGCCCAACCAAAGAGTCTGCTCGCCTCGAATTCGAGCGCGTTCGCAAACTGACCGAGGCAGACCCTGACAACTGGAAAAGCTGGTTTGCCTTAGGGCTCACTTACGACGCTGCCGGTGACCGCCCACGTGCGCGCGCCGCAATGCGCGAGGCGATCCGCCGATCTAGTGGCGAATAATTCCGATTCGCTGCAGTCCTAGATAAATCTGGCAGCCCAGGCAATAGGCAAAAACCGCGTTCAAAAATGCCGCCACAAACGCAGCTGCGGCAGCAATTGCAAGCCCGTATGGCACGCCAAATAGACCCAGGATCAATCCGGTTCCAGCCACAATCAACCCAACGGTCTGCGCAAAACGTGGTGGGCGCGGGTCTTCAAGTTCGGTTGGTGGCTGCAGACGCGGGCGCACAAACTTCTTGAACAGCCAGCCGTAAGGGTGCTTTGCGGTGCCATACAGCGCGCCAATGGCAAACAAGAAGGTGATTACACCGAGCAGGGCATAGGCAGACTTGAAGGTGAGTGGGTCAATTGCCAGGAACACCGTGATTAGCAGCAATACTGACGTGATTGAAGCCCCAAAACGAGGACCTCTCGGGTCAATGCCGGCCGGAGTCTTTTCAGTTGCTGTGCTGCTCATTTGATATCCAGTTTCTCTAGTTCTTGACTAATGACATTTGGTCTAGGGGTTCCACCGATTCGAGCTTTAACGATTCCGTTGGCATCCAAAATCAGCGTCGTTGGAGTCTGAAAGACGTTGAAGTGAGCGGCAAGATCCATGCGGTGAGTCACGTCAACATCGATGTGCAGAAGGTCTTTTTTCGCGCCTTCAAGCTGCCCAAAATAGCGAGCGGTCTGAGCGCATTGACTGCATACTTCACTTGAGAACTGAAGCAGGGTGGCTTTCTTGCCAAATTTGGTCACCGGTTGGCTGTTTTTGGTGGCTCCGAGGCGGGCAAGATCAACTTGTTTTCCTGATTTGATGCGCTTGGCTCGGCCAACGCTCGCTCTCCAATAAATACCAAGCAGCGTGCTCAGCACCAGCAGTGCGGCAATCAAGGCGAGCTTGGTTTCAAAGGCCATAACCACAAGGATAATTTGCTATCCGTGCCGGTGCGGTTCTCTTACGTTTTTTTACTTCGAAACTCGCTATCCGCCTAAATAAACGCGACTGCCTTCGCGCGCCATTAGGCTGTTCTGGTGTCTGAAATAATTTTTCGCAGCGACGTCACCGTCGAACTAGTTCGTGGCCACGCGGCCGACTCCGATGTGCTTTTTGCAGCCCGTGTTTCAACTCAGGGTGAGCAAACTCTTGAGAGCGCAGCCGCCAACACCGATGCCTCAGAAGACGAAAAGCGCAGCAAGGGTCTAATCAACTACCTAATGCGCGATCGCCACGGCTCGCCATTTGAGCACAACTCACTAACTTTCTATGTGCAAGCGCCGATCTTCGTGTTCCGCGAATTCATGCGCCACCGCATTGCTAGCTACAACGAAGAATCAGGTCGATACAAAGAGCTAGCACCGGTTTTCTATGTTCCAGCTCCAGAGCGCAACCTAGTTCAGGTCGGCAAAACCGGTCACTACGAGTTCTTGCCAGGCACTGCCGAGCAGGTTGCTTTGGTTGAGCAAGAGTCACGCACCGCCAGCATTCACGCCTACGAGTCATACAAGCGCATGCTTGAGGCTGGCGTTGCTCGCGAGGTTGCGCGAATCGTGCTTCCGCTGAACACCTACTCGAGCATGTATGTCACCATGAATGCCCGCGCTCTGATGAACTTCTTGAGCTTGCGCACCAAGCGTGAGGGCACTCACTTCCCTTCATTCCCTCAGCGTGAAATCGAAATGTGCGCTGAGAAGATGGAGGCCGAGTGGGCCAAGCTAATGCCTTATACCTATGAGGCATTCAATGCGAATGGTCGCGTAGCGCCATAAGCAGCAAGCACTAAGAACTTCAGCGGGTGACGCCTTTTGGCTCACCCGCTAGTCTTTATCTATGCCACACAACGCAAAAGACATTTTTGGCCAGACTCTGGCTGCTCTGGTTACTCCAATGACCGATGACGGTGAAGTCGATTGGGCGTCAACCGAGAAGCTAATCGACTATGTAATCTCTAATGGTGCCGACGGTGTCGTTGTCACCGGAACCACTGGCGAGACCAGCACCCTGACCGACGCCGAGAAGCTCAAGTTGGTAGAGGTTGGCAAGTCAGTTGCTAGTGGCCGTGCCAAGATCATCACCGGCGGTGGCTCAAACGAGACCGCGCACGCAATGCAGCTATACAAGGCAAGCGAAAAGGCCGGCGCAGACGGCGTTATGGTGGTCACCCCTTACTACAACAAGCCAACTCAGGCTGGTGTGCTAACTCACTTCCGCTTGATCGCTGACGCAACCGACCTCCCAGTCATCCTCTATGACATCCCAGGTCGCGCCGGAATCGCTATTTCTCACGACACTTTCTTGCGTGCCGCCAAGCACCCAAACATCATCGCGGTCAAAGACGCCAAGGGTGACTTGGCTCAGGCTTCGCGCATCATGAACGAAACCGACCTGATTTATTTCTCGGGTGATGACGCAAACGTCTTGCCGCACGTATCAATCGGCGCAACCGGCATGATCAGCGTCACTGCAAACATTGCACCGGCCGCATACCGCGAAATGATGGATGCGACCAACCGCAACGATTTCCACCACGCACTAAAGGTGCACAACTCACTTGAGCCGCTTCAGCGTGCAGCCATGACTCACGTTCCAGGAACCGTGGCCGCAAAGTACATCCTTCACGGACTTGGAATTATCAGCAGCCCACGCGTGCGTTTGCCGCTAGTTGGCCCAGAGGATGCCGAAGCAGCCCGCATTGAAAGCGATATCGAGAAGGTCGGCAAAGTCACCGGCCTAAGCTTCGACAACTTCCGACCAGACCGCAACGCAGCTGCCGGTGGTGCACTGCCTAAGGTGGCCGGCACGACCAGATAGTCGTTAGCGCGACTAATAGTAAGGAACCCAATGGTTCAAACTTTGCCTAACCCGGCACCACTTCGCCCAGGCGTTTTGCGCATTGTTCCGCTCGGCGGAATCGGTGAAATCGGCCGCAACATGACCGTCTTCGAAATTGATGGCAAGCTTCTTATCGTCGACGTGGGTGTGTTGTTTCCTGAAGAGCACCAGCCTGGCGTCGATGTGATTTTGCCTGACTTTGGCTATATCGAAAACCGCCTGGCAGACGTAGTCGGTATCGTGCTCACTCATGGTCACGAAGACCACATCGGCGGTGTGCCATATCTTCTGCGCCTTCGCGAAGACATCCCGATTATTGGTTCAGCGCTGACCCTTGCATTCGTCGAGGCAAAGCTAAAAGAGCACCGCATCGAGCCTTACACCCTCACTGTGAGTGAGGGGCAGCGAGAGCAGTTGGCGGGCTTCAACCTAGAGTTCATCGCGGTAAACCACTCGATCCCAGACGCGCTCGCCGTGGTCATTCGCACCAAGGGTGGCAGCGTTCTTCATACCGGTGACTTCAAAATGGATCAGCTACCACTTGATGGCCGATTGACCGATCTTCGCTCATTTGCACGCGTTGGCGAAGAGGGCCTAGATCTGTTCTTGTGTGATTCGACCAACGCTGACGTGCCGGGCTTCACCCCGCTAGAAAAAGACATCGGCCCTGTTATCGAATCGGTGATGGCTAAGTCTCGTCGACGAGTTATCGTCGCTTCGTTCTCATCGCACGTGCACCGCGTGCAGCAGGTTATCGATGCCGCAGTGGCTAATAATCGCAAGGTTGCTCTTGTCGGTCGTTCAATGGTGCGCAACATGCAGATTGCCACCGAGCTCGGCTACCTAAAGGTGCCAGACGGCATCCTGATTGACAGCAAGCACGCCAATGACATCCCAGAAAACGAACTGGTATACATGTCAACTGGTTCACAAGGTGAGCCGATGGCAGCTCTCGCCCGAATGGCAAATCTCGAACACGAGATCGCCGTTGGCGAGGGCGACACCGTGATCTTGGCCAGCTCATTGATTCCGGGCAATGAGAACGCTGTATACCGCGTTATCGACAGTCTGACCAAGCTTGGTGCCAACGTCGTGCACAAGGGCAATGCCAAAGTTCACGTATCGGGTCACGCTGCCGCAGGCGAACTGCTCTACTGCTACAACATTTTGAAGCCAAAGAACGTCATGCCGGTTCATGGCGAATATCGCCACCTGATTGCTAACGGTCGCCTAGCTGAACAGACTGGCGTTCCTCACGAGCGTATTCTGATCACCGAGGATGGCTGGGTAGTTGACCTCGAAAACGGCATCGCCGAAGTGGTCGGAGCGGTCGAGTGCGGCCTGCTTTATGTTGACGGCAAAACCGTCGGCAAAATCACCGAAGACGACCTCAAAGATCGCCGAGTTTTGGCCCAAGAGGGCTTTATCTCGATCTTCTGCGTGGTTGACGCGAATGGTCGCGTAATTGTCGGTCCTGAAATTCGAGCCCGTGCATTTGCCGAAGAAGACCACGTATTCGATGATGTGCGCCCAATGATCGAAAGCGCACTCGCCGAAGCCGCCGGAGAGGGCGTTCGCGATACTCACGCACTTCAGCAGGTCATTCGCCGCACTATCGGAACCTGGGTCAACAGACGGCACCGTCGTCGCCCGATGATTATCCCGGTTGTTGTAAGGCACGATTAGTCGACCCGAGTCACTGCTTTATCGGGGTGCCTACAGGGCTTTAGGCCTGCTCGCTGTTAGTTTTGAGACATGTCAGCGCGCCGCCCAACCTCACCGAGACCCGCTCCAAAGCGAGGCAATTCGGCGAGCCCTGCGCGCAAGCCAAAACCTGCACCGCGCTCAGCTAAGCCTGCGGCTACGGCGTCAATTCGACCAGCCAAGCCAGGCAGTCAAACTACGCGTCAAGATTTTCAGAACCCAGGCGGTTTTTGGGGTGCCCTGGCGAGCGTTTACATGTTTTTTGCTAACGCAACCGGCCAGGCTGCCAGAGCGCTAAGCCCGGACAAAATCTCTCGAGAAGAGCGTCGCGACGGGCTGCCATTTTTGCTGTTTTTACTGTCAATTGCCGGTGCGATTTTCACCTGGTTCTTGGTCAACGAAAAGTGGGCGCAAAATCTAAACGCCTTCACTTTTGGGTTGCTTTTCGGCAAGGTTGCCTTCGCGTTGCCGCTGGTCCTGTTCGTATTTTCGATTTACCTAATGCGACACCCGTCAAGCATCAAAGACAACGGGCGTATCGGCATCGGACTCTTCTTGTTCGTGGTTTCAATCTCAGGCCTGTTCCACATTTTCGGTACTCAGCCATCACCTTCTTCAGGTGCAGTTGAGCTGGCTGCCAGTGGTGGCTTGTTTGGCTGGCTAGTCTCGGTGCCTTTCTTGAGCACCATCACCATTTGGGGTGCCACGCCGATCGTGATTGCTTTTGCATTCGGCTCGCTGTTGATCATGTCGAAAACCCCACCGAACCAGATTGGCCAGCGCCTACGCGACCTGCCTGGTTATCTCTTTGGCGAATCATCTGAGCCTGCGTTTACCGAAGAATTCGAAGAAGACGAAGTTGCCGACGCTTTTGATGGCACACGTGTTCCTTGGTGGCGCAAAGCTAAAAACTCGGATGAGCCCGCTTTCGACAACGCCTTAGTCGAAGCCAACACTCCACCGCTTGAAGGCGATGGCGATGACTTTGATGCACTGTTTGCAACCAGCTCACTTGACCAGGCACCGCTTGATTCAGCAGAGACTGCTCCCGTAAACATCCCGGTTGCTGCGCCTGTCGAGGCTTCAGCAGTTGCAGCTGCACCTGCGGCAGTACAGGCATCATCAGGCGCCCAAACCGAGCCTGACCAGGTTCGTCCGGCAAAGCCTTACGTGATGCCATCTTTGTCGCTTCTGGCACCGGGCACTCCGCCAAAAGCCAAGTCGGCCGCCAATGAGCAAATCGTTGCCGCAATCACCAGTGTTTTCAAAGAGTTCAGCGTCGATGCCGCAGTTGTTGGTTTCTCTCGTGGCCCAACAGTCACGCGCTATGAAGTTGAGTTGGCTCCGGGCGTCAAGGTCGAAGCCGTAACCCGCCTTTCAAGCAACATCTCTT
Organism: Actinomycetota bacterium; assembly: GCA_041191585.1. Taxonomy (GTDB): domain Bacteria; phylum Actinomycetota; class Actinomycetes; order Actinomycetales; family Microbacteriaceae; genus Rhodoluna. The sequence continues at coordinate 66,855 of JBEEOO010000004.1, forward strand.
ATGCGGTTGCCAGCAACGAGGTTCGAATTCTTGCGCCAATTCCTGGCAAGTCGCTCATCGGTATCGAAATTCCTAACACCGACCGCGAGACCGTATCTTTGGGCGATGTGCTGCGTTCTGAATTGGCCGCCAAGAGCCTGCACCCGCTAACCATCGGAATTGGAAAAGACGTCGAAGGCGGTTTCGTAATTGCGAACCTGGCCAAGATGCCGCACCTTTTGGTTGCTGGTGCCACCGGTGCCGGAAAATCCAGCTTCGTAAACTCGATGATCACCTCGATTTTGATGCGCGCCAAGCCGGCCGAGGTTCGCATGGTGCTGATCGACCCTAAGCGCGTTGAGCTAGCTGCCTATCAGGGTGTTCCGCACCTAATCACCCCAATCATTACCAATGCCAAGAAGGCCGCCGAAGCCCTGCAGTGGGTCGTCAAAGAAATGGACATGCGCTACGACGACCTGGCCTCGTTCGGTTTCAAGCACATCGATGACTTCAACCGCGCAATTGTTGCCGGCGAGGTAAAAGTGCCCGAGGGTAGCCAGCGCAAACTGCAGCCTTACCCATACTTGCTAGTGGTCGTAGATGAGCTCGCCGACCTAATGATCGTTGCCCCACGCGATGTCGAAGACTCAATCGTCCGCATTACTCAGTTGGCGCGTGCTTCCGGAATCCACCTCGTGCTTGCCACTCAGCGACCATCGGTTGACGTGGTCACCGGCTTGATCAAGGCAAACGTTCCTAGTCGCCTTGCTTTCTCGGTCACCTCTGTTACTGACTCTCGCGTTATTCTCGACCAACCGGGCGCCGAAAAGCTTATCGGGCAAGGTGACGCACTATTTTCTCCGATGGGCACCAACAAGCCGATCCGCGTTCAGGGTGCCTGGCTTGCCGAGAGTGAACTCCACAAAATCGTCGAGCATGTCAAAGCTCAAATGCAACCTGAATATCGACAAGATGTCGACGAGCCAGTGGTATCAAAGGTCGTTGATGCTGACATCGGCGACGACCTAGAGGTTCTGCTGCAGGCGGCCGAGTTGATCATCAACTCTCAGTTTGGTTCGACCTCGATGCTGCAGCGCAAGTTGCGCGTGGGCTTTGCCAAGGCGGGGCGTCTAATGGATCTTTTGGAATCGCGCAACATTGTTGGCCCAAGTGAGGGCTCAAAGGCCCGCGATGTAATGGTCAAACCAGAGGACTTGCCGATGGTATTGGCTCAGCTGCGCGGAGAACCAGGTGCAACTGCCACACCTTCGGTCCAGGCAGCAGCCTCAACAATTGATGAAGAACCTGGGCTAGATACAAATCTTGCCGCTGGCAGTTTCGAAGACTTTATTCCTAGAGAAAATCGCGACCACTCAATCATTCGTGGCGACGAAGAAGATGGCGACGAAGACGCCTGGTCACTAACGGGGCGCAACTAATGAGCACTGCCTCTAGCAACCCCTGGAACTTGCCTAACGCAATTACGACCGCCCGCATTCTGCTGGTGCCTTATTTCATTTGGCTCCTGTTTCAACCGCTCGGTGAGTTTGAGCTCATGCGCTGGTTTGCAACATTCATCTTTGTATTGGGCATTTCTACCGACGGCATTGATGGTGCTATAGCCCGCAAAAAAGGGCTAATCACAAACCTCGGCAAGATACTTGACCCAATCGCTGATAAGGCGCTAATCGGTGGCGCACTTGTCGCGCTCTCGATTCTTAACGAGGTGCCGGTATGGGCCACTGTTGCCATATTGATTCGTGAACTCGGAATCACCGCCTATCGTTTCATCGTGATTCGAAAGCGTGTGGTTGCTGCATCGGGTGGCGGAAAACTCAAGACCGTTTCACAAAGTATTGTTGTCGGTTTGATCATGTCACCGATTGCCGGATTGCTGCCGGGTTGGTTTGGCATGGTCGAGCTCGCCCTATTGTTGTTCGTCGTGGTTTTGACTGTTTATACCGGTCTGCAATATATGGTTGCCGCTTGGCGCGGACGCAATAATGAATGATGAACTTGCCGGTCAAATCATCGATCGGCTTAGGTCTCAGGGCTTATTTTTAGCAGTTGCCGAGTCACTAACCGGTGGTGATTTAAGTTCTCGATTCGTGTCTATTCCAGGCGCCTCGGATGTGTTTCTCGGGGGAGTAGTTGCCTATCAAACCGAGCTTAAAAACAAGTGGCTGGGTGTTGACTCTGAATTGCTAGAAAGGCGTGGCGCGGTCGACCCGGATGTCGCCAAGCAGATGGCTGCCGGGGTAGCAAAAAAAACCGCAGATGCGCTTGGTATAGACCGCGAGCGAATCTACGCATTAGCCACAACCGGAGTGGCCGGGCCCACTGAACGGGATGGTCAACCGGTTGGAAAAGTATTTGTCGCAATCGTTCGAGGTGACCTATCTACAGTTGTTGAGCTGGATCACACAGGAAATCGCACCGAGATTAGAGCCCAGGCCGCACTTGCCGCACTTGCCGCATTGTGGGAACAAATCGCCCAATAGTTATGTTCGAATGTTGCGAAGACCAGCCAAAACGAGCCATCAGAAAATTCGCAGCATTTATTCAGCTGACTCGATTTAGGTTTGTCACAGCTAGCCGGTAAGTTACCTGTATCGGCAATGACGAAAGGAGTGTCACATGGTTTTGGTCCGACAAGAACTTGGCGATGTACTACGCGACTTCCGTCAGCAGCGTGGCCGCACACTTCGTCAGGTTGCCAGCCGCGCTAGCGTGGCGCTTGGATACCTAAGCGAAGTAGAACGAGGCCAAAAAGAGGCATCGTCAGAGATCCTCGCCTCGGTTGCCGACGCACTCGATGTTCCGGTCTCGCTAATTCTTCGCGAGGTTAGCTACCGCCTAGAAATGCTTGAGCTAAGCGCTGAGCCGACACACACCGACATCCGCGAAGACGTCATGTATGTGCCAGACACTGTGCCAGACGAGTTCATGGCTACTTTCAAAAACTCACTTGAATCAGTTGGTCGCTAGTTAGCCTCAGTCGCTGATTCGCTCAACCCAACCGGCTCACCATGAGATTAAGCAAATTTCGGCAGCTTATGAATGATGAGTTCGGCCCGGCTTACGCGGCTGTTGTGCAAACCGACCTCGTGCTTTCAGAATTCAATGACCGCACGGCAGCCCAGCTCATTGCAGCCGGAGAAGACCTGCGAGCTGTCTGGTTTGCAATCTGCCGAGCGAATAATGTGCCGCAGGCTCGCTGGAATGGCATCGACAAGCCAAAGCGCACTGAACAAAACCACGAATAAAAGACACGCCGATAAATCTAACTATCGAAATCTTGTTCGAATAGTGCTAACCTCAAGCTAACTGAAATTCAGGGGCAGTTTTCCACAGTTTCAGCCAGCCAACGACTGAATGTCAGAGGTGAAACCTAGAGTCAAAACATACAGAAAATGACTCGGCTCAGGCCAGAAGAAGAGGATCAAAATGCCATCACCGTCAGATCGCGAGAAAGCGCTTGACACCGCTCTAGCTCAGATTGACCGCCAGTTCGGCAAAGGCTCAGTAATGCGCCTTGGTTCAGATGATCGTGCCCCAGTGGAGGTCATCCCTACCGGCTCTATCGCTCTTGATGTGGCGTTGGGCACGGGTGGTCTGCCAAAGGGTCGAATCATTGAGGTCTACGGCCCAGAATCTTCAGGAAAGACCACGATTGCTCTTCACGCAATCGCAAACGCACAGCGCAACGGCGGAATTGCCGCCTTTATCGACGCTGAGCACGCCCTTGACCCAGAATATGCAAAAGCCCTTGGTGTCGACATTGACGCCCTGCTGGTTAGCCAGCCAGACACCGGTGAGCAGGCACTAGAGATCGCCGACATGTTGATTCGCTCAGGCTCAATCGACATCATCGTTATCGACTCGGTTGCTGCACTGGTGCCGCGCGCTGAAATTGAAGGCGAAATGGGCGACTCACACGTTGGATTGCAGGCTCGCCTTATGTCTCAGGCGCTTCGCAAGCTGACCGGTGCGCTGAACTCAACCGGAACCACCATGATTTTCATCAACCAGCTTCGCGAAAAGATCGGCGTCTTCTTCGGCAGCCCTGAGACCACTGCCGGTGGAAAGGCTTTGAAGTTCTACGCTTCGGTTCGCCTAGACATCCGCCGCATTGAGACCCTAAAAGATGGTCAAGACGCAGTCGGAAACCGCACTCGCGTCAAGGTTGTTAAGAACAAGATGGCTGCGCCATTCAAGCAGGCTGAATTCGACATCATTTATGGTGTCGGAATCTCTCGCGAGGGCAGCTTGATTGACTTTGGCGTCGAGAAAGAAATCGTTAAGAAGTCAGGTGCCTGGTATACCTACGAAGGCGAGCAGCTAGGTCAAGGCAAAGAGAATGCCAGAAACTTCTTGCTCGAAAACCCAAAGATTGCCGACGAGATCGAAAAGAAAATCAAGGCAAAGCTGGGCATTGGCGTTCCACGTGCGGTAGCCGACCTTCCGGTCGAAGAAGAGCCGGCTGCCAAGGCCGCTAGCGCTAGCTAATGAGCTTCAGCCCAAAGGGGTCTTCAGGTCGAAAGCGACAGGAGGGCCCCTTTGACTTAGAAGGTAAACCCGAGAAGAAAGAACTCTCCCCAGAAAAGCAAGAGCAGCGCGCTCGAAACGTTTTACTTCACCAGTTAGCGCGCAGTTCAAAATCCACCCAACAACTGCGGTTGATCCTCGAAAAACGCGAAATCGAATCATCAATCGCCGAAGAGGTCCTAACTCGATTCACTGAGGTTGGGCTAATCGATGACCGTGAGTTCGCTCGTACGCTGGTCAGCAGCCGCCGCAAAATTGCAGGAAAGTCCGCATCGGTCATTCGTCGAGAACTGAGCCAAAAGGGTATTTCGATCGAATTAGCCGACGAGGTGCTTGCTGACATCACGCAAGAAGACGAGTCGGCACTTGCATCATCGCTAGCGCTTCGCCGCATCGCTCAGTTGCAGCGATTCGAACCTGAAGTTCGTCGGCGTCGCCTCATGGGTTATTTGCTCAGAAAAGGCTTTAGTTCTTCAGTGGTCAGTCAGGCTGTTCGGCAAGCCGAAGCCTCGTTGTAAAATCGAAGTCTTATGACCGCAACCCAAACCCGCACCTATGAAGTCCGCACATACGGGTGTCAGATGAACGTTCACGATTCTGAACGTCTCTCTGGGCTAATGGAGGATGCTGGTTATCTAAAGGCAGAATCAGGAACCGCCGACGTGGTTGTTTTCAATACCTGCGCTGTCCGCGAGAACGCCGACAACAAGCTTTACGGCAACCTTGGAGTTCTTTACCCGCGCAAACAAGAAAATCCTGATTTTCAGATTGCTGTTGGTGGTTGCCTGGCTCAAAAAGACCGCCAAACCATCGTGGATCGCGCTCCCTGGGTTGACGTTGTTTTTGGCACTCACAACATCGGCTCATTGCCTGCGTTGTTAGAGCGCGCCCGCCACAACCACGAGGCACAAATCGAGATTGTTGAATCTCTAGAGACATTCCCGTCGAATCTTCCAACTAAGCGCGACTCAACCTACTCTGCTTGGGTCTCTATCTCGGTTGGCTGCAATAACACCTGCACTTTTTGCATCGTGCCAAGCCTACGCGGCAAAGAGCGTGATCGACGCCCGGGCGAGATTCTGGCCGAAATCGAAGCACTAGCCGCTGAGGGTGTCATCGAAGTCACCCTTCTTGGTCAAAACGTAAACACCTATGGCGTTGAATTTGGTGACAAGGGTGCGTTTGCAAAGCTCTTGCGAGCAGCTGGCCAGATCTCGGGCATTGAACGCATCCGATTCACCAGCCCGCACCCTGCTGCCTTCACCGATGATGTGATCGAGGCAATGGCCGAGACGCCAACAGTCATGCCTCAGTTGCACATGCCGCTGCAATCGGGCAGCGATCGAATCTTGAAAGAAATGCGTCGCTCGTATCGCATGCAGAAATACCTGGGCATTCTCGACCGCGTTCGAGAAGCCATGCCAAATGCTGCAATCAGCACTGACATCATCGTTGGGTTCCCTGGTGAAACCGAGGAAGACTTTCAGGCCACAATGCAGGCCGTTCGCGATGCCAAATTCGCCGTGGCTTACACTTTCCAATACTCAAAGCGACCAGGCACACCGGCTGCCGACTTGCCAGACCAACTTCCTAAAGAGGTTGTCCAAGATCGCTACGAGCGCCTAATTGAACTGGTCAACGACGTAGCCTGGAAAGAAAACCAGAAGCAGATTGGCCTAACTGTTGAAGCTTTGGTGATGAACGAGGGTCGCAAAGACAGCGCTACAAATCGCATGTCTGGGCGCACTCAAGAAAACCGCCTGGTTCATTTCGAGATTCCGGCCGGGGCCCAAATTCCGCGCCCAGGCGACTTGGTCACGGTTAAAGTCACAGATGCTGCTCCGTATCACCTTCTTGCCGACCAAGATAACGACGCAGTGTATTCAGTTCGTCGCACCATCGCCGGCGATGCCTGGGATCGCGCCGAGGCCGAAAGCTGTGCGGTTCCGGCTGCGGGCTCATCGACCGGAAAAGCCTCACTGGGCATACCGTTGATTAGAAAGCCACAGTAGGCACTTTGAGCGAAACCATGCGCCTAGTTGCCGTGGTCGGCCCCACCGGAACGGGCAAGTCAGACTTGGCCCTCAACATCGCCGAAGCAATCATTTCGCGCGGTGGCAAAGCAGAAATAATCAATTGCGACTCGATGCAGTTCTATCGAGGCATGGATATCGGCACAGCAAAATTGCCGATTGAAGACCGTCGCGGAATTTCCCACCACATGCTCGATATTCTCGATATCACATCAGAATCGACCGCTGCTGAATATCAGGCAATAGCCCGGCCACTTGTTGAAAAGCTGCAAGCACAGGGCAAGACTCCAATTGTCGTCGGCGGATCGATGCTTTACGTCGCAGCTCTGCTCAATACCTTTGAGTTTCCTGCTCGCGACGAAAAATTGCGCCAGCGGCTCGAGCTTGAACTCTCTGAGCATGGTCCACACGCGCTGCATCGTCGGCTTGCCGAACTCGATCCCGGTGCTGCGAGCCGCATCATCCCTGAAAATGGGCGTCGAACGGTTCGTGCTCTCGAGGTGGTTCTAATTACCGGTCAACCGTTCGCCGCCGCCCTGCCAGAAAAGACAGAGAGCTGGCAGCCTGTGCTTGAAGTCGGCCTGAACAGCGAACGTTCCCACCTCGTAAACCGCCTGCAACAGAGAGTGCAAAAGATGTGGCAGCTTGGATTGGTTTCCGAGACCGAGAGTCTGATTCCACTCGGGATCAGGACGGGCAAAACCTCAAGCCAGGCAATTGGCTATGCCCAGGCTTTGGGGCAACTCGATGGTCGCCTGACTGAGGCCGAAGCCATCGAGGAAACCGCGCGACTCACCTCTCGATATGCAAGGCGCCAAATGTCGTGGTTCAAGCGCGATGAGCGTATTAATTGGCTCGATTACCAAGATCCTGAGTCAACATCCAAAGCCCTTGATCTGGTTTATCGAAACCTCGAACTCTAACTCAGCCTTTAAGCTTTAGGCATGGCAAACCATCTGCAGTTCACCAAGGGTCACGGCACGGGCAATGACTTCGTGCTTTATCTTGACCCGGATGGCGCTCTGGCGCTAACCCCGGGCCAGATTGCCAAGATTTGCGATCGCCACTTCGGCATTGGTGCCGATGGTGTAATCAGGGTTATCAAGAGCCAATCACTTCCAGAAGGCGCAGCTGTTCTCGAGGCCGAACCTGAAGCTGAATGGTTCATGGATTATTACAACGCTGACGGCAGCACGGCAGAAATGTGCGGAAACGGCACCCGAGTATTTGCTCGCTACCTAACCGAAAAGGGTTTAGTTGAAATTGGTGACGGTGAGACTCTTTCAATCGGCACTCGCGCCGGAGTCAAAGACATTCAACGCAACCTTGCCGGCTTTGCGGTTGACATGGGTCGCTGGCAACTTGCTTCAGACGCATTGGTGAGCGCCGCAAATTTAAGTGTTGCCCGACCAGGCCTGGGCATCAATGTTGGCAACCCGCACGTGGTTGTTGCGTTGGCCGAGCCAGCCGAACTCGAGCAGCTTGATTTGAACCAGGCACCAACCCTAGATCCGGCCCCGAGCCATGGCGCCAACATTGAATTCGTTGTGCCTGCCGAGCCGATGATTAAAGACGGCACTGGCCACATCAGCATGCGAGTTTTTGAGCGCGGCGTAGGTGAGACCCTTTCCTGCGGAACCGGCATTGTTGCCGCTGCGCTTGCGACTCGTCATTGGGCTGGCGCCAGCGCGCCAAACCAATGGTCAGTAGCTGTTCCGGGCGGCACGCTCGGGGTTCGCATGTTTGCCACCGAAGAGGGCGAGCACGTTGGTCTAAGCGGTGCGGCTGTGCTGGTTTACGACGGCGAATTAGACCTAGGCGCCCTATAGCTTTTTCTTTACGCTCAAGACCCTGAAGCCCTTCGAGCTATCGATTCTTGATATGCCAAATTCTTCGCCAAGCTTATTCTCGAGCCAACGCTGCAGCGAATCGGCGCCAAGGTTCTTTTGAACAACTAGAAGGCTTTCGCCACCTATGGTCAGTCTCGGCAGCCAAGTCTGCAAAATTTCGTGCAAAACTGCCTTCCCCACGCGAATGGGCGGGTTAGACCAAATGCCCGTGAACTCGAGATCGCCAGGAACATCTTCTGGTTTAGCAGTTTTGATGTTGGTCAGCCCAAGGCGCTTTGCGTTCATGGCGGTTAGATTTAGTGAGCGTTGGTTCACATCGACAGCCCATACGGTCGACTTTGGCGAAGCTAAAGCCAGCGACAGAGCAATCGGCCCCCAGCCACAGCCAATGTCTAAAAGATTGCCGCCGGGCGGAACCTCATCCAGGTGCGCAAGCAAAACAGCGGTTCCACTATCAACGTGGTCGGGGCTAAAAACGCCACCAGCCGTGGTCACCGCAAAAGAACGCCCAGCTAGCTCTACTTGAATTTCTCGGGGCTTGAATTCGGTGTCTGGGTCTGAAGAAAAATAGTGCTCTTGAGACATAGCCACACACTAACAGATTCGCGAATAGGGTTATAGGCATGTCAAAACAGCCCAATAACGATGAATTCGAGGCCGAGCCTTCGACTAAATCGAGGGGCGATCAAGTGATCGATCGCATTCTGCGCCGAGGCGAAAAGGCTGCGGCGCTTGGTGCTGATGACACGCACGGTCACAGCGTGAGTGACGGCGATCAGTTTGATCGGGAAGAACGTTCGGCTTTGCGTCGCGTAGCCGGATTGTCCACTGAACTACAAGACATCACCGATGTTGAATATCGACAACTGCGCCTCGAGAAGGTCATTCTTATCGGAATCTGGGGCGAGAATACGCTCGAAGATGCCGAGAATTCGCTGCGCGAGTTGGCGGCACTGGCCGAAACGGCCGGAGCCACCGTTCTAGACGGCCTGCTTCAGCGTCGAGCACATCCTGATCCGGCCACTTATCTTGGCAAGGGCAAGGCGCAAGAGCTGAAGAACTTAGTTGCGGCTGCGGGTGCTGACACCGTCATAGCTGACACCGAGCTTGCACCGTCTCAGCGTCGAGCCCTCGAAGACGTAGTAAACGCGAAGGTAATCGATCGCACAGCAGTCATCCTCGATATTTTTGCCCAGCACGCCAAGAGCCGAGAAGGCAAGGCGCAGGTAGAGCTCGCGCAACTCGAATACCTCTTGCCACGCCTTAGAGGCTGGGGTGAGTCAATGTCCCGCCAGGCCGGCGGCCAGGCGGCCGGCGGTGTCGGAATGGGATCGCGTGGCCCCGGTGAGACCAAGATCGAGCTAGACCGACGCAGAATCAATACCCGGATGGCTAAGCTGCGCAAGCAGATTCAGGCGATGAAACCGGCACGCGAGACAAAGCGCGCCAATCGCAAGAAGAACCAAGTTCCGGCAGTAGCAATTGCCGGATATACGAACGCTGGCAAATCTTCGCTGCTCAACAAGATGACTCAGGCTGGCGTGCTGGTCGAGAATGCACTCTTTGCCACACTTGATCCGACCGTTAGAAAAACCGCCACTCCAGATGGTCGCGCCTATACCTTGGCTGACACCGTTGGGTTTGTAAAGAATTTGCCACACCAGCTCGTTGAGGCGTTCAGGTCGACTCTCGAAGAAATTGCCGACAGTGACCTGGTGGTTCATGTGGTCGACGCCTCGCACCCAGACCCTGCCGGCCAAATCGCTACGGTCAGAAATGTCATCGGTGAAGTAGGTGCTAGAAATATCACCGAGCTGATTGTCTTCAACAAAATCGATTTGGCTGATGACACTCATCGAATGGCGCTTAGGGGAATGGAACCTGGCTCAATCGGCGTATCGGCCAGAACTGGCGAGGGGATAGATGAGCTTCTTGCTCGAATCGCGATCCTTTTGCCTGAACCAGACATCGAGGTTGCCGCTGTAATTCCTTATAGCCGCGGAGATTTAGTATCGCGCCTACATCTAAATGGGCGGATTATGGTTCTGGATTATCGCGAGGCGGGAACTTTTGTTCGAGCTATGGTCAACCCTGAATTAGCCGCTGAACTTGCGCCTTTTCAGGTGATTGTTTAGTCGCTTAGACCGAACGCAGAACTGCAACTACCTTGCCGAGGATTACCGCATGGTCGCCAAGGATTGGCTCAAAGCTTGAGTTTCGAGGCAGCAACCAAGTGTGCCCATCTCGCTGCTTGAATGTCTTGACGGTGGCTTCTTCTTCTAGCATCGCAGCAACAATGTCACCGTTCTCGGCGGTTTGCTGCTGTCGCACGACAACCCAGTCGCCATCGCAAATTGCGGCGTCAATCATAGACTCGCCCACAACTTTGAGTAGAAACAAATCTCCCTTGCCAACTAGCTGACGAGGAAGCGGGAAGATCTCTTCTACGTTTTGTTCGGCAGTGATTGGGCCACCGGCTGCAATTCGACCTACAAGCGGCACCATGGCGGCATCGCCAATCGGGGTTGAGTTTTCGCGAACTGTTGAGTCTTGGCCTTGCCAACCATCTGGTTCGATCAGGACTTCGATGGCGCGTGAAAGATTTGCGTCACGACTGATGTAGCCCGCAAGTTCAAGCTGATTCAGCTGGTGACTCACACTGGCAGAAGACTTTAGGCCAACCTCATCGCCGATTTCGCGCATGCTGGGGGTGTATCCGCGGTCAAGTTTGGCACGCATGATTACCTGCAGGATGCGCTCCTGCATCGCGCTGAGGCTAGAAGCCCGTCGGGTTTGGCGTTTTTCTTCCATAGTCGAAACCTTATTCGCATATTTTCGAATAATCAAACACATTTTCGAAAAATATTTGCAAAAACTCTTGACACGATGTCGGAGGGTGCGAATAGTGTTAATTGCATAGAACAAATGTTCGAAACAAAAGTACGAACAAAGCGTCTATCACCGAAAGGAATTCGATTCAAATGACACACTTCCAGTCAGTACAGATTGCCAATTCAGGCGCTCGTCAGGTTGGCAACATGAATCGCCCGACTTTGCGCCAGGCGACAGCGGTTGCACCAAACTTTGCACGTCGTCGTTTTGTGGTGGTTGCCACCGCTTTTACTGTCGCCACTGTCACGGCACTTTCGGCACTAACCGGTCAATCGGCTACCGCTACATCGCAATCAAGCAAGGCCGAGTTCACCTATGTCACGGTTCTTGCTGGCCAAAGCCTTTGGCAGATCGCAGCCAAGGTTGCTCCAGATCAAGACCCTCGTGATTTCATCGCTTCAGTGGTCAGCCTTAATGGCCTAACTACAGCAGACGTAACTCCAGGTCAGCGCATCGCACTTCCTTAGGGTCTTTGTTCAGCCAGTAACCTTGACCTATGGCTGAACTAGAGAACCTACCGATTCGTGACGACCTCAAGGGGCAAAAGCCCTACGGTGCGCCACAGTTGCAAGTTCCTGTCTCGCTAAACGTCAACGAGAACACGCACCGCATCCCAGAAGATGTCGCAGTAGACATTATTGGCCGCCTAGCTGCCGCTGTTCTAGACATTAACCGATATCCCGATCGCGAGTTCATTGAGCTTCGCAAAGCCCTGGCGACCTATCTTGACTTTGATCTAGCTCCAGAAAACATTTGGGCGGCAAATGGTTCCAATGAGGTGCTTCAGCAAATTTTCCAGGCTTTTGGCGGTCCGGGCCGTTCAGCAATGGGTTTCAGTCCCACCTACTCGATGTATTCACTTCTAGCCCAAGGCACTGGCACAAAATTCCTCGATGGTCACCGCGACGAGCGATTTGAACTCAGCCCCGAGACTATTTCCGAGCAAATCAAGGCAGCTAAGCCAAATATCGTTTTGCTCTGCTCGCCAAACAATCCAACCGGAACACCACTGGGTCTCGACTGCATTGTGGCCGCCTACGATGCGCTTAGCGAAACCACCGGAGGAGTACTGGTCGTCGATGAGGCCTACGCAGAATTTGCTGGCGAAACCGCCATCAGTGCGATCTCACTACTTCCGGGCCGCGAGCGTCTAATGATCAGCCGCACCATGTCAAAGGCGTTCGCATTCGCTGGTGCACGCGTCGGCTATTTGGCGGCTGATCCAGCTGTGGTCGATGCGCTGAGATTGGTGCGTTTGCCTTATCACCTAAGTGCATTTACTCAGGCGGCTGCCGAGGCCGCGCTTAGCCACTCGGTCAGAATGCTGGCCACTGTTTCAGATATTCGCGCCCAGCGTGATCGCATTGTTTACGAGCTGCGCGAGATGGGTCTTGACCCTTTCCGTTCTGATGCAAACTTTGTTTTGTTTGGCGGCCTCGATGATTCGGCAGCCGTGTTCGAAGCTCTTCTTGCTAAAGGCGTCCTGATTCGCAATGTCGGAATTCCAGGCACTTTGCGCGTCACCGCAGGCACCGAAGCCGAGACCACCATGTTCCTTGAAGCTCTTCGCGAGACGCTTGGTCGTTAGAATTAGAGCTTGCGCAACGCGAAAGGCAAATAAATGAGTCGTGTAGCAACTCTTCAACGTCGCACTTCAGAGTCGTCAATCGAGCTCTCAATTAACCTCGATGGCACTGGCCGCGCCGACGTTTCTACTTCGGTGCCGTTTTTCGATCACCTGCTTAACGCTTTTGCCAAGCACTCGTTGGTCGACCTCATCGTTCGCGCCACTGGTGACACTCACATCGATGTTCACCACACTGTCGAAGACACCGCAATCGTTCTTGGTCAAGCGATCAAGCAGGCGCTCGCTGACAAGGCCCGTATTGGCCGTTATGGCGATGCCACTGTTCCACTTGACGATGCACTTGCGCGTGCAGTGGTTGACGTATCTGGTCGCCCATATTTGGTTCACGATGGCGAGCCAGCTGGTTTTGAATTTCACCTAATTGGCGGTCACTTCACCGGATCAATGATTCGTCACGTCTTCGAGGCGATTGCATACAACGCCGGAATTACTGTGCACGTCAACGTGTTGGCCGGGCGTGACCCTCACCACATCGCCGAAGCTGAGTTCAAGGCTTTTGCTCGCGCGTTCCGCAAGGCTGTCGAGTTCGACGCACGAGTCGAAGGAATCCCTTCTACAAAGGGTGCTTTGTGACCCAACCAAAAGTAGTTGTTCTCGACTACGGCAGCGGTAACGTTCACTCGGTTTGCAAAGCACTTGTGCTCGCTGGTGCCGATGTTGAGCTGACCTCAGATAGAAGTGCTGCACTCGCTGCAGATGGTCTTTTGGTGCCCGGCGTCGGCGCTTTCACTGCCGTGATGAATCAGCTGAATGTTGTAAACGGTGCCGAACTAATTGACAAGCGCCTGGTTGCCGGCAAATCCGTGCTGGGAATCTGCGTCGGCCTGCAGGTCATGTTCGAAACCGGCGTTGAGCACGGTCTCGAAACAGCGGGTCTGGGACAGTGGCCGGGCCGGGTCGAGCTGCTAGCTTCACCTAAGCTTCCGCACATCGGATGGAACACCGTCAATACCGCTCGAAAATCTCGACTCTTTGCCGGAATTGAAGACGAGCGTTTCTATTTTGTGCACTCATACGGTGTTGGAAAGTGGAGCCTAGTCGCTGATGGCCCATTGAACCCGCCGCTAGTTTCTTGGGCAAACTACGGCTCAGATTTCGTTGCAGCAGTAGAAAATGGCCCGCTCTGCGCAACTCAATTTCACCCAGAAAAATCAGGCCAAGCCGGCATCCAGCTGCTGTCTAACTGGCTCAAGAACCTATAGAGAGATTTCACATGGCTAATTACCTAGAACTACTTCCGGCTGTCGATGTCGCCGATGGCAAGGCCGTTCGTCTAACTCAAGGCGAAGCTGGTTCAGAGACCGATTACGGCAGCCCGCTCGAGGCAGCTCAAACCTGGATCGATGCCGGCGCCGAATGGATTCACCTTGTTGATCTAGATGCCGCCTTTGGCCGAGGCGACAACCGCGCAATCATTCGCGAAGTTGTCGCAGCTTCGTCATCGGTGAAGATCGAACTTTCTGGTGGAATTCGCGATGACGCATCGCTTGAATCCGCCCTAGAAGCTGGCGCAACTCGCGTCAATCTAGGCACTGCAGCGCTTGAAAACCCAGAGTGGACCGAGCGCGTTATTGCCAAGTTTGGCGATGCTATTGCCGTTGGTTTGGATGTGCGTGGCACAACCTTGGCCGCACGTGGCTGGACTCGCGAAGGTGGTGACCTCTGGGACGTCCTGGCTCGCCTAGAAGCTTCAGGATGTGCTCGTTATGTAGTCACCGACGTGACCAAAGATGGCACCCTCAAGGGCCCAAACATCGAGCTTCTGAAGCAGGTAATGGAGCGAACCAGCAAGCCGGTTGTCGCATCAGGTGGAATCAGCTCACTGCAGGACATCCGTGACCTTCGCGCACTCGTTGACCAGGGTCTCGAGGGAGCAATTCTTGGCAAATCGCTCTATGCCGGAAAATTCACCCTTCAAGAAGCACTCGAAATCGCAAACAGCTAAACATGTCGCACGAGCACATAAACCCCAATCGATTCACTGATTCGGCAGGGGTGCCGTGGCAGGGCAGGGCCTTCGAGGCCAACCCGTTTGCTGATGACGACGGATCGGCAAACCCTAGCTTGATTCAAGCAATCAAAGACTTTCACCAGTCAGGTGACCCAGCTCAAGTGATTGCCGAATTCGCGCAGTCGCGCCTGCTGATTCCGCTGGTGGCAAATTTAGGCGAATCCGAAAATGGTGCACATGGCCACCAGGTCGACAAGAGCGCAGAGCTATCAATCGTCACCGTGCAGACGCCTGACTCTGCAACCGGGTTGCCAGTATTCAGCTCAGTTCAGTCAATGGCCGCCTGGAATCCGGAGGCCCGCCCTGTGCCGGCCGACGCCGTGCGAGTGGCTTTGGCTGCCGCCAGTGAAGGAAACACCAGAGTCATTTTGGATCCAACTTCTGAAACGGAGTTTGTGCTCAGGCGGCCGGCAATTGCCGCTTTGGCACAGGGCTTCAACTGGAAAGCGCCCCACCTTAACCGCGAACTGCTTGAAGCGATCGCCCAGCAAGCCTCTCGCGTTGAGAGAGTGACTGCGATTGATTTTTATACCGAGGATCCAACATCCAGGTTGCTCGGCGCCGAATTGGTTTTGCGTTTGACGATTCAAACCGGATTGAGTCAACAGCAATTGGATTCGACCATCGAAGCCGTGGCGGAGAATATCGCCGAGATCTCAGGTCTCAATGACCAGGTTGACCAGCTAAAGATTGCGGTCAGGGCAGCCAGTTAATCCGGGGGATTAGTTCTGATTAATTGACCGGTCCGGTGAATTTTTCGCCAGGACCCATGCCCGGCGCATCAGGGTGGCTAGATGCCTCTCGGAAAGCCAGCTGAAGCGAACGCAGGCCGTCGCGCAGAGGGCGAGCATGGTGGTCGCCAATTTCAGCCGCTGATGCGGTGACCAATCCTGCCAGTGCGGTGATTAGCTTGCGAGCCTCATCAAGATCTGCCGGGGCACCGTCATCGCCAAGTCCACACTTGACAGCCGCGGCGCTCATGAGGTGAACGGCAGTGGTTGTAATAACTTCGACAGCAGGAACCTCCGCAATGTCGCGCAGCTCTCCAGCTACATCTTTGAAATCTGACATATTGGGGGCTTCCTCTTTCTAAAGTCTTTCTGCTAGGCTAACCCATGGCTCCGAGGTTCGCCTCGGTCAGAAGTGGATCAATTCCCACCCGCGATAACCGCTCATAGGTTGCCGGGTTAGCTTGGAAACATTCTTCGTTTCTGTGCGTTGATAGGGCAAACTGCCCGCCTCAGCGTGGCCAAGAAGTCACGTCTGAAGGAGTTAAAGATCAGCGATCCCCGCATCAATGACCGCATCCGCGTCCCAGAGGTTCGCCTCGTTGGCGCGGCTGGCGAGCAAATTGGCGTAGTCCGCATCGAAGAAGCGCTGCGCATGGCACAAGAGCTAGACCTAGACCTAGTCGAAGTTGCTCCAACCTCAAAGCCGCCAGTTGCAAAGCTCATGGATTTTGGCAAGTTCAAGTATGAAGCTGCCCAAAAAGTCCGCGAAGCCCGCAAGAACCAGGTCAACACAGTTCTAAAGACCGCACGTTTTGGTCTAAAGATTGATGCGCATGATTACGGCACCAAGCGTGCTCAGATCGAAAAATTCCTTAAGGCCGGCGACAAAGTTAAGGTCATCGTGGTGTTCCGCGGTCGTGAGCAATCACGTCCAGAAATGGGCATCAAGTTGCTTCAAAAGCTTGCCGAAGAAGTTGCCGAGTTTGGCGCTATCGAATCGACTCCGTCGATTGATGGTCGAAACATGGTGATGGTTATCGGGCCACTAAAGAACAAGGCTGATGCAAAAGCAGAAGCTAAAAAGGCTGCCGAAAAAGCAGCCAAGCTGTCAGCAATGACAGAAGCAAAAGAGCCAACCGAATCGGTCGCTGAATAAGCAATCGACTAGAAAACAGGAGAAACAATGCCAAAGCAGAAGACCCACTCGGGCGCCAAGAAGCGTTTCCGCTTCACCGGTAGCGGCAAGATCATGAAAGAGCAGATCAACATGCGCCACAACCAGGAGCACATGTCGAACCGTCGCAAGCGTCGCTTGAACCAAGACCAGGTTGTCTCACCAGCCGATTTCAAGACCCTCAAGAAGCTACTCGGCAAGTAAGCCCGACCTTTCAAGAATTTAGGAGCATTTCCAAATGGCAAGAGTAAAAAACGGCGTTAACGGTGCCAAGAAGCGCCGCACCGCACTAGAGCGCGCCAAGGGCTACCGCGGCCAGCGTTCACGTCTATACCGCATGGCAAAGCAGCAGATGCTGCACTCATTGGTCTACGCATTCAACGACCGTCGTGCTCGCAAGGGTGACTTCCGTCGTCTGTGGATCCAGCGCATCAACGCAGCTGCACGTTCAAACGGCATGACTTACAACCGTTTCATCCAGGGCCTAAACCTGGCTGGCATTGAGGTTGACCGTCGCATCCTTGCAGACCTAGCAGTAAACGAGCCAAAGACTTTCGCAACCCTTGTTGCGACCGCGAAGGCTGCACTACCAGCAGACACTTCAGCTCCAAAGGCTAAGTAGTCAATGCTGATTGATCCCAAAGCCTCAAAGGTTCGCGGGGTCGCCAAGCTCACCAAGAAAGACGCCCGGTCAGAGACCGGGCTCTTTCTGCTTGAGGGCCCTCAGGGCCTAAAAGAAGTTCTTGACCGACCCAAGCTGGTCAACGAGCTTTTCGCAACACAAGATTCTGTCGACCGCTATCCGGATCTTTTCGAGCGCGCTGCCGCCAGCCACATCCCGTTTGAATTAGTTAGCGAACCGGTTCTAAAGGCAATGACTGACACTTCAAACCCGCAGGGCGTTGTTGCTGTTTGCCAGCAGCTTGATGTTGAACTAGCCGATATCTTCGACGGCCAACCAAAGCTGATTGCGCTTCTGGCCAACATTCGCGACCCGGGCAATGCTGGCACTGTATTGCGTGCTGCCGATGCCGCCGGTGCCGACGCGGTGATTTTCAGCAAAAACAGCGTCGATGTCTACAACCCAAAAGTTGTTCGTTCAACAACGGGCTCGCTATTTCATTTGCCAATTGTGATTGAAGCCGAAATCTCCGAAGTTGTTGAGCAGGCCAAAAAGCATGGCCACCAAGTTTTCGCAGCTAACGCAGGCGGTGCGCAGATTCCTGACCTCGGATCAAAAGTTCTGTCTCAGCCAACCACCTGGGTTTTTGGCAACGAGGCATGGGGTTTCGAGCCAGAAACTCTAGCGTTATCAGACCGCGAAGTTGCCGTGCCAATTTATGGCGCCGCTGAGTCGTTAAACCTCGCGACAGCAGCGAGTGTTTGCCTGTTCTCAACCGCTTTTGCTCAAAACGCTTAGTCTCCGGCGCTAAGCCGAACCAGCTATCCAATCGTTAGACTTAGAGGCCTATGTCTGAGCAAATTGAAATCACCCAAAACTCCGTCGATTCGGCACTTGCCGAGGCGCTGGCTGCGGTGGCCGGAGCGTCTGATTTAACCGCTTTGCGCGCGCTGCGTTCGACCGTGGTTGGTGAGTCATCCAAGCTTTCATTGCTAAACGCTCAGATCAAATCTCTTCCTAATGATGCAAAGGCACAAGCCGGCGCAATGGTGGGCAAAGCCCGCGCAGCTTTGAACGAAGCTTTTGGTGTCAAAGAAGCTGTGTTTGCCGAACAAGAAGAGCGTGCCAAGTTAGCTGCCGAATCTGTCGACGTCACCGCTGCTGCTGCGCCGATCAAATTCGGTGCCCGTCACCCGCTTTCACTGCTTCAAGATCAAATCTCTGATGTATTCATCGGCATGGGCTGGGAGATAGCCGAAGGTCCTGAAATCGAACACGAGTGGTTCAATTTCGATGCTTTGAATTTTGACGCCGACCACCCGGCACGCGCGATGCAAGACACATTTTTCGTCGATCCAGTTGAATCACACCTAGTGCTGCGAACTCACACTTCACCGGTTCAGGTTCGTTCGATGCTTGAGCGCGAAGTGCCAATTTATGTCTTGTGCCCTGGTCGCGTTTTTAGAACTGACGAACTTGACGCCACTCATACTCCGGTTTTTCACCAGGTTGAAGGCCTAGCCATTGACAAAGGTTTGACTATGGCCGAGCTCAAGGGCACGCTTGAGCACTTTGCCCGAATAATGTTTGGTCCAGATGCCAAGATTCGTCTTCGCCCAAGCTTTTTCCCGTTCACCGAGCCTTCGGCAGAGCTAGACGTTTGGCACCCTGGCGCCAAGGGCGGCGCACGCTGGGTCGAGTGGGGTGGCTGCGGAATGGTGAACCCTAACGTTTTGATGGCAGCCGGAATCGACCCAGAGGAATACTCAGGTTTCGCATTCGGCATGGGCATCGAGCGCACGCTGATGTTCAGAAACGACGTAAAAGACATGCACGACATGGTTGAAGCAGATGTTCGCTTTAGCGAGCAGTTCGGATTGGTTTTGTAATGAGAGCACCACTTAGTTGGCTAGCCGAGTATGTCGACCTGCCGGGTGACGCAACACCAGAATCCGTCATGGCCGAACTGGTCAAGGTCGGTCTCGAAGAAGAGGGCGCACACAGATTTGAGCTGAGCGGTCCGATTGTGGTCGGCCAGGTCCTTGAGTTCACTCCCGAAGAGCAGTCAAACGGCAAAACCATTCGCTGGTGCCAGGTCCGCGTTGCTCCAGAAGGTCAAAAAGCTGCTGATGGCGGCGACGATGTTCGCGGAATTGTCTGCGGTGCTGGCAACTTCGAAGTTGGCGACAAAGTTGTGGTTTGTCTTCCGGGCGCGGTGCTTCCAGGCAATTTTGAAATTGCCGCTCGCAAGACCTATGGTCACGTTAGCGACGGCATGATGGCCTCGGCTCGCGAGTTGACCCTCAGTGATGACCACGCAGGCATCATCCGACTTCACGAATTAGGCCTAGATCCAAAAGTGGGCACTGATGTTTTCGAGGTGCTGTCTCTCAATGAGTCAGCGGCTGAAGTAAACGTGACTCCAGACCGCGGTTACTGTTTCTCAATTCGAGGAATCGCGCGTGAATATGCTCACGCAACTAAGCAGGTCTTCCGTGACCCGAAGAGCAACGCATTCTTGGTTCACGGTGAAGGTTTCGATCTCAAGGTAGACGACCAGGCGCCAATCCGCGACCGTCAGGGTTGTGTGCGATTTGTAGCTCGCGTGGTCAAGGGCGTTGACCCGACTCGACCAACCCCGCCATGGATGGTCGCCCGCCTAAAGATGGCTGGAATGCGATCTATTTCTCTGGTGGTCGACATCACTAACTACGTGATGCTCGAACTTGGCCAGCCGACGCACGCATACGATTTCGATAAGTTGACCGGCGGAATCACTGTTCGTCGTGCCATGGCTGGCGAAACCCTAAAGACTCTAGATGGTCAGGTGCGCAAACTTGATCCTGAGGACCTGCTAATCACCGATCAGTCAGGCCCAATCGGTCTGGCTGGCGTTATGGGCGGCGAGTCAACCGAGGTTAGCGACAGCACCGTAAACGTGCTAGTTGAAGCAGCTTGCTTTGAACCGGTGACAATTGCTCGATCAGCTCGTCGCCACAAGCTTCCTTCTGAGGCGTCAAAGCGTTTTGAGCGTGGTGTCGACCCGATGATGGCAGACAACGCTGCCGCTCGTGTCGTGCAGCTGCTCGAGGTGCACGCCCTTGGCGAGGCCAATTCACTTGGTGCTGAGTTCAAGCTTCCTATTGAGGCCAAGCCGATTTGGCTTCCACTCGACTTCGCCACTGAACTTGTCGGTGTTGAATACACAGCCGAAGAAATCACAGCAACCCTCCACGAGATTGGCTGCGTTGTTGCGACCGTCGCAGACGGTTTTGAGGTCGTGCCACCCACCTGGCGCCCAGACATCACTCACAAGACTGACCTCGTCGAAGAGATTGCTCGAATTACCGGATACGACCGAATTCCTAGTCGCATTCCAGTGGCGCCTCCGGGCCGCGGTTTGACCAAACGCCAGAAACTGCGTCGCTTGATCGTGAATGCTTTGGCAGCATCTGGCCACACCGAGGTTCTGACCTACCCGTTCTTGGGCGCAGAAGCCAATAGCTGGTTCACTTCTGAAAGCCAGCCAAAAGCCACCTTGGCCAATGCACTTCAGGGTGACGCCGCTCAGATGCGCTGCGACATTTTGCCTGGCCTGCTTGAGGCCACCAAGCGCAACATCTCGCGCGGTTTGGTGAATCTGGCGATTTTCGAAGAAGGGGCGGTTTTCTTGCCGCAGGCCAAGGTGGCAGCTAGCAGCCTTATGCCGGTGGGCAATCGCTTGCCATCAGATCAGGATCTCCAGCAACTTCAGGCTCTTATTCCAAATCAGCCTCGTCACCTAGCTGCTGTTTTCACTGGCGCTCGTCGCAGCCAGCAGGTTGGTCTAGCCGCCGAGCAGTATGATTACCGCGACGCTATCCAGGTTGCGCGCATCGCTGCCCAGGCTGTCGGCCTTGAGCTATTTCTTAAGCAGGCTTCACCAAAGGGTTTCCATCCTGGTCGCACGGCTGAGCTTCTTGTTCTGGGCGCACACGGGCAGGTGTCAATCGGATTCGCCGGTGAGCTTGATCCTAAGTTGGCAAAAGACACCGACCTACCTCGTGGCACAGCTGCGGTTGAGCTCGACCTAGAGAAGCTCTATGCCGCAGCCCCAGATGTTCAGACCGCAAGTGAAATCACTGTTATGCCGGCAGCTACTCAAGACCTCTCGTTAGAAGTTGATCTGGGTGTTCCAGCAGCCCAGGTGCTCGAAGCAATTGTCGAAGGCGCTGGCAACCTTCTTGAGAACGCTGTATTGGTTGATGACTACCGTGGCGCGAACATGAGTGAAGGCAAAAAGTCGCTCACGTTTGCATTGCGCTTCCGTGCAGCTGATCGCACTTTAACCCAGGTCGAAGCTTCAGAGTCAAGAGATGCTGCGGTTGCAAAGGCAAACCAACTTTTCGGAGCCACACTCAGGGCCTAATTCCGGGCATCAGTTTTAAAACGCACGAACAGAAAGGTTGCGATGAGTTACTCAGTTGCCGTCGCAGGCGCTAGCGGAAACGTTGGCGGCGAACTTCTTCGTCTTATTGCGGTTCATCCAGAGCTTCAATTGAAAACCGTCACTGCCAGCAGCATGGTGGGCCAAAAGGTTTCATCACTCCACCCAGATGTCGCCAAATTCGCTGACTTCGAATTCCAAGAAAACAACGCTGAGAATCTTGTCGGTCACGACATTGTTTTCCTGGCTCTACCGCATGCCAAGTCGGCTGAGGTTGCGGCCTGGCTATCTGATGATGCCCTGGTGCTTGATTGCGGTGCCGATTTCCGCCTAGAAAGCGCGTCTGATTGGGTCAAGTTCTATGGCGGAGTGCACGCCGGAACTTGGACCTACGGCATGCCAGAATTGCCAATCGGTGGCGGCAAGAAGCAGCGCGATCTGCTTAAAAACACCAAGCGAGTTGCCGTCCCTGGTTGCAATGTCACCGCAATTACCCTGGGTCTTGCGCCGGCACTTGCCGAGCACTTAGTTGAACCTGATGACCTGGTCAGCATTCTCACTGTGGGCACCTCTGGCGCTGGCCGTGGTGCCACTGAAAAGCTTGCCGACGAAGAACCAACCGGATCGGCCTATGCCTACCAGGTCGGTGGAATACACCGCCACACCCCAGAAATTGAGCAGAATTTGCGCAAGTCATTTGGGGCAGATGTTCAGATTGCCTTCACTCCGGTCTTGGCGTCGCTTGAGCGAGGCATTCTCGCCGTGAACACTGCAAAGCTCAACGCGGGCACAACGCTCGAGCAGATTCGCGCAGCTTACGAGAAGCACTTCGGGGCAGAGCACTTCATCAAACTTTCACCTGCGGGTGAGTTTCCGAAAACATCGCAAACCATCGGCGAGAACTATGCGCTGATTGGTCTTGCAATCGACGAACATGCCAATCGCCTGGTCGCTGTATGTGCCATTGACAACTTGGTCAAAGGCACCGGTGGCGCAGCTATTCAATCCATGAATATCGCACTTGGCTTGCCAGAAGAAACCGGATTATCCGGCATTTCACTTTCTAAGAATGGCGGCAAAAAATGACCGTAACCGTTGCAAAAGGATTCAGCGCAGCCGGTGTCCACGCTGGTTTGAAAAAGAGCGGAAAGCTTGATCTGGCACTGGTGCTAAACGAAGGCCCACTCAAATCGGCCGCCGCAGTGTTCACCTCGAACCGCTGTCAGGCAAACCCAATTATCTGGAGCAAGCAGGCTATTCAGGATGGCGAAATCAGCGCGATCGTTTTGAACAGCGGTGGCGCCAATTGCTACACCGGTCCTCAGGGTTTTCAGACCACCCACGCAACCGCCGAGCGAGTTGCAGAGAAACTTGGAATTTCAGCCGGAGACGTTCTGGTTTGCTCAACCGGCCTAATCGGCGAGCAGCTTGATCTAGCAAAACTTAAAAGCGGTGTCGATGCTGCCGCAGCAGAGCTAAGCAATCACGCTGGCCCGTTGGCTGCTGAAGCAATCATGACTACCGACTCGGTTTCAAAAACCGCCTATCAAGTTAGCCCAGCAGGTTATTCAATCGGCGGCATGGCTAAGGGTGCCGGCATGTTGGCACCGGGCTTGGCGACAATGCTGGTCGTAATCACCACAGATGCTGAACTATCAAGCCAAGAACTCGATGCTGCATTACGAGCGTCAACCCGAATGTCATTCGACCGGCTCGACTCTGACGGCTGCATGTCAACTAATGACCAGGTGACCCTGATGGCATCTGGCGCAAGCGGCGTGCGACCAGACCTTGCCGAGTTCACTAAAAACCTTCAAGCGGTATGTCTCGACTTGGCTAAGCAACTTCAGCACGATGCTGAGGGATCATCGCACGACATCACAATCACCGTTTCTGGAGCAGCCTCAGAAGCCGACGCCGAAGAAGTTGGTCGCTCAGTGGCCCGCAACAATTTGTTCAAAGCTGCCATCTATGGAAACGACCCAAACTGGGGCCGCATCCTGGCTGCCGTTGGTGTGACCAAGGCCGAGTTTGATCCTTACAACATCGATGTATCAATCAACGGCATCAGTGTTTCGAAGCACGGCCAGCCAGACCAGCCGCGCGAGCTAGTCGACTTAACTCCACGCGCCGTCGAGATTCTGATTAACCTAAATTCAGGGGCTCACGTCGCCGAGATTTATACAAATGATTTGACTCACGAATACGTCGAAGAGAACAGCGCATACTCAAGCTAATGAAAGAAACCAGTCAGCAAGACCAGGTATTAGCCAGCATTAAGGCCGAGACCCTAATCGAGTCGCTTCCTTGGCTGCAGCGTTTCCATGGCAAGATCGTGGTGGTCAAATTTGGCGGCAACGCAATGGTTGATGCCGAGCTTGAAAAAGCCTTCGCCGAAGACATGGCCTACCTCCGCTGGGTTGGCATCAAGCCGGTTGTAGTTCACGGCGGCGGCCCTCAAATTTCTGCGCGCCTAGCTGAACTTGGCATCCAGAGTGAATTCAAAGCGGGCTTCCGCGTGACTACCGAGGAGACAATTTCAGTTGTCCGCGATGTCTTGCGCAATCAAATCAGCGCCAATCTTGCCAAGCTAATCAACGAAGCTGGCGCGCAAACTCAAATCATGTCTGGCGAAGACCAGAATCTTTTCCGTGCCGAAAAAGCGCAGGTCGAACTCGACGGCGAATCGGTCGACATCGGCTTGGTCGGCGAAGTTACGCTGGTCAATCCTCGAATTGTTTTCGAGGCGCTTGATGCCGGAAAAGTTCCAGTGATTTCGACCGTGGCCCCAGATGCCAATGGTCAGCTTTACAACGTGAATGCCGACCTAGTCGCTTCATCGCTTGCGGTTGCCCTAGGCGCCGAAAAGCTAATGATGCTCACCGATGTTCCGGGGCTCTATGCCGATTGGCCGAACCGAGACTCATTGGTGTCGGAAATCACCGCCGATGAGCTAACGGCGCTGTTGCCTTCACTCGAGTCGGGCATGATTCCAAAAATGCAGGCTTGTCTAAATGCGGTGACCTCAGGTGTGCCACAGGCGCACATTATTGACGGCCGTTCTCCGCACAGCATCCTGCTTGAAATTTTCACCACATCCGGCTTTGGCACAATGGTGCTTCCTAACTAGAGAGAAATCATGACCAGACACTTTCTAAAAGACGATGACATCACACCTGCAGAGCAAGCCGAGATTCTTCGCTTAGCGCTCGAGCTAAAAAAGTCACCATATTCACGCAGACCATTTGAGGGTCCGCAAACTGTAGCTCTTATTTTCGACAAGACCTCAACTCGCACCCGCGTATCTTTCGCGGTTGGCGTTGCTGATCTTGGGGGAGTGCCGCTGATCATCGATTCACAAACAAGTCAGATGGGTGGCAAAGAGTCAGTTGCCGACACTGCTCGCGTGCTTGAGCGCCAGGTGGCACAAATCGTATGGCGCACGTATTCGCAGGCCGGCCTAGAAGAAATGGCGGCCAACTCAAAAGTTCCGGTGATCAACTCACTCAGCGATGACTATCACCCATGCCAGCTGTTGGCTGACCTGCTCACCATCAAAGAGCACAAGGGTGAACTCAAGGGCCTAAAGATGTCATACATCGGCGACTCGTCAAACAACATGGCCAACTCATATCTAATTGCCGGAGCAATGGCAGGGATGCACGTTGCGGTTGCTGGTCCAGCTGGCTACCTTCCTGATGCAACTGTGGTTGCTCGAGCCGAGGCAATTGCCGCGACCACCGGTGGTTCGGTTTCAGTCCACGGTGATGCTGCATTAGCAGCTGCGCACGCAGACGTGCTGGTAACCGACACTTGGATCTCGATGGGCCAAGAAGCCGAAAAAGAGAAGCGCATCCGTGATTTCGCCGGTTTCACAATTGACCAAGCGCTTCTTGAGAAAGCCAAGTCAGACGCAATTGTGATGCACTGCTTGCCTGCTTATCGTGGCTACGAAATCACCGCAGAAGTTCTCGATGGCCCAAATTCAGTTATCTGGGATGAAGCAGAAAATCGCCTTCACGCCCAAAAGGCTTTGATGGTTTGGCTCGCCGAAAATCAATAAAAACTTCGCGCGCAAAACAGCAAACCTCAACCAAAAGTAAGATTGAACTAAATCACTAGCTGAAATCTCAGCAACGCTATCTAAAGGAGCATCATGGCCGAACGCGTCGTTCTCGCTTATTCAGGCGGACTAGACACCTCTGTGGGCATTGGTTGGTTGAAAGACGCAACCGGCAAAGAGGTTGTTGCGATGGCTATCGATGTCGGCCAGGGTGGCGAAAACATGGATGACATTCGTCAGCGTGCACTTGACTGCGGTGCGGTTGAGTCGGTAGTTATCGACGCCAAAGAAGAATTTGCCAACGACTATCTAATGCCTGCGCTGAAGGCCAACGCTCTTTACCAAAAGCGCTACCCGCTGGTGTCTGCGCTGTCGCGTCCGGTAATCGCAAAGCACCTTGCTCTAACCGCACAGAAGCTCGGCGCTAACAGCGTTGCTCACGGTTGCACCGGCAAGGGCAACGACCAGGTTCGTTTCGAAGCGTCAGTTGCCGCTATTGACCCAAGCCTCACTTCAATCGCTCCGATTCGTGACCTTGCGCTAACCCGAGACAAGGCAATCGAATATGCGGCAAAGCACAACTTGCCAATTGCGCAGTCAAAGAAGAGCCCTTACTCAGTTGACCAAAACGTATGGGGCCGTGCTGTTGAGACTGGCTTCCTAGAAGACCCATGGAACGCACCTATCGAAGACCTATACAGCTACACCCAAGACCCTGATGTCTTCCGTGAGCCAACCGAGGTCGTTGTCAAGTTCGATCAGGGCGTGCCTGTCGCCATTGACGGAGTTTCATACTCACCATTCGACATGGTTGTAAAGATGAACGAGCTTGCCGGCGCACACGGTATCGGTCGCATCGACATCGTCGAAGACCGCCTTGTCGGCATCAAGAGTCGTGAGATTTACGAAGCCCCTGCAGGCATCGCGCTTATCAATGCTCACGAAGATCTAGAGAACCTAACCTTGGAGCGCGAAGTTAATCGCTTCAAGAAGGGCATCGAAGACAAGTGGGCAACCCTGGTTTACGAAGGCCTATGGTTCTCAGACCTAAAGCGTTCGCTAGATGTATTCATCGATCACACTCAGAAGTACGTGACCGGCGAGGTTCGCTTGAAGCTTCAGGGAGGCCGCGCAGTGCCAACTGGCCGACGCTCACCAGAGTCGCTATACGACTTTGACCTAGCTACCTACGACACCGGCGACACCTTTGACCAGTCACTGGCCAAGGGCTTCATCGAGCTCTGGGCACTGCCTAGCAAGATTTCAGCAAAGCGCGAGCAGCGTCACTAATGTCACAAAACTCCGGTTCAAATTCACTGTGGGGCAGTCGTTTCGAGGGCGGCCCAAGCGAGGCGTTAGCCGCGCTTAGCCGTTCGGTTCACTTTGACTGGAGGCTTGCGGCTTACGACATTGCCGGAACTCGAGCTCACATCCGTGCGCTCCAGTCAGCCGGCTACCTGACGTTGGCTGAACTCGACAAGCTCGACAAGAGTCTGCTTGAACTTCTCGCACGCGTAGAGTCTGGCAGCTTCTCAGCCAAGCCAAGCGATGAAGATGTTCACTCAGCGCTCGAGCGCGGACTTATAGAAATCACCGGCGTTGAACTCGGTGGCAAGGTTCGTGCCGGCCGCAGCCGCAACGACCAGATCGCAACTCTAATTCGCACCTACCTGCTCGATCAGGCTTCAATAATCGGCGCTTTAGTTCTCGAGCTGGTTGGCATCTTGGTCGACCGCGCCGAAGAGCACCTCGGTGTCGCAATGCCTGGTCGCACCCACTTTCAGCACGCACAGCCAGTGCACCTATCGCACCACCTGCTGGCGCATGCCTGGCCGCTGGTGCGCGACCTCGAGCGTCTAAACGACTGGCGCAAGCGCGCGATGCTTTCGCCTTACGGCGCAGGTGCGCTTGCCGGAAACACTCTAGGCCTTGACCCCAATCTGGTCGCCGCCGAGCTTGGTCTAGCTGGCCCGACTCAAAACTCGATCGACGCTACCGCTAGCCGCGACGTGGTGGCCGAGTTCGCCTTCATCGGTTCGCTGATCGGCATCAACCTTTCACGACTATCCGAAGAAATCATCATTTGGGCAAGCGCCGAGTTCGATTACGTCAAACTTCACGATGCCTACTCGACCGGCTCGTCGATCATGCCGCAAAAGAAGAACCCAGATATTGCCGAGCTAGCTCGTGGCAAGTCGGGTCGACTAATTGGCGACCTCACCGGTTTGTTGGCAACCCTAAAAGGTTTGCCATTGGCCTACAACCGCGATCTTCAAGAAGACAAAGAACCGGTATTCGACATCGTCGACACCTTGACCGTTCTGCTTCCAGCCTTCAACGGCATGGTGGCAACTTTGACCTTCAACCGTGAACGCCTTGAGGCACTTGCCCCAGCTGGTTTCTCACTTGCTACAGACGTGGCCGAGTGGCTGGTCAAAAAGCGCGTTCCGTTCCGCGACGCACATGAGATCACCGGAAAGTTAGTTTCATTGTGCGAAAAGAACGGTCTTGAGCTTCACGAGGTTCCAGATTCAGAGATGGCTGCCATTTCAACCTTTTTGACTCCTGATGTACGCGATGTACTTACCGTGGGTGGTTCAATCCGTGCTCGAGCAGGTGCCGGAGGCACTGCGCTTCCACGCGTGCTTGACCAGATCGCTGCACTGCGCAAATTCGCTCCAAAACGAGAAAGCTAAACATGGCCACCCCAGAGTTTCTTCGCACTCAGAGCAACGACCAGTCTTTTGAACACATCATCGATGAATTCAAATGGCGTGGTCTCGCTGCACTGTCTACTGACGAAGAATCTCTGCGCGAGGCGCTAAGCGCCGGGCCGCTCACTTACTACATCGGCTTTGACCCAACCGCCCCAAGCCTTCACCTAGGCAACCTGGTTCAGCTTCTGGTTATGCGCCGCCTCCAGCTTGCCGGTCACAAGCCGCTAGCACTGATCGGTGGTTCAACCGGCCTGGTTGGCGACCCGCGCCCAACTGCCGAGCGAACATTGAACACCAAAGAGACCGTTTCTGAATGGGTCGAAAAACTTGGTCGTCAAGCCAGCCGCTTCTTGTCTTTCGAAGGTGATAACGCTGCGCGTCTGGTGAACAACCTGGATTGGACCGCACCACTTAGCGCAATCGACTTCTTGCGCGACATCGGAAAATACTTCCGCGTGGGCACCATGCTTTCAAAAGACGCAGTATCGGCCCGTCTCAATTCAGAGCACGGTATTAGCTACACCGAATTCAGCTACCAGATTCTTCAGGGCTACGACTATCTAGAGCTCTACCGCCGCTACAACTGCATGCTGCAGATGGGTGGAAGTGACCAGTGGGGCAACCTGACTTCAGGCACCGACCTAATCCGCAAGGCTGAGGGTGTTTCAGCGCACATCCTTGCGACTCCGTTGATCACCAACTCAGACGGCAAAAAGTTCGGCAAATCAGAGGGCAACGCTGTTTGGCTAGACGCTGACCTCACCAGCCCTTATGCCTTCTACCAGTTCTGGCTTAACGTCGAAGACGCAGATGTCATCGATCGCCTCAAAGTTTTCACATTCTTGACCCGCGCCGAGATCGAAGAGCTCGAGACGCAAACTGCCGAAGCCCCATACTTACGCGCCGCGCAGAAGCGCCTGGCGCTAGAGGTCACCACCTTAGTTCACAGCCTCGAGGCTGCCGAGTCGGCAATTGCCGCATCAGCAGCTTTGTTTGGCCAGGGTGAAATCGCCGACCTAGATTCGCAAACCCTAGCTTCGGCAATCGCCGAGTTGCCAAACGCCACCGTCGTAACCGGCACTGCATTGACCCAGATCTTGGTCGAAACCTCTTTGGTTGACAGCATCAGCGCAGCGCGCCGCGCGATCAAAGAGGGTGGCGTTTATCTGAACAACCAAAAGGTTGAAGACGAGGCAGCTGAGATCACCGATTTCATTCACGGCCAGTTCGCAATTCTTCGTCGAGGCAAAAAGACCCTCGCCGGCATTATCAAGGCCTAGTCGCCTTTTGATCCTTTGCGCCTAGCAGAGAGCTTCACTGCGCCGAGCAGTTCGCTTTACTGCGCCGAGCAGTTCGCTCCCTTGCGCCCTGAAGTCTAAAAATCAACCAGCTCGAGTTTGAACTTCGCAATCTGTCCCTCGCTCAACGACTCTGCCTCCCGCACGGTCTTCTTCAGCAGCATCAAATAGCTGCTCGACTTCTTGTCCATAAACACGGATGTCCGCCACTGCGTGGCCCCGCACCTGACATCAACGCGCACAGAGCCAAACCCGCGACGCAATCCTTGAGTAATCTCAGTGATCTCCCGGGCCGCATCTACCGGCAATAGGCAATAAAAGAAAGCTGTATTGCCTGGCCAGCGCATTATCTCGGCTTCAAAATCGAACTTCACAGCTACCAATCTGCCCTAATCCGACTCAAAATAGCGATCCAAACCCAACTCATTACTCGATAACACCCCTAAACCCCAGTGTTTACGCGTCGTTTAAAAATAATTCGCCGAATATCTCGTTTTGATTTGACAACCTCGTTATCTCCCCGTAATGTTTCATTCGTTGCCCAAAGCTTGGACGAATCTGATTAGATAACCGGCTCAAGAGCAACCAATCCTAAAAGCTCAAACGAGCAAAATTGCCTCTTGCAGGCTTTTTACTCGTGCGTTTAGTATTGAACTCCCTCTGAAAAAAGATTTCGTGTCAGATTTGACACCAATCAAAAAAGTGGTAAGTTAGTGAAGTTGCTCTGAAGGCTTCTAGAAATAGAAACTCTCAGATGCATCCGATCCTTGAGAACTCAACAGCGTGCACAATGTCGATGCCAAGAACCTCTTGGCTAGCTAGTTTCTAGTTAGCCAGAGAAATTATTGGATTAGACAGATTGTCAGACAATCTGATTTAGTCAGATCAAACTATGGCCCCATTTTCCGGGGCTTTTGTTAAGTTTCCGATGAGCTTGCTCATCGGTATTAACTTTTACGGAGAGTTTGATCCTGGCTCAGGACGAACGCTGGCGGCGTGCTTAACACATGCAAGTCGAACGATGAAGCTGGAGCTTGCTCCGGTGGAT
>JBEEOO010000005.1:0-66079 GCA_041191585.1 Actinomycetota bacterium
TTGGGCTGTTCGCCCATTAAAGCGGCACGCGAGCTGGGTTTAGAACGTCGTGAGACAGTTCGGTCTCTATCCTCTGCGCGCGCAGGAATTTTGAGAAGACCTGACCCTAGTACGAGAGGACCGGGTTGGACAAACCTCTGGTGTGTCAGTTGTTCCGCCAGGAGCACCGCTGATTAGCTACGTTTGGAATAGATAACCGCTGAAAGCATCTAAGCGGGAAGCTAACTTCAAGATGAGAATTCCATGACTTCGGTCGAGAGGCTCGCAGCTAGATTACTGCGTTGATAGGTTGGATGTGGAAGCGAGGACTAAAGACTCGTGGAGCTGACCAATACTAATAAGCCGATAACTTGATAACTTTTTGCTTGCGTCCACTATGTGGTTCCCGAGGTATGGGAACCATAACAAACACACTTCAAAGTGTGCTTATGAAACATAACTCAATAGTGTTTCGGCGGCCATAGCGGAGGGGAAACGCCCGGTTACATTCCGAACCCGGAAGCTAAGACCTCCTGCGCCGATGGTACTGCAATAATTTAGAAAATGGCCACCTTTCGAGGTGGCCATTTTTGTTTTTAACAGGTATTTTTTGCAATTTTTAGGAGAAATTAGTGTCAGATCGTGAATTTTCAGAGCGCAAACCGCGCCGAGAAGGTCCTCGTGCTGCTAGCGGGGCCTCATCGGGTTCGCGTGAAGGCACTAGAAAACCTAGACCGTCGGGCGTAACTGGCGGTCGTCGTGATGAAAATTTCGTTAGCGGCCGCGCTCGTCAAGCCGATTCCGGTGCCGATAGACCGGATTGGCAGTCACGTGTAGCGCGTCCAATTGATCCGGAACGTGAAAAATCACCGCTAATTCCTGAAGAAATCACCGAAAAAGACCTAGAAATAGGCGTGCGCGTTCAACTTAAGACTCTCACTGCCGAGAACGCCGAGATGGTTGCCCGTCATTTGGCGATGGTTGGGCTGCTAATTGAGCAGGATCCCGAGCTTGCGCACAAACATGCACTTGCTGCAGCTCGCAGAGCTGGCCGAATTGCAGTCGTTCGTGAAACCGTAGGAATTACTGCGTATCATGTGGGTGATTTTGCCTTGGCTATGCGCGAATTGCTTACTCACCGACGTATTTCAGGCTCGAACGAGCAATTGCCGCTAATTGTTGATTGCGAACGTGGCCTAGGCAGACCAGATCGCGCCCTTGAAGTTGGTCGCTCGGTTGACAGAAACAAACTTGCTCCTGCAATTCGAGTGAATTTGGCAATTGCGATGTCTGGAGCACGTCTTGATCGAGGCGAAACCGACCTGGCAATTGCTGAGCTGGAGATTAGAGAGCTAGATCCAAGCAAGGTTTTTGATTATTCACCAGATTTGTTTAGGGCCTATGGTGAGAGCCTTAGTGACTCGGCTCGAAAGAGCGAGTCTGCTCGATGGTTCGAGCTTGCTGATCGTGCGGAATCAGCCTTGCTCAAGCAGGCCGGTATTGATGAGGATGAAGTTTCTGTACTGGAAGAGATTCACATTCCACAGCCTTCTGACAGACCGAAGCGTGAGTATAGCTCTCATGGTGATGATCAAAAGCGTGAATTTGGTTCACGCAATGAGCGCGAAAGACGTGAGTTTGGCAGTCGTGAAGACCGACCAAAGCGAGAATTCGGTTCTCGTGAGGACCGACCAAAGCGAGAATTCGGTTCTCGCGAAGACCGACCAAAGCGCGACTTTGGTGACCGCGGCGATTCGGGGCCTAGGGGTTCTGCTCCGCGCGGGCCAATAAAGCCAACCGGCAAGGGCCCGAAGCGTGAGCGCTAAAATTTGGGGCACATTCGATGTGCTTCTTGCCGACCTTGACGGGGTTGTCTACGAGGGAACAAACGCAATCGCGGGCGCGCCAGAGGCGCTCTCTCGCATTCGCGAAATGGGCGTTTTGGTTGGCTATGTCACTAATAACTCATCGCGTCGCCCTGAGGTGATCGCCGATCAGCTCGCTGGTTTTGGGGTGCCTGCTAACCCACAAGACATCATTGGTTCTGGGCAGATTGGCGTTGAATTACTGGCTACTCAGATTCCGGCAGGTTCAAGAGTGTTGGTTGTCGGCGGCGAGGGTCTGCGAGCTCGAGTTTCTCAGGCTGGCTTTGAGATCGTTGATTCATCTGACGATAATCCGGCTGGGGTTATTCAAGGCTTTGCCCCGGATGTATCTTGGCGAAACTTAGCCGAGGCGGCATTTTCTATACAAAACGGAGCTAAGTGGGTTGCCACGAATAGCGACTGGACGCTGCCTCAAGAAAAGGGATTAGCGCCAGGCAATGGAACTTTAGTCTCTGCCGTCCATACTGCGGTCGGCCAACTTCCGCTGGTTGCTGGCAAGCCCGAGCCTGCAATTTTTAAAGCAGCGGTGAAGCATTTTGACGCAAAAAGCCCCCTTTTCGTTGGAGACCGAATCGACACCGACATCACCGGTGCAAATCGTGCCGGTATTCCTTCTGCATTGGTCATGACTGGCGTCAGCACTCGCAAAGAAGTTCTCGGCATCAAGCCGGAAGGGCGCCCGAATTTCATCCTTGAAAACATGCTTGAGCTAGTCGATGGCTATGAAGCCCCGCGAGTGGTTGACGACGGATTTGCTTGTCTTGACGCCCAAGTGCATTTTAAAAACAACAAGCTAGCCATCGTCGCGGGCAATCCAAAGGGGATTGGCGCACTTCGTGCGGCCTGTGCCGCTATTTATTCAAGCCCAGTTCCGATTTACGGTCTGGACATCCCATCTGAACTATACGAATAGGCTCTTTATATGTCATCAAAGTTTGAAGAAGCTCTATCTAGCGACCTGCAGCGAATCGCACAATTACCCCTCGAAGAGCAGCTGGCTGAGTTTGCCAGAATTCGTGAGACTCTAGAAGGCGTTATGAACGGCACTCTGTCTGCTGATGACGCTGCTCTTGGTTCTAGCGAACAGGTTAGTTAATTGCGTCTGGATCTTGAGCTTGTTGACCGCGGTCTAGCTAGGTCGCGCAATCACGCTTCGGCCCTTATTGAGGCTAAGCGCGTGATGGTGAATGGGAGAGCTGCAAAAAAGTCTTCGCAACCTGTTATTGAAAACTCTGAGATTGTTGTTCTTGAGGCAGTCGATTATGTAAGTCGCGCTGGTCACAAGCTCGCTAAGGCATTGGATGCATTTGGCGAACTAGAGATCGTTGGCAAAATCGCCCTCGATGTCGGTGCTTCAACCGGCGGATTCACTGATGTGCTGCTTCGCAGGGGCGCAAAACACGTGTTGGCAATTGACGTTGGCCACGAGCAGATGGTGCCCGAGTTGCTGGACAACTCAAAAGTCACCAGTATCGAAGGTTTCAACGCTCGCGACCTCAGCGTCGAAGCCTTGGCTCAAATTACCGGCTGGAACCCAACCCGACTGCGTTTCGAAATCGTAGTTGCCGATCTTTCATTTATTTCACTCACCTTAGTTTTGGCGCAAATCGCTGCGGTTGCACCATTAGCCGACTACGTGCTTTTGATTAAGCCGCAGTTTGAAGTTGGCAAGCAATCATTGCAAGCTTCAGGAATTGTGAACGATCACAGGCTGAGGGCATCGGCGATCAAACAGGTAGTCGATTGCGCTCATGATTTAGGCCTAGGTGTTCGTGGGCTGGTCAAATCAGAACTACCTGGAACCCACGGCAACGTCGAATATGTATTGTGGATAAGTCCACTTGAGCCAGTTAATCGTTCAAAATGGGATACGAAGATAGAAGTTCTGGCAAAGGATTCGAAATAGGCATGCGAAACATTCTGGTTGTTGCGCACACGCGACGCGAAGACTCGCTCGCAGCTGCCCTGTCAGTTTCAGAACAGCTTGTTGCCGCTGACATCAGCCCGGTGATGACCGAGTCGGATTATGCAGATTTTGTTGAGTATTCGAAAAAACTTGGTCGAGAAATATCGGCCGAAATCAGGATTCTAAACAGTGAGGTTGCAACTAAAGATATCGAGCTGGCGATGGTCTTAGGTGGCGACGGCACCATTTTGAAGGCAGCTGAAATCGTCAGAGATTCCTCTGTGGCTCTGATGGGCGTAAACCTTGGTCACGTGGGCTTCTTGGCTGAATCTGAGCGAGATGAGCTTGCTTCTTCGGTTGCACATGCGGTGGCGAAAAATTACGTAATTAAAGAGCGAATGACTCTTAATGTAGACGTAATTGTTGATTCGAAAAAAGTTTTTAGCACCTGGGCTTTGAACGAGGCTACCGTAGAAAAAAGCGCCCGAGAACGAATGCTCGAAGTGGTCATCGAAGTCGAGGGTTCACCACTGAGTAGCTTTGGTTGCGATGGAATTGTTGTTTCAACCCCAACCGGCTCAACGGCATATGCATTTTCAGCCGGCGGTCCGGTCGTTTGGCCAGAGGTCGAAGCCATTCTTATGGTGCCATTGAGTGCACACGCACTATTTGCAAGACCGATGGTCATTAAGCCATCAGCAACCATCGCCGTTGAAGTTCTCAGAAGGAGCGCGGGCCACGGCATTTTGTGGTGCGACGGTCGTCGCTCATGGGAGCTACCGCCTGGCGCAAGGGTAGAGGTTAGCCAATCTGGAACGCCGGTCAGATTAGCTAGGTTGCGCGATGCCTCGTTCACCGATCGATTGGTTCGCAAGTTTGCGTTGCCAGTGGCAGGCTGGCGCGGGTCGGCAGTCGAGTCTGCAAAGTAGCGCAAATTGATTGAAGAGATCTACATTCAAGACCTGGGCATAATTGCCGAATCTCGACTTAAATTTGGTTCCGGATTAACAGTCATTACGGGCGAAACAGGCGCGGGCAAGACCATGGTGCTTTCTGCGCTAGCTCTGCTGCTAGGCAGCAGATCAGACACATCGGCTATCCGCCAGGGGCAACCTCAAGCCTTTGTCGAGGGTCGTTGGTGGCTAAAGAACCCAGAACTTTTGAATTCACGACTAGATGACGCAGGGGTTGGCGCCACTGAAGGCGAGCTAATTCTGAATCGTGCCGTTTCGGTTGAGGGTCGTTCGCGAGCCTCGGTTAGTGCTCGCTCTGTTCCAGTTTCACTGCTGTCAGAAATCGGCGACCAGCTGGTTGTTGTTCACGGCCAAAGTGACCAAATTAGATTGCGCTCTACTTCTGCAGCGCGTGAGGCACTGGATCAATTTGCAGGTCAAGCGCACCTATCGCGCTTGGCGGAGTATCGCGCCCGATTTAATGAGTGGCGAGAACAGAGCGCCAGGTTGACCGAGCTCAAGCAAAATCTAGGCTCAAAAGCCTCGCGGATCGAGGAACTTAAGACCGCGCTAGAAGAGCTCGAGCAGTTGAACATTCAGCCGAATGAAGATGCTCAGATTGCTGAAGTTCTTGAAAAACTGACCAATCTAGAGTCGCTGCGTTCGGCAGCCGGTTATGCGCACGAGGCGATTTCGTCAGAGAACTATGACGCTCAAGATGCGCTGTCGCAAATTGGTGCAGCCAAAAAGGCGCTGGAGCAAGTGGCGTCGCATGATGCAGAACTTGCTCGTATATCTTCTGAGATTGCCGCGGTGAACTCGACTTTGGCTGATTTAGCTGGAGACCTGAGTCGCTACCTTGGCAACCTTGAACAGGATGCTGAAATCAGCCTCGAACAAGCTCAACAGCGCAAGGCTGAAATTTCAGCAGCGCTGCGCCGCTACGGCCCGGAGCTTGACGACCTTTTAGTTTTTCAGGATTCCGCAGTAAAAGAGCTAGCCGAGCTTTCAATTTCAGATGACGAGTTGATTGATTTGGAGCAGAAAATAGTCATTCTGCACCAGAGCGTTCTAGAGATGTCGAATGAGCTAACCGCAAACAGGCAGGCGGCGTCGAGTGAACTTCAAGAGGCGGTATCGCAAGAGTTGAGATCGCTGGCGATGCCAGGTGCAAGCCTCAACGTAAATATCGAACCGCTAGCTGAATTAGGTCAGCACGGTGCTGACGCTGTTCAGCTTTTGCTTTGCGCTTATCCGGGTGCTGAACCGAGACCGATTAGCAAGAGTGCAAGTGGCGGCGAGCTCTCAAGAATCATGCTTGCCATTGAGGTTGTTCTGGCTCGCAACGAACAGGTGCCAACGTTTATCTTTGACGAAGTTGACGCCGGAGTCGGCGGCGCAGCAGCAATTGAAATTGGCCGAAGACTTGCACGACTTGCCACCCAAGCCCAGGTAATTGTCGTGACTCATCTGGCGCAGGTTGCGGCATTTGCCAATCACCATCTTCGAATCACCAAAACCGCAGACGGCGGATTCACGAACTCAAGCGTTTCTAGCCTCACTGAGCATGAGCGAATCACCGAATTGGCCAGAATGCTTTCGGGTCTAAACGAGTCTGAATCAGCCAGACAGCACGCGTCAGAACTTTTAGGGCTAGCTCGCAGTGAATTTGGCCTTATTTAGCCAACGATTCATGTCGCGCCCCGGTTTTAAGGCACCTTCGCTGATAAGCTAAAGTTCCATGGCAGATGCAATGGAACCCGGTAAAACACGACACATTTTCGTCACCGGAGGTGTTGCATCTTCGCTCGGTAAAGGACTTACCGCTTCTAGCCTGGGAAACCTTTTAAGAGCCCGCGGACTCCGCGTTGTAATGCAGAAGCTCGACCCATATCTAAACGTTGACCCAGGAACCATGAATCCGTTTCAGCACGGTGAGGTTTTTGTAACCGACGATGGTGCCGAGACTGACCTAGACATCGGTCACTACGAGCGCTTCTTGGACATCAATCTCTCACAGTCTGCAAACGTCACTACCGGTCAGATTTATTCAACCGTGATTGCACGCGAGCGCAGGGGAGAGTATCTCGGCGACACCGTTCAGGTGATCCCGCACATCACAGACGAGATCAAGCGCCGCATGCGCCTTCAGGCCAGCGAGACCCCAGCACCAGACGTAATCATTACCGAGATTGGTGGAACCGTCGGCGACATTGAGTCTCAGCCGTTCCTAGAGGCTGCCCGTCAAATTCGTCACGAAGTCGGTCGCGACAATGTTTTTTATGTTCACGTGTCGCTGGTTCCTTACCTTGGCGCATCCGGTGAACTAAAGACCAAGCCAACCCAGCACTCGGTAGCAACCCTTCGTTCTATCGGTATTCAGCCAGACGCAGTGGTTTGTCGCTCAGACCGCGAACTTCCAGATTCAATCAAAAACAAAATTGCCCTGATGTGTGACATCGACGTCTCGGCAGTTGTCACTGCCGCAGATGCATCGAGCATTTATGACGTGCCGGTTGTTTTGCACGAAGAGGGTCTTGACAGCTACATCATCAAGAAGTTGAGTTTGCCAGCAGCCCCAGAGGTTGACTGGAGCCACTGGCAGCCAGTGCTAGATGCAGTTCACCACCCACAGCACACCGTGACTATTGGTTTGGTTGGAAAGTACATTGACCTGCCTGACGCCTATTTGTCAGTGACCGAGGCCCTGCGTGCTGGTGGTTTTGCAAATTCAAGCAAGGTAAACATCAAATGGATCCCTTCAGATTCATGCGAGACAGTTGAGGGCGCACGCGCGTTCCTGGGCGATGTCGATGCAATCTGTGTTCCCGGTGGCTTCGGCGTTCGCGGTATCGAAGGCAAATTGGGCGCACTCAAGTTTGCTCGCGAAAACAAGATCCCTACCCTTGGCCTATGCCTTGGTCTTCAGTGCATGGTCATTGAGTACGCAAGAAATGTTGTTGGGCTTGAAGGCGCATCATCGACTGAATTTGATGTCGACGCTAAGTATCCCGTTATTGCAACTATGGCCGAGCAAGTAGACATCCTGGCTTCTGGCGACATGGGTGGAACAATGCGACTTGGCCTTTACACCGCAAAACTTAAGCCAGGCTCAATCGTGGCTGAGGTTTACGGTTCTGAAACTTCAGAAGAGCGCCACCGTCACCGCTACGAAGTGAACAACACCTATCGCGACCAAATCGCAACAGCGGGCTTGGTCTTCTCGGGCACCTCTCCAGACGACCACTTGGTTGAATACGTTGAGTTGCCTCGCGAAGTGCACCCTTACTATGTTGCAACCCAGGCTCACCCTGAGTTCAAGTCACGCCCGACCAATGCACACCCGCTGTTCTCTGGCTTGGTCGTTGCGGCAATTGAACGCCAGAAGTCTGCGCAAATCGTCTAGGTCATAAATTGCCCAAAGACCAGAATCTAGATCTGCCGATAATCTCGAGCGATCTAGTATTCGGCGGTCGAATTTGGGATGTAGTTAGCGAAACGTTTGATTTTGCCAATCAGAAACTAACCCGCGAGTTCATTCGCCACCCTGGTGCAGTTGCCGTGGTTGCGATTGATGACCAGCAACGCGTGCTGATGATTCAGCAGTATCGCCATCCGGTTAGAAAACAACTTTGGGAACTTCCGGCGGGTTTGCTCGACATCGAGGGTGAGACAAAAAGCCGAGCTGCTGAGCGTGAACTGATGGAAGAGACCGGCTATCGGGCGGGTCACCTCGAGCCCCTAATCAATTTCTATACAACGCCAGGTGGCAACTCAGAGCAAATCTCGATTTTTTTGGCAACTGAACTTGAATACATCGGACATAAAGAAGAGCTAGAAGGCGAAGAAACTCAGCTAGTAGTTGATTGGATTCCTGTTTTGAGTGCGCTCGATTCAGTGCTCAAGTCAGAGGTAATGAGCCCTACTGCAATGGTAGGAATCATGGCGCTGGCCCTAAAGCTCGGTATTCAATCCTCGGTCGAATGAAAGACTTAAATTCTGCTGTTGATGCCTATCTGAGGCACATTTCTATTGAGCGCGGACTATCAAAAAACACCTTGCATTCGTATCGACGAGATCTCGAGCGGTATCTCAACTATTTGAATCAAAATGGGATCAATCAAATCGACCAGGTCACCGAACTCACTGTTTCCAATTTCGTTGAGTTTCTGCACCTCGAGGCCGGACTTGCAAGTGGTTCCGCTGCGAGAACATTGGCGGCAGTTCGCGGTATGCACAAATTCATACTGATTGAAGGTTGGTCAGAAAAAAACCCAGCAGCGACCATAAAGCCACCAAAGCTGGGCCGTCGCCTGCCAAAGGCAATTTCTGTCGATGATGTGACCAAATTGCTTGATGCCTCAGGCCCGGAAACGCACAATGCGGCAGACGTTGACCCAGTGAGGTTGCGCGATCGGGCTCTGCTGGAGCTTTTGTATGCAACCGGCGCTCGAGTTAGCGAAGTGGTCAACCTGGATCTAGATGACTTACTTGATCCGACTCTGGTGCGATTGCTAGGCAAAGGCTCTAAAGAGCGAGTAGTGCCAGTGGGTAGTTTTGCGCAGTCAGCAATCCAGGCTTATTTGACTAGAACAAGACCGACTTTAGCCGCCCTAGGTAAATCGACTCCTGCTCTATTTTTGAATCAGCGGGGCGGCCGCTTGAGTCGCCAATCGGCGTGGCAGATCATCTCGGATGCTGCCCAGGCGGCTAATCTCAGCGGGGAAATTTCACCCCACACGCTTCGACACTCATTTGCAACTCACCTGCTTGAGGGTGGCGCTGATGTGAGGGTCGTTCAAGAGCTTTTGGGTCACTCTTCGGTTGCCACTACGCAAATTTATACATTGGTAACGGTTGATGCATTAAGACAGGCGTATGCGACCGCACACCCCCGTGCACGGCGGTAGGCTATTAGCAATCTGCAGCAGTAATTTCGGGAGGAAATCATGGCCAAGGCAAGTAAAAACGCGGACAACCGCTTTGCCACCCCAAAGCCTTTGAGCGGCCATGGTCCAGCGCGCATCATCGCGATGTGCAATCAAAAAGGTGGCGTCGGCAAGACCACAACTTCAATCAACATGTCTGCTGCGCTCGCCGAATACGGTCGCAAAGTTTTGCTAGTTGATTTCGACCCGCAGGGCGCACTATCAGCCGGTCTGGGCGTCAATGCTCATGATGCGCTGACTATTTATGACCTAATGCTTGACCGCACCATCGAAACTAAGTCAGCGATTCAAAAAACCGCTGTTAAAAACTTGGATGTAATTCCGGCCAACATCGAGCTTTCGGCTGCCGAAATGAAACTGGTCAACGAAATTGCGCGCGAGCAAATTTTGTCTCGAATCCTGAAGCCAGTCATCGACGAGTATGACGTCATCATTGTTGACTGCCAGCCATCGCTTGGTCTACTCACCGTGAACGCGCTCACCGCAGCTCACGGAGTGATTATTCCGTTGGCATCTGAGTTCTTTGCTCTGCGAGGTGTGGCAATTCTTGAGGACATTATTTCTAAGGTGCAAGAGGGTCTAAACCCAGCACTTCAGCTAGACGGCATCTTGGCCACCATGTTCGATGGCCGCACACTTCACTCACGCGAAG
Organism: Actinomycetota bacterium; assembly: GCA_041191585.1. Lineage (GTDB taxonomy): Bacteria > Actinomycetota > Actinomycetes > Actinomycetales > Microbacteriaceae > Rhodoluna. The sequence continues at coordinate 10,326 of JBEEOO010000005.1, forward strand.
TCCTAGAGCGTCTTCACGAGGCTTTTGGTGACAAGGTTTTCCGCAGTGTCATTCATCGCACGGTCAAGTTCCCTGATGCCACCGTTGCGCAGACCCCGATTACCGCATTTGCTCCAAGCTCTGAAGCGGCCGAGGCCTACCGCACCGTAGCCAGAGAATTGGTTTTCCGTGGCTGCGCCCCATAAAAATGACGCAGCTGAGCTAACTGAAACCGGATCTGGATTCGAAGTAAACCTCGGAAACTTCGAGGGTCCATTCGATCTTTTGCTCAGCTTGATTTCAAAGCATGAGCTTGACATCACCGAGGTGTCTCTGAGCCGCGTAACTGACGAGTTCATTTCATACCTCAAGGGTCTCGACGAAGACGAAGAGCTTGACCAGGCCAGCGAGTTCTTAGTAATTGCCGCAACTTTGCTCGATCTTAAAATCGCAGGCTTGTTGCCAAAGGGCGAGGTTGTAGACGCCGAAGACGTGGCACTTCTCGAAGCCAGAGACCTGCTGTTTGCCAAACTGCTTCAGTATCGCGCGTTCAAAGAAATTGCCGCTTGGTTCAATGCCGCTATATCGCTCGAAGAGAATCGCATTGCCCGCGATGTGCCAATCGAGACGCGATTTAGAGAGCAAAAGCCAGAGCTCATCTGGACTATGGAGCTGGGCGAGTTCGCCAAACTTGCCGAAGAAACTCTTACGCCTCGCAACATTCCATCGGTTGGACTAACCCACCTTCACGCCCCACGCGTGAGTATTCGCGAGCAGGCGGCAGAAGTCATAAAAATGCTTCGCGGAAGTGTGGGGCTAAGTTTTAGGCAGCTAATCGGTGCTGAGAAAGACCGCGCAATTGTGGTGGCGCGTTTCTTGGCGATCCTGGAGCTTTACAGGCTCACCGCCGTCTCATTCGAGCAAGAATCACCACTTGGAGACCTAAAACTAACCTGGCGAGCAGAGAATTTCGACGACGAGCAATTGGCAACACTAGGAGCAGATTATGGCGCTTGATTCAGGAAATAGTCCGAAAACAATTGACGAGATCAATGCGGAGACCCTTAAATCAGCAATTGAAGCGATTTTGATGATTACCGACGCCCCGATTTCGCTCGTGTCTCTTGCAACCGCACTCGAGCATCCGATGAATGAAGTCAGACAGGCAGTAGATGAGCTGAGCGCCGAATATTCAGGCAATGGCGAGTCTCGCGTTCGTGGTTTTGAACTGCGCGAAATTGGCGGCGGTTGGCGTATCTATGTTCGCGCCGAATACGACTGGGCAGTCAAAATGTTCATGGCAAATGAGAACCCAACCAAGCTAAGCCAGGCGGCTCTAGAAACCTTGTCAGTAATTGCCTATAAACAACCAATTTCAAGGGGTCAGGTTGCCTCGATCCGTGCTGTAAACGTTGACTCGGTCGTGCGCACCTTGCTTAGTCGCGGCTTGATTACCGAATTATTCACCGATTCCGAAACCGGTGCAGTGAACTTCGGCACCACCGATCTTTTCTTGCAGACCCTAGGGATCAACTCACTAGACGAACTTCCACCAATTAGCCCGTATCTTCCGGGTGTAGACGAGGTAAACGATGCCCAAAGCTAAATCAAATTTCGACGAAACCACTGAGTCGGCCGCCGAAGGCGTTCGACTGCAAAAGGTTTTGGCCAGTGCGGGTGTTGCTAGCCGACGCGTTTGCGAGCAATTTATCGTTGCCGGAAAAGTTCGCGTAAACGGCAAGGTCGTAAAAGAACTCGGCACCAGAATTAACCCGGAAGTTGACCAAGTGTCGGTCAACGGCCAGCCGATTCAACTCGACTCTTCTCGCGTGTATCTGGCGCTGAACAAGCCATACGGCGTAGTCAGTTCAATGCAAGATGAAAACGGACGCCCGGATCTCATGCAGTTTGTGGTTGATTACGATCGAGTTTTCAATGTCGGTCGCCTTGATGCCGAAACCACCGGACTCATCATCATGACTAACGATGGCGACTTGGCGCACAAATTGGCGCACCCAAAATTCGGAGTTAAGAAAACCTACTTGGCTCACGTAGAGGGCAAAATCGAGAACTCCACCATCCAGAAACTTCTAGATGGCATTGAGCTTGAAGATGGATTCATTGCAGCCGACGAATGTCGACTAAAAGATGTTGCAGTTGCCGAAAGTTTGGTTGAAATCGTTCTGCACTCGGGGCGCAATCGCATCGTGCGCCGCATGCTGGCCGAGGTTGGTCACCCGGTAATTGGTTTGGTTAGACAGCAATTTGGGCCAATCAGGCTGGGGCACCTGAAGCCTGGTCAGGTTCGCGACCTAAATAAACTAGAGGTCGGCTCACTTTTAAAGGCAGCCGAGGGCGGTTCGGAGAAGAAACCTCGATCAGCCCGCAGCGGCGGCAAAACTGGTTCTAAGACAAGCAAGAGGCGATAACCGTGGCTATTCGAGCAATTCGAGGCGCAATTCAACTTGACGTTGACGAGCGCGAACACCTTTTGAAGTCGACAGCCGAGCTGCTTTCTAAGGTTCTGCACGCAAACGGCATCGAGAATGGTCAGTTGATCGACATCCTGTTTACCGCGACCCCAGACATTACCAGCGAGTTTCCGGCGGTGGGGGCCAGAGAATTAGGCCTGGGCGATGTTCCGTTGATGTGCTTTGTTGAGATGAATGTGGCGGGTGCCTTGCCTAGAACCGTTCGAGTCATGGTCCACGCTGACATCGACAAGCCTCGCTCAGAAATCCAGCACGTATACCTTCGCGGAGCCACTGCGCTTCGATTGGATCTGGCTCAGTGACCATCGGAACCGAAGTTAAATCAGTTCGCATAGTTGGTGCGGGTTTGCTCGGCACCAGCATTGGCCTGGCGCTCTCCAAAGCCGGTGTAGATGTCTCGATTGAGTCAGCCTCTCCATCTAGCCAGGCGCTTGCGGTTGACTATGGCGCTGGGCGCAACGCAACGGCCATGGATCAACCGGATGTAGTTTTCGTTTGCGTGCCGCCTGATGTCACGGCAAAAATCGTGGTGGCAAAGCTAAGCGAGTTTCCGAACGCCGTGGTGACCGATGTTGCCAGTGTCAAAGCTGAAATTCTTGATTCGGTTGAAGCTTTGGGGTCTGATTCGGCTCGCTATGTAGGCTCGCACCCAATGGCCGGTCGCGAAAAGGGCGGCGCTATCTCGGGTCGAGCCGACTTGTTCTTTGGTCGACCATGGATAATCACACCAAACGAAAAGAACTCTAAGTCGGCCATCGCGCTAGTAAAGAACTTGGCAATCGAGTTGGGTTCAACCCCAATTTTGATGTCGGCAAAAGAGCACGATCAAGCTGTCGCGATGGTTTCTCATGTTCCTCAGGTGGTTTCGAGCTTGCTTGCTGCGCGCCTGAACTCGGCCGAGGCGGATCAGGTTTCGCTTGCTGGCCAGGGGCTTCGGGATACCACTCGAATTGCTGCCAGCGATTCGAAGCTCTGGACGCAGATTCTTTCAGCAAACCACGAGGCCGTTTCGGCAATCCTTGTCGATTATGCAGCTGACCTTCAGTCCTTAGCAGAGGCACTTAAAGATCCAGCGGCACCGGGGGCAATATCAAAAATCAGTGCCGCAATTGAGGCGGGCAATTCGGGAGTCGCCAGAATCCCTGGAAAGCACGGTTCTAAGGCTGCCAACTATGCGCAAATTGTGGTCATGATCGACGACCGACCTGGTGAATTTGGCCGTCTGTTGCACGAGGTTGGCGAACTTGATGTAAACATCGAAGACCTAAAGCTAGAGCACTCGCCGGGAGCGCAGATCGGCTTGGTCGAGTTGAGCATTTTGCCTAACGCTTTGGCCAAAATTACCGAAGGTCTATTGGCTAAGGGATGGCGACTCGCCGGATGACAGACTTCTTAGTTGCAATTGATGGACCTGCCGGGTCTGGTAAATCCAGCGTCAGCAAGGCTGTGGCTCGCAAGCTAGATTTTGCCTACCTAGATACCGGAGCGGCTTATCGCGCTTTGACCTGGGCAATTCAACACGGTCACATTTCGGCAGAAAACATCACTGCGGCAGGTTTGAACGAAAACTTTGAATACTCAATTTCAACCGACCCAGATAACTATTGGGTGCGAGTTGGCAACGAGAACGTCACTGACGCAATCAGGAGCAGTGAGGTTGCCGAGGGCGTGAGCGAGTTTGCTAAACAGCCCGAAGTTCGCAGCTTCATGAAAACTTTGACTCGTGAGATAGCTGCGCAATCGCAAAACCGCGGGATTGTTGTCGAAGGACGCGACATCACGACTGTCGTTGCTCCGGATTCTCAAATAAAAATTCTGCTAACCGCGAGCGAAGAGGTTAGACTTAAGCGTCGCTCAGCTGAACTTCCCAAGCATCAGCAGAGCGGAATCAAGCGTCAGGTTTCCGATCGTGACGCCAACGACCTAAAGGTCGTCGATTTTCTAACTCCGGCTCCCGGAGTGATACTGGTTGATTCTTCAGATTTGAACTTTGAGCAGACTGTTAATGCTGTTCTTGAGCTGATCAAGTATGAGTCGCGTCAAGGAATCTAATGATTGAAGAAGAATTTGCTGCCGCAAACGGTGGCGCTGATTTTGCTGAAAAGCTAAGCCAAATCAGCACTGAAGAAGAGTTGCTGCGCGCAAATGTTTTGCGCACCGGACTGGACGAATATGAGCTGGAGCCAGAAGACTTCGAAGTTCTTGAAACCGAAGATGGCCTAGAAGACGGCCACTATTTCTTGCCTGCACTGCCTGTGTTGGCAATTGTTGGCCGACCTAACGTCGGAAAGTCTGCTCTAGTCAACCGAATTCTTGGACGCCGCGAGGCTGTTGTTGAGGACAAGCCAGGTGTTACTCGCGACCGTGTTTCTTACAAAGCTGAATGGAATGACCGCAAGTTCACCTTGGTCGATACCGGTGGCTGGGAGCACGACGCTAAAGGCATCGACAAGTCAGTGGCAATGCAGGCTGAGATTGCGGTTGAACTTGCTGATGCTGTTTTGTTTGTAGTTGACGCCATGATCGGCGCAACAGGTTCTGATGAGCGCGTTGTGAAGATGCTTCGAGGTAGCGGCAAGCCAGTAATTTTGGTAGCCAACAAGATCGATGACATGCGTCAGGAGCCTGAGGCTGCTGCGCTTTGGTCATTGGGGCTCGGTGAACCGTATCCGGTTTCAGCAGTTCACGGCAGGGGAGTGGCCGACCTTCTAGACGCAACTATGAAGGTTTTGCCAAAGATCTCTGCGGTTGCCAAAGAAGAAGTTGGCGGCCCGCGCCGCGTTGCTCTAATTGGCCGCCCAAACGTAGGAAAATCTTCGCTGCTAAACAAGGCAGTTGGCTCTGAGCGTGCCGTTGTAAACGACCTAGCTGGAACAACTCGCGACCCAATCGATGAACAGGTCGAGCTTGGCGGCAAGACCTGGCGTTTTGTTGACACTGCCGGAATTCGTCGTCGTGTTCACCTAACCCAAGGTGCAGATTTTTATGCCTCGCTTCGAACCGCGGCTGCTCTTGAGCGCGCTGAAGTTGCGGTTGTTCTATTTGACGTGACCCAGCCGATTTCAGAAGCTGACATTCGAATTGTTGACATGGCACTCGAATCAGGCCGCGCGTTAGTTCTAGCTTTCAACAAGTGGGATGAACTTGACGACGATCGCCGTCGCTACCTTGAGCGTGAAATCGAGCAGGACCTTGCGCACGTCGATTGGGCTCCTCGTGTCAACATCTCGGCAAAGACCGGTCGCCACCTAGAAAAGCTTGTTCCGGCACTTGAGGTCGCTCTAGATTCTTGGGACACTCGAATTGCCACCGGCAAGCTCAACGCATTTATTCAAGAGCTAACCATGGAGACCCCGCACCCTGTTCGCGGTGGCAAGCAGCCTCGAATTCTGTTCGCGACTCAGGCCAGCAGCCGCCCGCCAAAGTTTGTGCTGTTCACCACCGGTTTCTTGGATCAGGGCTACCGCCGATTTATTATTCGTCGCCTTCGCGAGACTTTTGGTTTCGAAGGAACCCCAATTGAACTCGGAATGCGTGTGCGCGAAAAGCGCAAGCGCACCTAACCTCAAAGGTCTTACCCCGAAAGGGGCGAACGGGCTATAGCGCAGTTTGGTAGCGCACTTGTCTGGGGGACAAGGGGTCGTGGGTTCAAATCCCGCTAGCCCGACAAATACAAAGTTTTCAAGCGCGTAAAATCGGAGATGTGGCTGTGAGCGAAGAGTTAACCTGGGGGCAGCAGCTCCGTATGGTGCCGAATTTGCTCAGCATTTTGCGCCTGGCCTTGGTTCCGGTATTTCTCTATTTATTGCTGAACGAGAAACACCTAACCGCAATCGCAGTTTTGGCACTGGCTTCACTTACCGATTATCTTGACGGCGTATTTGCCCGCAAATACAACCAGATCACCCGTTTGGGGCAGTTGCTAGATCCGGCAGCAGACCGCCTCTATATATTTTCAGCATTGATCGCAATGTCGGTCACTGGGCACATCCCGGCTTGGTTGGCTGCCGTTGTTATAGCGCGTGATCTAATGTTGGCGATTGTTTATCCGATTTTGGCAACCCACGGATACGGCCCACTGCCGGTTCACTACCTTGGCAAAGCGGGCACATTCTCGCTGCTCTATGCGTTTCCGCTATTGCTTTTGGCAAACATCTGGACAGCGGCAGAATTCATCGTTTTGCCGATTGCCTGGGCGTTTGCGCTATGGGGAGTTGGGCTCTATTGGTGGGCCGGATTTGTCTATGTTCGTCAGGTAAAAGACGTAGTTACTAACTCGAAACATTCTGTCGCTAGAGTATCTCCAGAGGAGTCAAAGTAACTATGGAGTTTGCTGAGCAGGGCCTGGGGGGTCAATCAGACGAAGTTGGGTCAACGCTTAGATTTAGCGAAGACTTGCTTGCTGAATTTGGTCCGTCACTAAGCGAAGAAGAGCAGTCGGCTATTGCCGCATTGCCAGCTGGCTCAGCGCTTCTCATCACCAAAAGAGGGCCAAATGTTGGCTCTAGATTTTTGCTAGACCAGGCTGTGACTTCAGCGGGCCGTCACCCAAATGCCGACATTTTTCTTGACGACGTGACCGTATCTCGCCGTCATGCCGAGTTTGTGCGCAACGATGCTGGTTTCTCAGTTCGTGATTTGGCATCACTAAACGGCACTTATTACAACGGCACCCGAATCGAAGATTCAGCGGCTCTTGAAGACGGCGCTGAGGTTCAAATCGGAAAGTTTAAGTTCAACTTTTTTGCATCGACCCATGACCACAAGGGTGGTGCTGCATAGTGGCTCAACTAGCTGTGGCAAAGGGCTTTGCACCTCGCCCATCAAAACTTTTCACCATTGGCCAAGTTCTTGACCAGTTGGTTCCAGATTTTCCTGACCTGACCCCATCAAAGCTTCGTTTTCTTGAAGAGCAGGGTCTGGTTATGCCAGAGCGCACCCCTTCTGGTTATCGCAAGTTCACCGATATGCACATCGAACGCGTTCGCATAATCCTCGAACTGCAGCGAGACCAGTATCTGCCTCTTAAGGTGATTTATTCATATCTAAGCGAGCTGGATGAGGGTCGCCAGCCTTCGTTGCCAGGTGCAACTGGACCAAAGCCTGAGCACCTTAAACAGGCTCGACTGAAGAAGTTCAGCGAGATCGAGCTAATCGCAGAAACCGGCATCACCACAAGTCTTCTTAACGAGGCGCGTGACGTTTCGTTGATTGGCTATGAGCCATTTGATGTTTCGGCTGTCGAAATTGCCAAGTCGATTATGAACTTGCACCGATTCGGAATCTCCCCTCGTCACCTGCGCGGCTTGAAGGCTTCAGCCGATCGCGAAATTGGCATCATCGAGGGCGTAGTTGCTCCAGTGCTAAAGAAAAATGACACATCGGCAAAGTCTCGAGCAGCGCACTATGCGCTAGAAATCGAAGCTCATTTTGCTTCGATCCGCACCGAGTTGGTCAAGTCGGTTATCTCAAGAATCGACTCGTAGTAGCTCGAAGCGAAAATGGCACTACATATGGTGCCGATTCGAGCGACACGCCGAATTAAAAAATTAACCGCAACAATTACCCAACTAGGCAACAATTAAGTCTGAACTTGTACTTGAACGTTTAGCCTTCGAAGGGAGCGCACCTTGGTCACCAACGACTCAAATACGCCCCTCGACTATGCGCAGAACATGCTTTTCACCGATGGCCTGCCGTCATCAGACCCAAATCTCGGCTACCGCGGCACTTCAGCTGCAGCGGCTTGCGGCATCACCTATCGTCAGCTTGACTACTGGGACCGCACCGGTCTAGTGCAGCCAACCGTTCGCGGAGCAGCCGGCTCAGGTTCTCAGCGCCTTTATTCTTTCCGCGACATCTTGGTTCTAAAGTTGGTCAAGCGCCTTCTGGACACAGGAGTATCACTTCAGCAGATCCGTGTTGCAGTCGAGCAGCTGCGTGTTTCTGGAATCGATGACCTTGCCCGGATCACTCTGATGTCTGATGGTTCTCGCGTTTATCTCTGCACCACGCAAGACGAGGTAATTGACCTGCTCGGTCGCGGCCAGGGCGTATTCGGAATCGCGGTAGGCCGTGTTCTAAAAGAGGTTGAAGCCAGCCTTAGTGACATTAGCGCAAGCCACGTCGACGACATGGATGAGCTATCTGCTCGACGAATCGCCCGTAAGGCCGTCTAGCGCTTCAAAATCTGTTGGCTCGGCCGCAAGTTGCGCCGATGACCACTTTTGCCCGCGCATAATTCTCGTCAAACGAGAAAACCGCTTGTGATTCTTGATCGATTTGCGATCCATTGGCTTGTTGAAAGATTCAATTGCTCCTGCAAGAAGCTCATCGAACTGTTTCGACAGCTCTGCAGCCTGTTCGCCCGGCCAGGTGTGAATCGCTCTCGCTGCACCTTGGGCCTGTTGAACCGTAGATTTTTCTTCAATTTGGACGTTGAGCAACTCCGGACCAAAAAGGTCCGAGAGTTCTTGTATTCGAAAATCGTGTTCTTTTGAATTCGGTCTTACGCGATTTATAACCACACCAAGCGGCTGGAGTCTCGGGGTCAAGCCGTCTCGGAGGCTTTCGATCGCGCGCATCGCTCGGTCTGCAGCGGCTACCGAAAAAATGCCCGGTTCTGTGACGATCAGCACTCGGTCGCTGGAGATCCATGCGGTTCTAGTTAGTGCGTTGATTGATGGGGGAGTATCGATGATGACCAGGTCGTAATCTCGTTCAACTCGACTAAGTGCTTCTTCAAGTTTCCAAACCTCGCGAAGGGTCGGAGTCGGCGTATCGAACCCAATGGTGCGCGGGCTACCCAGCATTACATCAATGGTTCCGGGTCGAACCTTGGTCCAACTACTCGGTACGATTGCTCTAAGCACAACGGAGTGTTTGGGGTTTTCGAGAACTTCTGCGCAAGATTCACGAAATACTCCAACGGCACCGAGGCCGGTAGTCGCATCACATTGTGGATCTAGGTCTACAACCAATGTGCGGAGACCTTTTGCAAACGCAGCAGAAGCAAGCCCCAGGGCAACCGTAGTTTTACCTACGCCTCCCTTGAGCGAGCTCACACTGAGTACATGCACTCGACTAGGCTACTGCTTAGTTTTTAGGCGCCAAAACTAGTTATTCGCTCTATCGACCACGGAGTCATTGATGTTCAAAAAGATCCTTGTTGCTAACCGAGGCGAAATCGCAGTCCGTGCCTTTCGTGCAGCCTATGAGCTTGGCGCAAAGACCGTAGGCGTCTTCCCTTACGAGGATCGAAACTCAATCCACCGCCAGAAGGCCGATGAGGCATACGAGATTGGCTCAGAGGGCCACCCGGTTCGCGCCTATCTAGATGTTTCTGAGATTATTCGCGTAGCCAAAGAATCAGGCGCTGACGCAATTTATCCGGGTTATGGATTTTTGTCAGAGAATCCAGAGCTTGCCGAAGCAGCTCGTGCCAACGGCATTGCATTTATTGGCCCAAGTTCAGAAGTGCTTGAAATGGCGGGCAACAAAGTCACCGCTAAAGAGGCAGCAATTCGCGCTGGCGTGCCAGTTCTAAAGTCAACCCACTACACTGACAATGTTGATGAACTGGTCTCAATTTCAGATGAGATTGGTTTTCCGCTATTCGTGAAGGCTATCGCTGGCGGTGGCGGTCGAGGCATGCGCCGCGTGGCCAGCAAGGATGACCTTCGCGCTGCGCTTGTAGAGGCTTCACGCGAGGCTGAGAGCGCTTTTGGTGACGCACGTGTGTTCTTGGAGCAGGCGGTTATTCGCCCACGCCACATCGAAGTTCAGATTCTTGCTGACACTCAGGGCAACGTCTCTCACCTATTTGAGCGTGACTGCTCGATTCAGCGCAGAAACCAAAAGGTGGTCGAGATTGCACCGGCGCCACTAATTGACGAGGATTTGCGTCAGGCGCTTTATCGTGACGCAGTAGCTTTCGCTAAGGCAATTGGCTACCAGAATGCAGGAACCGTTGAGTTCTTGATTGACACTGTCGGCCCAAATGCGGGCAAGCATGTATTCATTGAGATGAACCCTCGCATTCAGGTTGAACACACCGTGACCGAAGAGATCACCGATGTAGACCTAGTGCAGAGTCAGATGCGTATCGCGGCCGGTGAGACATTATTTGACCTAGGGCTCGTGCAAGAGAAGATTCAGATGCACGGTTTCGCTCTTCAGTGCCGAATCACCACCGAAGACCCAGCACAAAACTTCAGACCGGACACCGGCAAAATCACCACCTACCGTTCACCGGGAGGTGCGGGCATCCGCCTAGACGGCGGAACCGTTTCAACCGGTGCCGAAGTAAGCCCTCACTTTGACTCAATGCTGGTCAAGCTGATTGCAAAGGGTCGCGATTTTCCGGCCGCGGTCACTCGTGCGGCTCGCGCGCTCGCCGAATTCCGCATTCGCGGCGTTTCTACCAACATTGCCTTCTTGCAAGCCGTGCTCAACGACGACATTTTCAAAAGCGGCGACCTAAGCACTTCATTCATCGATGAGCACCCAGAGTTGTTCTTGGCTCGCCCATCACAGGACCGCGCTACCAAGCTGCTTTCATGGCTAGCTGACGTGACCGTCAACCAGCCAAATGGTTCACGTGCAGGCCATGTTTCACCAGCCCAAAAGCTGCCAAACATTGATATCGCTGCGCCTGCGCCTGCCGGTTCGCGCCAGCGCTTGCTAGAGCTGGGCCCACAGGGCTTTGCCAAGGCTTTGCGCGAGCAGACAGCTGTTGCGGTCACTGACACCACATTCCGCGATGCTCACCAGTCGCTGTTGGCCACCCGAGTTCGAGGCCGCGACCTAATCACCGCTGCGCCTTACGTTGCCCGCATGACACCTCAGTTGTTGTCTGTTGAAGCATGGGGTGGCGCTACCTACGACGTAGCACTCCGATTCCTAGGCGAAGACCCATGGCAGCGTCTTGCAGCGCTTCGTGCAGCTATGCCGAACCTTTGCATTCAGATGCTGCTTCGTGGTCGCAACACAGTCGGCTACACCCCGTATCCGACCGAAGTTACTGAGGCATTCGTTGCCGAGGCGGCTGCCACCGGTGTCGACATCTTCAGAATCTTTGACGCATTGAACGATGTTGAGCAGATGAAGCCAGCCATCGCCGCAGTTTTGAAAACTCAAACCGCCGTGGCTGAGGTTGCGCTCTGCTACACCGCAGACCTGCTTGATCCTGAAGAAAAGCTCTACACGCTTGACTACTACCTGAACTTGGCCGAAGAAATCGTGGAAGCCGGTGCTCACATCCTTGCAATTAAGGACATGGCCGGCTTGCTGCGCCCAGCCGCCGCACACCGCCTTGTGACCGCCTTGCGCGAGCGCTTTGACCTGCCGGTTCACCTGCACACTCACGACACTGCTGGTGGTCAGTTGGCAACTCTGATGTCAGCAATCGCTGCAGGTGTTGACGCGGTTGACGTGGCTAGCGCGCCAATGGCGGGCACAACCAGCCAGCCATCAGCTTCTGCGCTGGTTGCAGCTTTGGCCCACACGCCTCGTGACACCAACATCCCGTTGGCTGCGGTGGCAGACCTAGAGCCATACTGGGAGGCCGTGCGCAAGGTTTACGCGCCTTTCGAATCAGGCCTTCCTGGTCCGACCGGCCGCGTTTACCGCCATGAGATTCCGGGTGGTCAGCTGTCGAACCTTCGCCAGCAGGCAATCGCACTAGGCCTTGGCGACCAGTTTGAAAAAGTCGAGAACATGTATGCAGCGGCCAGCGAGATTCTGGGTCGCCCTACAAAGGTGACTCCGTCATCAAAGGTGGTTGGCGACCTAGCTCTGCACCTGGTGGCAGTGAACGCGGATCCAGCCGACTTCGCTGAGAACCCTCAGAACTACGACATCCCTGACTCTGTGGTTGGCTTCATGGCTGGCGAACTCGGTGACCTTCCAGGGGGGTGGCCAGAGCCATTCCGCACCAAGGTTCTGCAGGGTAAGAACCTGAGCTTTGGCGTGACCCCGGTTTCAGACGATGATCTTGCTATTTTGAACGGCGAAGATTCATCGCTTCGTCGCGACACTTTGAACCGACTGTTGTTTGCTGGTCCGACCAATGACTTCAAGAAGTTCCGTGAGGCCTACGGAAACCTAGACGCCATGGACACCGTTGACTACCTGTATGGCCTTGAGTCGGGTCGCGAGCACGTCATCGAAGTTTCTCGCGGTGTTCGAATCTACGTGGGTCTTGAAGCTATCGGTGGTGCTGATGCCAAGGGCTACCGCACGCTAATGGCAACAGTGAACGGACAATTGCGTCCGATTAACGTTCGCGACCGCAAGATCACCGTCAACACCGTGCAGGCAGAGAAGGCCGACCCAAGCAACATCGGTCACGTGGCAGCTCCGTTTGCCGGCGTGGTAACTCTGCAGACAGTCGAGGGCACTCACGTTGAGGTTGGCCAGCCAGTTGCCACTATCGAGGCAATGAAGATGGAGGCCACAATTACTTCGAGCGTCAGCGGAATCGTGAAACGCCTTGCGGTTTCGAAATCTGCACCGGTCGAAGCCGGCGATCTGATTTTGGTTGTCGAGCCTGCCTAAAGCGCGCGCCGACTAAACTTTCTAGTTGAATCGCAGATAGCTCAAGCTCTCTGCTGTGAAATTTTTAGGAGTCTGTTTTGGCTATTTGGGGCAAGAGTTCAGAAGAAGAATCGGGCGATGTTTTCGCACCGCGCCCTGCGCAGGGTCAGCCTGAGGCAGAGAAGACTCACTCACTAGCTGAGATCGCTATCGATGCCGGTTCGGTAGACGTCACGCCAAGCACATCTTCGATTGAGATCATCACCGAAGTGCCTACCGTTGAAAAAGTTGCCGACCAGCTAGAGCAAGATTCAGCACCGCGCGTTAACTACTCTCGTCGCGACAGTCTTCGTGGTGAGGTCTTTGACCAGCCTGAACCAGCAGCAATGCTTACTGCAGACCGACTGCTCGATGCCAGTGCCAAAAACCGTCCATCACCTGAATCCGGCTGGCGCCGTTTCATCTACTTCTTGAGCTTGAAGTCAATCAACCTAGGTGACTCGCCAAAGGTTCGCGACCGCAAGGCAATCGAAGCTCGCATTGGCGCGACTCTTGACGGCGGTGCCAAATTTATCCCAGTTTTAACTCGCAAGGGCGGCGTGGGTAAGACCACCGTAAGCACCCTGCTTGGCATGGCTCTGGCTCTAAACCGAGAAGACCGCATCATTGCAATCGATGCAAACCCAGACCGCGGAACACTCGCAGAGCGCGTCAGCAAGTCAACCCGCTTCACTGTGCGTGACGTTGTGAACCGCGCGGCCGCTATCGATGGCTTCACTGACTTTTCAACCATGGTCTCGCGTGACATTACGCGCCTCGACGTGCTTGCTTCTGACAGCGACCCAATGCTTTCTGAAGCATTCGATGAGGGCGATTACAACGTTGTTGCCGACATGGCAGCTCGCTACTACTCAATCGTTCTAACCGACTGCGGAACCGGTATCGTGCACTCGGTTATGCGCCCAACTTTGCAGCGCGCAAACGGCCTAGTAATTGTTTCTGGTGGTTCTGTAGACGAAGCTCGTTTGGCTTCAGAAACCTTGACCTGGCTTGAGGCGAACGGTTATGGCGACCTTGTTCGCAATTCAATCGTTGCCCTGAATACCGCAACCCAGGGCACCAACCTGGTCAAGCTAGACGAAATCGAACAGCACTTCAAGACTCGCGTTCGCCACGTAGTGCGAATTCCTTATGACCCAGCGCTGGCAGCTGGTTCAGTCATCAAGTTCAAGGATCTTCGTCGTGGCACCCAAGAGGCAGCTCGTGAGCTTGCCGCACTTGTCGTCGACGGCCTGAACAACCCGCTATAGGGCTTTCAGGGGCATGACAGTTCGCGATATTCGCTTTTATGGCGATCCGGTTTTGCGCACCCCGTGTCGCGAAATCACCGAAATTGATGACCGCGTCAAGGCTTTGGTGCAAGACCTTCTAGACACCACACAGGTTCCCGGCAGAGCCGGCGTAGCTGCCCCGCAAATCGGAGTCGACCTTAGGGCGTTTAGCTATTTAGTCGACGGAAAATTGGGCTACATCCTGAACCCAAAGCTGGTCGAGACTAGCGGCGAGTGTTCACTGCTCGATGAAGGGTGCCTTTCGGTTCCGAATCAGTGGCACCCGACTCCAAGATTTGCCTATGCCAAAGTCGAAGGCATTGATCTTGATGGACGAGCCTTAATCCTTGAGGGCACCGGCTTGATGGCGCAAATGCTGCAGCACGAGTGCGATCATCTAGACGGCAAGGTGTACATCGATCGCCTAGAGTCTGACCAGCGAAAAATCGCTATGCGCTCAATCCGCGATGAAGCCTGGTTTGGTCGCGTATAGCTCTTCGATTTGATCAGCGAAGTCGGTCATCACCTTGGCACGCTTGATCTTTAGCGAAGGAGTTAGGTGCCCTGATTCTTCGGTTAGTTCTTGATCGATAATCACGAAGTTTCTGATTGACTCTGCCTTTGAAACGCTTTTATTGACTCGGTCGATCGCACGCTGAACTTCAGTACGAACTACATCAAGCTTTGCAGCATCGGCCAATGAAGTGTTTTTATCGATGCCCTGGTTGGCCAGCCAGATCGGCAACATCTCGCCATCTAGCGAAATCAAAACTGCAATGTATGGTTTCTGATCACCTAGCAAAACTGCTTGACCGATTACAGGGTTGGCACGTAGCGGATCCTCGAGTTGGGTCGGCGCCACGTTCTTTCCGCCAGCGGTGACCAAAATCTCTTTTTTGCGACCGGTGATGCTCAGATAGCCAGCCTCGTCCAATTCGCCGATGTCGCCGGTCTTGAACCAGTCGCCATCAAAAGCTTCTGCGGTAGCCGCCGGGTTTCTCCAGTAACCGCGCAATGTGTTGTTTCCACGGAGCAGAATCTCGTTGTCGTCGGCAATCTTGATGCCGGTACCGGGCAAAACCTGCCCAACTTTGCCGATTCGAACGTTGTTCGGTCGTGTGATCATCGCCGGGGCAGTGGTCTCGGTGAGGCCATAGCCCTCTAGAACAATTAGGCCCATAGCTCGATAGAAGTGACCTAGGCGAGTGCCGAGTGGGGCACCACCTGAAACCACGTATTCAACACGGCCACCCATGGCAGCGCGGAGCTTTTTGTAGACCAGTGCGTTGAAAATCGCGTGCTGAATCTTGAGACCTAGAGATGGGCCGCCTGGCGTATCGAGTGCTTTGCTGTAGGCAATGGCGGTATAAGCCGCTTTGCGGAAAATCTTGCCTTTTCCGCCCGCCTCAGCTTTTTGTTCAGCTGAGTTGTAGACCTTTTCGAGGACACGAGGAACGGCAAGCAGGAAGTGCGGTCGGAATGAAACCATTGCTGGACCAACATTCCTAGTGTCTGGCTGATGCCCTACTTTGATGCCGGAATGAATGCAAAGGACACTTATAAATCTTGCGAAAACGTGAGCTAGTGGAAGAAACAGCAGAGTGCTGTGGCCTTCGATAAGGACCTGTGGCAATTCAAGCGCCGCATTCTTGCTCAGCTCTACGAAGCCGCGGTGAGTCAGCTCGCACCCCTTTGGGCGACCGGTGGTACCCGAGGTATAGATGATTGTTGCTAGGTCGCCAAGTTTTGCCGACTTGCGACGCTGCTCGAGAGTCTCGTCCGAGATCTCTTTTCCGAGTTTGGTGAGTTTGTCGAGTGAATCATCGTCGAAGCGCCAGACCTGTCTGACCATTGGTGCAGAAGCCTGGATCTGCTTGAAGCGTTCCACGTGCTCGTCGTTTTCTACAAACAAAGCAACTGAGTCTGAGTCAGCCAAGATCCACTCCATTTGGCTGGCAGATGAAGTTTCATAAATAGGCACTGAAACTGCCCCAGCAAACCAAATAGCCAAGTCGACAAGTGACCACTCGTATCGAGTGCGACTCATGATCGCCACTGCCTGCCCAGGCTGGATGCCGGCAGCAATCAATCCTTTTGCAAGTTGGCAAACTTCGCGATAAAAAGTTTCCGATGAAACGTCATTCCACTGCCCGCCATCTGATTGTTTTGCGAATAGCGCCAGTTTTGGTGATTTAGCATTTCGGTTAACCAGCAAGTCCGTGATGTTTTCAGATTCATCCGAGACGATTAGTGGCGCAATGTCATAGGTCTTCAACTTCGATCCTTTGCCCGGGTTGCTGTGGTTAGCGACAACTCTACTGACAAAGCAAGCCCTGCTATCGCAAATGCAATGCGAGCTTTTCTCTATCACGATCAAAAAAGCTAAACTTTTCTGAATTGGCCTCAACAGGCCTAAACCGTTCGGCATATAAAGGATTCAACATGCTTGCTATTGGAATCGACATCGGTGGTACAAAAATCGCTGGTGCTCTGGTTGACGCGAATGGCCAAATAGTTGCCGAATCAAAGGTGCCAACCCCGGCAACTGACCCAGATGCAATTGTTGATGCTGTTGTTGGACTCGTAAACGAGTTGTCTGCCGGTCAAGAAGTGGTTGGCGTAGGCGTAGCCGCGGCCGGATTCATTGATGCAGACCAGGCCGAAATTATCTATGCACCAAACCTAAGCTGGCGAAACGAGCCATTCAAGGCCAAGCTTCAGGCTCAAATTTCATTGCCAATCATCATCGAAAATGACGCCAACGCAGCCGCCTGGGCTGAGTACCGATATGGTGCGGGAAGCGGATATCGCCACATGGTCATGCTGACCATCGGCACTGGCGTCGGCGGCGCCGTGATTGCCGATTCAAAGATGCTTCGTGGAGGCTTTGGAATTGCTGGCGAGCTTGGTCACATTCGCATGGTTCCAGACGGCCAGCTCTGTGGCTGCGGTTCTCGCGGTTGCCTCGAGAGCTATGCATCAGGAACAGCGCTTCTGAAGAACGCTAAACGATTAGCCAAGTCTGGCGACCCAAAGGGCAAGCGACTTGCTGAGCTTGAAGCAGAAAATGGCAAGCTCAAGGGTGAGCAGGTTTATCAAGCCATTGTCGAAGGCGACGAAGGTGCGCTAGAGCTTTTGCGCGAGTTGGGCACTTGGCTGGGCAGCGCTGTTTCATCGCTGACCGCGGTGCTTGACCCAGAAATTGTCGTGATTGGCGGCGGTGTGAGTGCTGCCGGAGATTTGCTTATCGACCCGATTCGCGCCGCTTACCTTGATCAGTTGCCAGCCCGGGGCTATCGCCCAGAGCTGAAAATCACCACCGCCGAGTTCATCAACGATGCCGGCGTAGTCGGAGCAGCCGATCTAATTCGCGTGGCTTTACAGCAGTAAAATAAGGGTTCGATTGGCGACGCCTGCACAAGGAACGGAGGGGCAGTGGCATATTTCATTTTGAAGAGCCTGCTGCTAGGCCCACTTCTTCGCGTGCTGTTCCGCCCATGGACCAGAGGCATGGAAAACATTCCAAGCTCAGGCGCTGCGATTTTAGCTAGCAACCACCTGTCGTTTTCCGACTCAATTTTCCTTCCGCTGCAAACCAGACGCCCAGTGGTTTTCTTGGCAAAAAGCGAATACTTCACCGGCAAAGGCATCAAGGGTGCGCTAGTCAGATGGTTCTTCAAATCCACCGGCCAGCTTCCGATTGATAGGTCGGGGGGCAAGGCCTCTGAGGCGTCGCTGAATACCGGCCTGGGCGTCTTGGAGCAAGGTCAGCTCCTTGGAATTTATCCAGAGGGAACCAGAAGCCCTGACGGCAAGCTTTACCGCGGACGCACCGGCATTGCCCGCATGGTGTTAGAGGCTAAGGTTCCGGTAATCCCGGTTGCCATGATCGATACTGAGAAAGTTCAGCCAATCGGTCAGGCCATGCCAAGAATTCGCCGCATCGGCATCGTGGTCGGCGAACCCCTTGATTTTTCTCGCTTCGATGGCATGGAGGGTGACCGAATTGTGCTTCGAGCTGTCACCGACGAAATCATGTATGAACTTCAAAAGCTAAGCGGTCAAGAATACGTTGACCTTTATGCATCATCTGTTAAAGAAAAGCGCGCGCGAGTCGCTCGCTAATAAATAGGCCAGAATTGTCTGGTCGAAAGAAAGTAGCAATCATGAACGAACCAGTTGTAGTGGCAGATCCAAAGGTGATCCAAGGCCTAGACAACTATCGCAACTTGCCTGCGGTTCAGCAGCCCACCTGGCCTGACCAGGCAGCAGTTGCCGAGGTTCGCGACGACTTGAGCAAGCGCCCACCGCTTGTGTTTGCCGGCGAGGTTGACATTCTTCGTGACCGTTTGGCGCAAGCTGCGCAGGGCAAGGCTTTCTTGCTTCAGGGTGGCGACTGTGCTGAAACCTTCGCTGATGCAACCGCAGATCGTATTCGTAACCGCGTAAAGACCTTGCTGCAGATGGCTGTTGTTTTGACTTACGGCGCTTCAATGCCTGTTATCAAGATGGGTCGCATGGCTGGTCAGTTTGCCAAGCCTCGTTCTTCAGACACTGAAACCCGCGAGGGTGTCACACTGCCGGCCTTCCGCGGCGATATCATCAACGGCTATGACTTCACCGAGGCAGCTCGCACACCAGACCCAAAGCGCATGCTTCAGGCCTACAACACTTCAGCTTCAACCCTGAACCTAATTCGCGCCTTTACTCAGGGTGGTTTTGCTGACCTTCGTTCAGTGCACGAATGGAACCGTGGATTTGCAGACAATCCTGCAAACTCGCGCTACCTAAAGTTGGCGACCGAGATTGACCGCGCCATTAAATTTATGGCAGCCTGCGGAGCAGACTTCAACGAACTTCGCACCACTGAGTTTTATGTCAGCCACGAGGCTTTGTTGTTCGACTACGAGCGCCCACTAACTCGAATCGACTCACGCACTGGCAACCCATACATGACCTCGGGTCACTTTATGTGGATTGGTGAGCGCACTCGCCAGCTAGATCACGCACACGTTGACTTCTTGTCGCGCGTTCGCAACCCAATTGGCGTCAAGCTTGGCCCAACCACTCAGGTCGAAGATGTCATTCGCTTGATCGAAACACTAGACCCGAACCGCGAGCCAGGTCGCTTGACCTTTATCACCCGCATGGGTGCGGGCAAGATTCGCGACGAGTTGCCAAAGCTTGTTGAAGCTGTACGTGACTCAGACGCCAACCCGCTTTGGATCACTGACCCAATGCACGGAAACGGCATCACCACCAAGAATGGCTACAAGTCACGCAGATTTGACGATGTCATGGACGAGGTGCAGGGCTTCTTCGAGGTTCACCAAGCAGCCGGAACTAACCCTGGTGGTGTGCACGTAGAGCTAACCGGTGACGACGTTGCTG
Organism: Actinomycetota bacterium; assembly: GCA_041191585.1. Lineage (GTDB taxonomy): Bacteria > Actinomycetota > Actinomycetes > Actinomycetales > Microbacteriaceae > Rhodoluna. The sequence goes on from JBEEOO010000005.1 coordinate 30,055, forward strand.
AGTGCCTAGGTGGATCAGAGCAGATTGATGAGTTGGCGCTTGAAGAGCGCTACGAGACCGTCTGTGACCCACGACTAAACCACATGCAGTCACTTGAACTGGCTTTCTTGGTAGCTGAGCAACTAGCAAAGCGCTAAGCCAAAGAATGCGCTCCATTTCGAGGCGTGTAACCAAATTAGTTTGCTGGACCGCTAGAAACTATTAATTCAACTTCGCCGCCCGCGCCAATAGGGTCGGTTAGCGGAATGAAATTGATGACTTTACCGATCGCTACGGTGTCGCTAGCTGCTTGAGTCACCTGAACCACCTTTAGGCCGGCTGCCTGAAGTGCGGTGGTTGCCAGCGCCTCATCGATGTTGCTCAAGACCGGCAAGGCTCCGAGAGAAATCTTTAGGTCAATGGTGCTGTTCTCGGCAATTTTGGTGCCGTCGCTGCCTTGGTATTCATAGATTGTTCCAATCGGCGCTTGGTTGAACCAAGAGCTAACTTTGCCCAGTTTGAATCCAGACTTCAAAACTTCGGCGGTGGCTTCGGCAACGTTTAGGCCGACCAGTTTCGGTGCAGACACTAATTTTGCGCCTGTTGAGATTGTGATTGTGACATCACCGCCCCAAATTACGGCTCCTGCGATGGGGTCAGAGCCAATCGCTTGGCCGGTTGGAACGCTAGACGAGTTAGCCTCTTCAAAGACTAGATCGCAACTGCAGTTTGCAAATCGTGCAGTGGCCTGTTCTTTTGACAGTCCTTGAATAGAAGGCACTTGGTATGGCGCAAAAGGCCCGCTTCCGAAAGACCAGCCGAACCCCAAGCCGACAAGTACGGTTGCGGTCGCAACCAGCAGCGCAATCGCCGGCTTGAATCGCGAGTGGGCGCGCAATAGCTCTGGCGACTCGGGCTCGGTCATTAATTGCCCGCGCTCAAGAACCGCAGTTGCATCGGCACTAAACGAGCCTGTGCTTGATGCAGGCTGCAAGACCTGTGTTGCTTGATTATTCGCAAGCCCTAAAGGGGAAAATACCTGAGTTTGATCGGCAGATGTTTCTGGATCAAGGCGAGGCATGACAGTGGTCTGCTGAGTGGTCTTTTGAGGTTGGCTAGATATGCCTTTTAGCTGACGACGAGCTTGTTTTACGGCGGCTAATAGTTCGGATGCGTCGCTAGGTCGATCTGCTGGATCGCGCTCGGTCGCCCAAAGCACGATGTCATCAATAACTTCAGGTATGCCTTGGTTGTAGCTCGATGGCGCCGGCACATTGCTGCTGGCGTGCTGCATAGCGATTTGAACGGCCTGTTCGCCCTCGAACGGTTGACGCCCAGTGACTAGCTCAAAGAGCATCACGCCAGCCGCATAGACATCGCTACGCGCATCGACAACGCCATTCGTTACCAACTCAGGAGATAGGTAGGCAACGGTGCCGACCAGATTGCTGGCCTGAGTTTGGTCGACGATTTTTCGGGCCAAGCCGAAGTCGGCAAGTTTTACGCGGCCATCATCAGCCAGCAAGACGTTCTCGGGCTTTAGATCTCGGTGCAGAATTCCAGCCTGATGAGCGGCAGCTAGCCCAGCCAAAAGCTGTTCATAGAGCTCAAGCGCCTGATCGGCCGACAGGGCACCCATGCTGCGCAATCCTTCGCGCAGCGTCATGCCCGGCACATATTCCATTGCTAGAAATACGTGGTCGCCGTCTTGCCCCTGGTCATAAACGTTGACCAGATTTGAGTGCGAAAGACGGGCAGAAATTTTAGCTTCTTGGATGAATTTCTCACGAAAATCCTGATCACCAGCAAGGTGGGCATGGATTATTTTGAGCGCAACTGGGCGATCGAGTCGAAGGTCTTTAGCCAAATAGACCGTTGCCATGCCGCCGCTGGCAATTTGTCGAACGATTTGATATCGGTCCGCAATGACGCTCGAAGTTAAATCAGGCACCGGCCAACTCTACTTTTATTTGGGACAGCCACACCCACGCAGAAACCAGATACTCAGGGTTTTCGGTGGATTCAAAAAGGAGTTCGTAATCCTGATCGTCATTTGCGTCGGGCAGCGCATGAAGTTCGTAAAGCCTGGAAAGGGCAGCGGCGATCTTCTCATCGGGCAATGGTTTTTCTTGGCCGATAGAAACTATCTTTTGAGCAACATCGCGATAGCTACGCTGCAGTGGTTTGAAATCCGGGCAGTTATGCATCTCGTGCACGCCAGGCAGCAAGATTTTTTGCCCAATAAAGATTGGCGAGTTCCAGTTCAGATTGTTTTGCTCAAGAAGCTGATGGGTCGGAATTCCGTATACGGCAGCGATTTTCGAAATTGATTCACCCTGTTTGATGCGGTGAAAACCATGTACCAAGCAGGCTTTAGGGGCAACCGTTTCGATTGCAGCGGTTGTTGGTATCACGGTCAGAAGTGAAGTTTCGGTCGAAACTCCTGGTCCGGGTTTCAAAATTATTTTCATGCCCGGAAAAATGAGCGCGGATTCGCTTAGGCGGTTCCAGGTTTGCAGCTGCTTAGGGGAGAGGCCGTAGAGTCTTGCGATGTCGGCAAGTGATTCATTGATTTCGACAACGTGAAACTCTGGGTGCATTTGGGTTTCGCTGTCTTGGCCTTGAGTCATGGATATCTAGTCCCTATCGTGCCACAGGCCACAAATTCTGCTCTTCAAGCGCAAAGGTGTGGCAATCTTGTGGTGTGAAAGACGTTTTTGACTCAGTAGATAAGTGGCTTAGTGTTCCGGAGGCCGCTGACGAACTGAATGTTGTTCCCGGTCGCGTAAGGCGACTTATTGAAGAGCACGTGCTATTTGCGGTGCGAATCGATGGTGTTCAAAAGATTCCGGCTCATCTAATTGTTGACGGTGAACCCCTGGCTGGAGTGCAGGGCTCGATCATTGTCTTGCTTGATAGCGGTTTTGACCTAGACGCTGCAATCAAGTGGCTTTATACGCCGGATGAAGCACTTGAGTCAACGCCAATTAATTCGCTCATCAAAGGCAGAAAGACCGAAGTTCGTCGACTAGCGCAAATGCTGGCGCTTTAAGAGTCTCGGTTCAAAACTTTTTCTGCAAGCAGGCGCAACTGCTGTTTAGCTTCTGCTTCGATGTCGAGCAGCTCTAGCGAAGCCAGGCTCTCTTCGCCAAGTTCAAGAATCATTCGCTCGGTCTTTGCCAGTGCGCCAGATTCAACAATGACTTTTTGCAAAAATTCAATCTGCTGAGGCTCAAGAGTTTTTGCGGTTAGCATTTCGTCAATCAATTTGCCAACCGATGAGCTAACCGCTTCTCGCGTCAGGCCAATTAGCACGGTCCTCTTGCCCTCGCGCAGATCATCGCCAGCAGGCTTTCCGGTCACGGCCGGGTCGCCAAACACTCCGAGCACATCATCGCGCAGCTGAAAAGCCATCCCCAAAGGAATTCCAAATGCCGAGAAGCCACGCTTCAATGCAGGTGAGGCACCGGCGAATGATGCGCCAATCAGAAGCGGAGCCTCGAGGCTGTATTTAGCTGTTTTATAAAGCATGACTCGATTAGCGCGACCGACCGCCTCGCTGATTTGACGGGTCAGTGCGGCGTTTTCTTCGACTATGTCGAGGTATTGGCCGGCCATAACCTCAACGCGCATTCGACTAAATTCAAGGCGGCAAGCCTGCTCGATTTCAGGTGCAGGAGCCAGCAGCAATGCATTTCCAAACATTTCGCTGCTCCAGCCAAGCATCAAATCGCCGACCAAAACAGAACCGGCAATTCCAAAACGCTCAGAGGAGCCAGCCCAGCCTTGTTGGCTATGCAGCTGTTCAAAGCGTTTGTGCACCGATGGCGCGTTTCTGCGGGTGTCAGATTGGTCGAGAAGGTCATCGTGAACCAGAGCTGCGCCATGGAACATTTCAAGTGCGGCAGTGATGCCAACCATCGCTCGACTGCATCGCGCAACCTGTTCGCTATCTAGTTGCTGATCGGATGAAGACATTGAGCCGATCCAGGCCCAATAAGCGAATAGCGCCCTGAAGCGTTTTCCGCCAGTAAGCAAGGCTTTTGAATAATCAACCAAAGGAGCGAGGTCGGGCGATATTTGTCCGAATGCAGACCTCTGCGATTCGCAAAACTCGTCGAGTTGCTCTGCGATTTTGCCCAGTAGTAATTGATTCTCGTTCACGGGAATAGCCTAATCAGGCCATGGGTTTTAGACTCCAAGTAGGTGAAAAAACCTAGACGAATTGGAATCATCATGGGACTCTCTGAACGCGAACAGAAGCTGCTGGAAGAACTCGAACGCGGCCTCTATGCCGAGGACGCCGAATTTGTTCAGCGCGTATCAAGGTCAGGCGGGTTTTCGGTTCGTCGCATGATCGGTGGCGCGGCCCTTGCTGTTATCGGAATTTCTGTTCTTCTATTCGCCGTGATCATCCAGATTGCGGCTTTTGGAATCGCTGGGTTCCTGTTGATGCTTGCCGGAATCATCGTTGCCAGCTCGAACTTCAAACCATCGTCGCTCGCTGAAAAGACAACAGCTAGCGCCAAAAAAGACCTAAGTTCCAAAATTTCAGGGTTCGAAGAGCGTTGGGATCGCCGCCGAGGCGAATAAGCCCAGATCAAACTCGAAAAATCCCCCTGAGGCAATACCTCAGGGGGATTTTTTCGCCCAAATTCGCCCTATTTGATCCAATTTCCTCCACTTGAAAAATCACTGTAAATTATTGGGATATACGACACGCCGAAGCAAAAATATTTACCCATTTTCTAGATATGTGGAGCAATGTGGAGTAAAGTGGAGAAAAGGTCAATTCGAGCAAGGGAGGGGTTCAGATGCTGCTAGGCACTCACGCACCCAAGCTCGACGAGAAGGGCCGCCTATTCTTGCCAGCTAAGTTCCGCGAAGAACTGCAAGCTGGCCTGGTTATCACTCGCGGCCAAGAGAACTGCCTTTATGTTTTCAGCGCAGCCGAATTTCAAGCTGTTCACGACAAGATCCGCCAGGCGCCGGTGACCAGCATTGATGCCCGCAACTACCTGCGAGTTTTCCTTTCAGGCGCCTCAGATGAACTTCCTGACAAGCAGGGTCGCGTGACTATTCCGGCTACCCTGCGTCAATACGCGGGGCTCGACAAGGAGCTAGTCGTAATCGGTGTCGGCTCTCGCGCCGAAATCTGGAACGCAACTGCTTGGAACGAATACCTCAAGAAGCAAGAAACAGCTTTCGCGAATGTCGCGGAGGAGGTGATTCCGGGGCTTTTCTAACCTGCGGTTAGATCTCCACCCATTCATTTATTGCCTTATGGCAGGTTTCGAAAACCAAGCTCGAAACGAATGGATGGGGGTCTAGCGGCAGGAATCCCGGATCAAAGATGATCAAAGACATCGCGACACTCCACGAGCCAGTCTTGCTTCAGCGCACCCTCGATGTTCTTGGCCCAGCCCTTGAAAAAGATGGCGCTATTTTGGTGGACTGCACCCTCGGTCTTGGTGGCCACAGCGAGGCATTTCTCGAAGCGTTTCCTAACTTGACTCTTATCGGAATCGACCGGGATCCAAATGCCCTGCGCCTTGCAGGTGAACGTTTGGCTCGTTTTGCTACACGAACCCACCTAGTGCACGCGGTTTATGACGAGATTGCCGATGTTGTAGCCGATCTGGGTTTCAAGTCTGTCGATGCGATTTTGCTTGACCTAGGTGTTTCGTCAATGCAGCTCGATGAGGCAGGTCGCGGATTTGCCTATTCATACGAGGCTCCACTGGACATGCGCATGAATCCTGAAGCTGGCAAAACTGCCGCTGATGTCGTAAACAGCTACACCGAGCCTGAACTTGCTCGAATTTTCAAAGAGTATGGCGAAGAGCGCTATGCCAAAGCTGTTGCTGCTGAGATTGTCAGTGCACGCAAGGCGAAACCATTCGCGACCAGCACCGAACTAGCCGCGCTTATCGCCAAGGTAATTCCATTTATTCCTGGCAAGAGCTCAGGTCACCCAGCAAAGCGCGTATTTCAGGCACTGAGAATCGAAGTGAACGGCGAGCTTGAAGTTTTGACCGACACCATGCCGGCTGCGCTGTCTGTTTTGGCAGTCGGAGGCCGAATCTTGGTGCTTTCTTATCACTCGCTTGAAGACCGCATCGTGAAGCAGGCGCTGGTAGCCGCAGCTACTTCATCTGCACCGCTTGAACTGCCTTTTGAACTTCCAGAGCACGCCCCAACCATTCGACTTCTAGTCAAAGGTGCCGAGGCGGCTACCGAACGTGAAATCCAACAAAACCCGCGTGCTGCATCGGTGCGCATGCGGGCCGCCGAAAAAATCCGGAGTGCAGCATGAGCAACTTGAACCTAGCCCGTCGTACCCCTGTCGCAGCAGTTGCTCGACCTGGCCTTCGACTAATTGCTGGCACCAAGGGCATGCAGCGTCCGGCCACGGTGGCAATCGCCGGCATCATCCTGGTTGGCGTTCTCAGTGTCGCAATCTTGAACCTTCTGCTTTCAATCGCCAGCTCGACTTCGGTTTATGAGCTATCAAAGCTTCAGCAGGAGAAGCGCGAGCTCACCACTACCGCTCAGATTTTGGGCGAGCAGGTTGACTCACTTTCTTCGCAGCAGAACTTGGCTAATGCGGCTGAAAGCCTAGGCATGATCTCGAACGCGAACCCTGTGTTCTTGAAGCTTGAGGGCCAGAAGGTCTATGGCCAGCCACAGGCAGCCTTGAACACTTCAGGTCGCGCTATGAAAAACATGGTTCCAAACTCACAGTTGGTTAAGAAGTCGACAACCGCACTTCTTGCTGCTGAACAGCTTGGCCAGGCTGCAGAAACCAGCGCAGACACAGTCGCAAATAAGGCCAAAATCGAAGCTCCTCAAGTAGTTTCAAGTGTGAGCGGTATTCCTGCTTCACCAACCAATTAGTTTCAGATTTCAAGGCGGCGCGACATGTCATATATGACGCCAGGCAACCCTAAACGCCGCCTTACTGGGTTGTTCATGGTCATCATTTTCGTGGTGTCCCTGTTTACGATTCGCCTAGTCGACCTGCAGATTATTCAGGCTGAGGCCATCAACAAAGTATCTTTCGCAAACCGTTCTGTGACGCGAGTGATCCCGGCACTTCGCGGCTCGATTCTTGACGCGAACGGAACCGTTCTAGCCCACACCGTTTATCGCTACGACATCAATGCGGCACCAAGCAAGGTTGGGCCGATTTTGAGAAACGTTAGCGGCCAGGATGTTCAGGTTTCGGTCGAGCAGGTTGCCGCCGAACTGGCTGCCATTTTGAGCATGAAGTCTGAAGAGGTCTTGCAAAAGATCATCGGCACCACCGAATACTCGAACATCAAAAAGAAGGTCAACGCTGAGGTTTACCGTCGCATCAAGGCTCTTGAAATCCCGTGGCTTTACTATGACCCGATTCCGACCCGCGTCTATCCAAATGGCGCAGTGGCTGGCAACCTAACTGGGTTCCTCGGCTCTGACTCAACTCCACTTGCGGGGCTAGAGCGTCAGTTCAATTCATGTTTAGCCGGTCAAGACGGACAAGAGACGTTTGAGAAGGGTGTGGACGGAATCAAAATTCCATCCAGTGCCGTGATCACTAAGGCCGCTATTCCTGGTCGCGACATTGTTCTGACTATTGATTCAGACCTGCAGTATTTTGCTCAGCAGGTGCTGGCGAACACTGTAGTGAAGCTGAATGCTGAGTGGGCGAGTGCGATTGTTGTTGAGGCTAAAACCGGCAAGTTGCTAGCAGCTGCTGAGGCTCCGACTGTTGACCCAAATGACCCGGGCAAGTCGGATGCTGCCGACCGTGGTTCAAGAATTTTCCAGGCAGTATTTGAGCCGGGTTCAACCATGAAGACCATCACTGCGGCCACCGTCGTAGCCGAAAAGGCGGCCGAACCTGGCTCGGGCTTCAAGGTGCCATATCGACTAACTTTTAGTTTTGGTCGCGATGTCACTGACAGCCACGTTCACCCAACTGAAAAACTAACCCTTTCGGGTATTTTGGCTGACTCTTCAAACACCGGAATCATTTTGGCCGGCCAAAAAGTTCCTGCGGAAACTCGATACAAGTACATTCGCAAATTCGGATTGGGCGAGAAAACCGGCATTAACTTTGAGGGCGAGTCTGCGGGAATCGTTCACAAGCCCGGCACCGCGCTGTATGACTTGATGACCGACAAAGTCACCATGTTTGGTCAGGGAATCTCGGTGACGCCGATTCAAACCGCCTACATTTATCAACCGTTGGCAAATGACGGCGTTCGCTTGGAGCCGCAGCTAGTTGCCGGCTGCCGAAGTGCAGATGGCAGTCTCGAGTCGCCGGCTCGCAAGGCCCCGGTCACGGTGCTAGATCCGGCAGCCAATAAAAAAACGGTCGACATGCTTGAAATGGTGGTCAAGTACGGTGGTATTGGCCGCACAGCAACTATTCCTGGCTATCGAGTTGGCGGCAAAACCGGAACCGCCCAGATTAAAAACGGAACCGGTTATGGCTACCGTTATGCAATTTCCTTCATCGGTATGGCTCCGGCGGAAAATCCACAATATGTTCTTGCGGTGACGGTTTATAAGCCGACCACGATTAGCAACTCACTTGGCGCAACGCCGCCTTGGCGCCAGATAATGCAGCAGGTTTTGCGCAACTATAGAGTGCCACCATCAACCACCACCGCTAAAGAGATTCCGAAGTACTGGCACTGACATGACTGAAATAAAGCAGCAGATTCCGCCGATTTTGCGCCCCGACCACGTGGCGCCGGTCAACCTAGGCGCATTCGTCGATTTTTTTGGCCTGCAGATTGCCGATGTAGACCCTTCATTCGACATCTCAGCGCTGGAAGTATCTGGCATCAGCATGAATACTGGAGACCTTCGCGCTGGCGATCTCTTTGTGGCAATGCCGGGCCTGAAAACCCACGGTGCGCAGTTTGCCGAAAAGGCTATAGATCTAGGTTGCCGGGCAATTGTGACCGACGCCAAGGGTTTAGAGTCGCTAACTCAAAATTCACTTCAAAACCGAGTTCCAGTGGTTTTACTTGAAGCCCCTAGAAAGCACCTAGGCCGCATGGCGGCATACGTGTATGGCAATTTGAGCGACCAGAGACCAAAGATGTTCGCAACCACCGGCACTAACGGCAAGACTTCAACCGGATATTTGCTCGAGGCAATTTTGCGTCAGTGTGGTGAAACCACTGGGCTCACATCGACTGCCGAGAGGCACATCGCCGGCGAAGTGATTGTCTCTAGATTGACCACCCCAGAATCAACCGAAATGAACGCATTGATTGCTCGCATGCGTGAAAAGCACTGCACTGCTATTTCAATTGAGGTTTCCGCTCAGGCGCTTACTCAAATGCGCGTCGATGGCTTGTTCTTTGATGCGGTTGGCTTCACCAACCTCAGCCACGATCACCTTGACGATTACGCCGACTTGGATGAATACCTTGCCGCAAAGGCAGAGCTTTTTGTTCCGGAGCGTGCGACGACCGGTGTTGTATCGCTGGATTCTGAATACGGTGCCAAATTTGCCGCCGCCAGCAAGATCCCGGTGGTCACCATCACCAGCAGGTCAGAAGTTAAAGCCGACTGGCGGGTTGAAATTACCGCTGAAGTTGCCAGCAAGACCGCTTTTAAATTGACCGGACCCCAGGGGCAAACTCTTGAATCATGGGTTCCGATTCTGGGAGCCCACATGGCGGCTAATGCCGGGCTAGCAGTGGTCATGATGATCCAAGCTGGTTATGACTTTGATCGAATCTCTCGTGCTGTAAAGAGCGGCATTGATGCTTATCTGCCAGGTCGCACTGAGCTTGTATCTGGTCAGCGCGGCCCGTCAGTTTATGTTGATTTTGGCCACAGCCCAGACGCCTTTTTGAACACACTGGCGGCAGTTCGCAAAGTCACAGCGGGCAGGGTGCTGATGCTATTTGGTGCTGACGGTGACCGCGATGCCACAAAGCGCGCTGACATGGCGAGGATCGCGGCTGAGGGAAGCGACATTTTGGTAATCACTGATCACCACCCTCGATTTGAAGACCCAGCCACAATTAGAAAAACCCTTTTTGATGCTGCAAAGCTTGCTAGACCAGACATGCCTCTATTTGAAGTGAGCCCACCCGAGGCTGCCATTCGCAAGGCAGTTTCGCTTGTGGGCGAGGGTGACTCAATCCTTTGGGCTGGTCCTGGTCACCAGGATTATCGAGACATTAGGGGAGTGCGCACCCCGTATTCGGCCAGACAAGAGGCTCGAGATGCTCTCAAAGAGGCAGGTTGGTCATGATTCAGCTATCGCTAAGTGAGCTGGCCTCGGCACTCGATGGGCAACTATTCGGATCAGGCGATGTATTAGTAACCGGTTCGGTAGAGACAGACTCACGCTTGATTGAAACCGGTTCGCTTTTTTTCGCAAAACCGGGGGAATTTGATGACGGCCATAATTTCGTAGCATCTGCACTAGAAGCCGGAGCGATTGCAGCGGTTGTTGAGCGCCGGATAGATATTGCAATTCCGCAAATTGTTGTCAGCAACTCAGTCGCTGCGCTTGGTGCTCTGGCGGCATACGTGTTGGCTCAGATTCGAACCAAGACCGACATCAAGGTCATCGGAGTCACCGGATCAAACGGCAAAACCACGACTAAAAACATGCTGCGTGAAATCTTGTCAACAGCAGGGTCGACAATTGCACCGATTGAGTCTTATAACAATGAAGTAGGCGCGCCGATCTCAATTTTGAAGGCTGATTTTGAGACCAAGTACTTGGTGGTCGAAATGGGTGCCGGCGGCCCTGGCAGCATCGAATACCTTGCTAACCTGGCCAAGCCTGACATCGGAGTAATACTAAAGGTGGGCCTTGCCCACGTTGGCGAATTCGGCGGAATCGAAACCACAGCGCAAATCAAGGGTGAGCTAGCGCGCAGTCTCAACAGCGAAAATCTTTTAATTTTGAATGCCGACGATGCTTTTGTGCGCGAAATGGTCGAGCACACCGACGCCAATATCGTTTGGTTCGGCACATCTCTCGATGCTGACTACCGCGCTGACGGGCAGACCCTGAGCATCGACGGCACGGGCTTTGTAGGCCACTGGCCTGATTCGACTTCGCGCAATTTGAATCTGCACATTCTGGGTGAACACCACATTATGAATGCGCTTGCTGCACTTGCCGTGGCTGATGCCCTGGGAATTGACCGCGAAATTGCCTGTAAAGCTCTTGAGCAGATGCCATTGGCTGAAAGATGGCGCATGCAGCTATTGCAGCGGGCAGACGGCTTAACTGTCATCAATGACGCCTACAACGCCAGCCCTGATTCAACCAAGGCAGCCTTGCAGACCTTGGCGCAACTTGGCAAAGCCGGTCGGCGCACCGTGGCCGTTTTGGGTGAAATGGCAGAGCTGGGTCAAGCTGCTCGCGAACAGCACGATGCCATCGGGCGCATAGTCGTTCGCCTGAACATCGATCAGCTAGTCGTGGTTGGCGTTGGTGCCAAATTGATTCACATGGGTGCCACTCAAGAGGGCTCATGGGACGGCGAGTCAAAATACTTCGACGAAATAGAACCGGCTTTGGCCTACCTTCGTGGGATGCTTGAGCCGGATGACATAGTGCTTGTTAAGTCATCTAAATCAGCGAATTTACGTCATCTTGGTGACGCACTAGTGGAGGTAAGCCAGTGAGAGCGATTCTGCTCGCCGGCGGCGTGAGCATGTTTATTACATTGCTCGGCACGCCAGCTTTTATTTGGCTTTTCAAAAAGCTTCGCTGGGGACAATTCATCCGTGAAGATGGACCTCAAACTCATCACACCAAACACGGCACCCCAACCATGGGTGGCGTGGTAATCATCATCGCCGCGGTCGTGGGTTATTTCATCGGAAAATTCGCGAACTTCGAGCAGCCCACAATTTCGGGCTTGCTAGTTCTGTTCATGCTGGTTGGTCTTGGACTAGTTGGCTTCATTGATGACTACATCAAAACGCACAAGCAGCGCAGCCTTGGGCTGGGCGGTTGGCAGAAGATTTTTGGCCAGGGCGTTGTTGCAACAGTTTTCGCGGTTTTGGCCCTGCAGTTTCCTTCGACCGATCGACTGACTCCGGCCTCAACTCACATATCTATCGTGCGAGACACTCCGATTGACCTGATGATGTTTGGCTCAGTGGTTGGCGTTGGTCTATTTATACTTTGGATCTATTTCATGGTGGCCGCCGCTTCGAACGGCGTGAACATTGCCGATGGCCTAGATGGCCTGGCTACCGGTTCTACCATCATGGCTATTGGGGCCTATGCGGTTATCGGTTTCTGGCAGTTCAACCAATCTTGTGTTTCAATTCCTGAAAACTTAGCTAGTTGCTACAACGTGAGAGATCCGCTTGATTTGGCGGTGGTCGCATCAGCGATTGTGGGCGCGCTGATTGGTTTCCTTTGGTGGAACACCTCGCCAGCACAAATCTTTATGGGCGACACCGGATCACTTGGGCTTGGCGGCGCACTAGCCGCGCTGGCAATTTTGTCTCGCACCGAATTGTTGTTGGTGCTGATCGGCGGAATCTTCGTAATCGTCACTGGCTCAGTTGTTCTTCAACGCGGATTCTTCAAGCTGACTAAATGGCGCACAGGAACCGGCAAGCGAATTTTCTTGATGTCGCCATTGCACCACCACTTTGAACTGAAGGGTTGGGCTCAGGTCACCGTCGTAGTTCGATTCTGGATCATCGGTGGACTGTGTGTGCTTAGCGGTATCGGTCTGTTCTATATCGAGTGGATTTACGGATAACAATGTCTCGCGCCGACTCGCTCAACAGTTGGCACGCTGATTGGCGTGGCCTTCGCGTTGTCGTATTCGGCCTTGGAGTTTCGGGCTTCGCTGTAGCTGACACCTTGGCTGAACTTGGAGCCGAAGTGTTGGTAATTGCCGAAAAAGCAGACTCAGATCAACTAGACATTCTTGATGTAATTGGGGTCAGACACATCACCGGCCCGCTAGCCGCCGGACTGCCACAGGATGTCATTGAATTTTCACCAGAGGTGGTTATCACCTCGCCTGGAGTGCGCCCAGATCACGCGCTCATCAATTGGGCAACCGAGGGTGAAATACCGATTTGGGTTGACGTCGAGTTGGCTTGGCGAGTTCGAGACAAGTTGCCAAAAGTTGCTCCTTGGGTTTGCGTCACTGGCACCAACGGCAAAACCACCACAGTTCAGCTGGTCGAAGCTATGGCCAAAACCGCTGGAATTCGAGCAATCGCCTGCGGAAACATCGGTTTGCCGGTGCTGGACGCGATTCGAGAGCCAGAGGGTTTCGACCTTCTCGTTGTAGAGCTGAGCAGTTTTCAGCTGCACTACCTAGGTTCAATATCGCCGGTTTCATCGGTTGTGCTCAATTTGGCAAATGACCACCTTGATTGGCACGGCGGCTTCGCCGAATATGCCAGCGCCAAAGGCAAGGTATACGAAAACACTCAGCTTGCCTGTGTCTATAACGTGCATGACGCAGCCACTGAAAAAATGGTTGAAAATGCCGACGTTATCGAAGGCGCTCGCGCTATCGGTTTCACCTTAGGCGCCCCAGCTAGAAGCCAGGTTGGTTATGTCGAAGATCTGCTTTGCGATCGAGCATTCTTAGATGAGCGAGCCGACCAGGCTCTTGAAATAGCGACTATTGAAGACATCGAGAACATTGGCGTGGTCACGCCGCACCTACTGGCAAACATCGCCGCTGCGACCGCTATCGCTCGTTCAATAGGTATTACCCCAGCCGAAATTCGAGAGGCGATTATCAACTTTAAGCTCGATGCGCACCGCATCGAAGTTGTAGGTGAGTTTGGGGGAGTGCGTTGGGTCGATGATTCAAAGGCCACCAACCCGCACGCAGCGGCAGCCTCACTGGCTTCGTTTGACAGCAGCGTCTGGATTGTCGGCGGGCTGCTAAAGGGCGTCGACATTAGTCCGCTGGTTGCCGAATATAAAAACAAGCTTCGAGCCGCAATTGTCATTGGCAAAGATCGTGAACCGGTTCTGGCTGCGCTAGCTAGTCAGGCACCTGAAGTTCAGGTTCACGAAGTCATTGCCGAAGGTGCGCAGGCGGTAATGAAAAGCGCGATTGACCTTGCAAAGCAAGTGGCTGTGCCTGGTGACGTGGTCTTGCTAGCACCCGCAGCTGCATCAATGGATCAATTCAAGGATTATGCGGACCGCGGACATCAGTTTGCCGATGCGGTTCGAGCAGAATTTGGGGTGACCGATGGCCGTTAAAACTCGCAGCCCAAAACTTCAAAACATTACCCAGAGCGGCAAAGACCGCGCTCGCGTCTGGTTTGATCGAACCTTCAGGGCCCAATCAATCTATTTTTATCGCTTGCTTGGCGTGACTATCTTCTTGGCGCTTTTTGGTCTCGTAATGGTGCTTTCGGCATCTTCGATCGACTCGCTAAAGGGAACAAACAACTCATTTACGGTTTTCAATCGCCAGGCCGGCATTGCCGTTCTGGGGCTTTTTGCAATGGCCGCCGCGTCACTTTTGCCGGTGAGCCGATTCAGCTCATGGGCGCCAAGAATTTTAGTTCTGGCCCTAGGTGTTCAGTTCGCGACGATCTTCATCGGAACCGACATCAACGGAAACCGAAACTGGATCAACATCTTTGGTCTATTCAGTCTTCAGCCCTCTGAGTTCTTGAAAGTCGCCCTAATTCTGCACTTGGCAAACTATTTGACCAAGAACGAGAGCGACCTAGACATTCCAAAAGTTTGGTGGCAGGCGCTAATCGTTCCCCTTGGTGGAATGGTTTTGGTTATGGCAGGTAAAGACCTCGGAACTGTAATTGTTATGTTCGCCCTGACGGTCGGTCTACTTTCACTTGCTGGCTTGCCAGCGCGAATTGCCGGCGCGATTGCAGTGGCCACCGCTGTGCTGACTCCCATGTTGCTCAGCCTAGGAAGCGGTTCGCGCTGGGGTCGAATTCTTGCCTGGATGAACCCAAGCGCTGCTGACCCAAACGGATATAACTGGCAGTCGGAGCACGGCATTTGGGCAATCGCTGCCGGAGGTATTTTTGGCCAGGGGCTCGGTCAATCAAAAATGAAGTGGAGTTGGATTCCTGAAGTCGAGAACGACTTTATCTTTGCTGTTATTGCCGAAGAGCTTGGCTTAATCGGTGCCCTGGTTGTTATCGGTCTATTTATTTATTTGATGATTTCACTGGTCAAGGTTTACCAACGCACTTCAGATCAGTTCTCTCGCTATGTGGTTTTGGGCGTGATGGCCTGGATCACTCTTCAGGCGCTAATCAACATCGCGGTTGTTCTTCGACTACTACCGGTTTTGGGAGTCCCGCTGCCGCTAATCTCAGCCGGTGGTTCTTCAATTTTGGCCACCCTCGGCGCAATCGGAATCGTGCTGGCCATTGAGCGTGAAAACCACGCTAGACCGGTCGCTATTCGAAAGTCACCGAGCCGGGCAAAGGCAAGGCGATGACTAACTATCTGCTTGCTGGTGGCGGCACAGCTGGGCATGTTAACCCACTGCTTTCGCTGGCCGATGCCATTGTTGCGGATTCGGCCGAGCATAAAGTTTGGGCTCTAGGAACAGCCGAAGGGCTTGAGTCGAGGCTTGTTCCTGCGCGCGGATACGAGCTGCTGACCATTGCAAAAGTTCCGCTGCCTCGAAAGCTAAATGCGGCGGCTTTGGCGTTCCCGTTTAAGTTCATCGGCTCAGTTATGCGATGCATTGGGTTCATCAAATCTAAAAAAATCGATGCCGTGGTTGGCTTCGGTGGCTATGCAAGTGCACCTGCATACCTCGCTGCCCGCCTAGCCGGAGTTCCGATTGTGGTGCACGAAGCGAATGCACTGCCAGGTTGGGCAAATAAGCTCGGTGCCCGTTGGGCCGCGGCGGTTGGCACTGCGTTCAAGAACACTCCGATCCGCAATGGATTCTTTATTGGAATGCCTTTGCGCAAAGAAATTGAAGACTTGGTTGGCAACCGCGATCAAAAGTCAGCGCGGGCCTTCTTTGGTCTTGAGCCTGACGTGCCTACCCTTCTGGTGACCGGCGGTTCGCTAGGCGCGAGAAGGATCAACGAATCGATTGACTCTGCTCGCAAAGTTTTGGTGGCTGCGGGCGTGCAAATTCTGCACATCGTCGGCGACAAATCAGAATTCATGCCGATGTCTGAGGCCGGTTATCTAAGAATCGGATACTGCGATCGTATGGACCTAGCAATTGCTGCAGCCGACGTTGCGGTATCCCGTTCTGGCGCATCGACCGTTTCGGAATTTGCAGCAGTCGGCTTGCCGGCTGTGTTTGTTCCTTATCCGGTTGGAAATGGCGAGCAAGCCCTAAATGCAGCCGAGCTGGTGGCGGCTGGTGGTGCCGAAATTGTTGCCGATAAAGACTTCGATTCTAATTACGTAGCTTCGAACCTGGTCAGCTTGGTTTCAGATAATCGACGCTTGGCCAAAATGGCATCGGCTGCCAAGTCTGTCGGCGTCGCTGACGGCTCTCAGCGATTGCTGACCATGCTAAAAGGTGTGTTGTAAAACAATCACGCTTTGCTCTCGCCGTATCCTTGCTGGGAGCGTAAGGACCACGAATGATTAAGCCCGATTTCAGTCAAGAAATCCCTAAAGACCTCGGCACTGTGCACTTTGTCGGCATCGGCGGGTCGGGCATGAGCGGTATCGCTCGCATTTTATTGGGCATGGGTCACAAAGTCACTGGCAGCGATCTTCGAGACACCTCAAACGTCGAAGAACTGCGCAAGCTTGGTGCTGAAATTTTTATCGGGCACGATGCCGCACACCTCGGAAACCCAGATACAGTCGTGGTCACCTCGGCGCTTTGGCCTACCAACCCTGAATACTTGCTGGCTAAAGAGCGCGGAATTCCAGTGATTCACCGTTCTCAGGCGCTTGCCTATCTGACATCGAAACACCGCGTGGTTGCGATTGCGGGCGCACATGGCAAAACCACCAGCACCGGCATGATAATCACCGCGCTGTTGGCCATGGGTGAAGACCCAAGTTTTGTGAACGGCGGAGTCATCTCGGCCATCAACGCCTCTTCGGCAGCCGGTAAGGGCGATCTGTTTATCATCGAAGCCGATGAATCAGACGGCTCGTTCTTGCTTTACGACACCGCTGTTGCTCTAATCACTAATGTTGATGCTGATCACCTGGATCACTATGGCAGCGAAGAAGCGTTCGAAGCTGAATTTTCAAAATTTGCAGGTGGGGCAAGCGAATTTGTCGCTATTAGCGCAGATGATCCCGGAGCGGTTCGAGTTGGAAAACTACTTAACCCGAGCAAGCGCCAAATCAGCTTCGGCAGAACCGCCGGTGCCGATATTTGCCTGCTAAGCATCGACGCCTCTGGCCCTCAGGTTTCATTTGAACTTGCCTATAAGGGCAAGCACTACCGAGCCAAGCTGCAGGTTCCGGGCGAGCACAACGCAATCAACGCCGCTGGCGCATTAGCAGTGCTGGTTGGCCTCGGGTTCGATGCCGCCAAGTCACTGGCTGCCATTGAGACTTTTGGTGGCACCGACCGCAGGTTCCAGCTGCACGGCGAGCAGCGCGGTGTTCGGGTTTATGACGACTTCGCTCACCACCCAACCGAGGTGTCTGCGGCAATCAAGGCAGCTCGAGCAGTGGTTGGCAGCGGCAAGCTAATCACCGTGTTTCAGCCACACCTTTACAGCCGCACCCGCCTAATGGCAAAAGAATTTGCGCAAGCGCTAGCCGCCAGCGACCAGGTGGTCGTGCTCGACATTTATGCCGCCCGTGAAGATCCTGAGCCAGGCGTCACCGGTGCATTGGTTTCGAACGCTTTTGCCGACCAATCGCAGGTTCACTACGTTGAAAACTGGGATGATGCGCCAGCCGTAGCAGCCTCACTTGCCGGCGAGGGTGACTTCATCATGACCATGGGCTGCGGCGATGTTTATCGAATGGTTCCGAGCCTGCTTGAGGCATTGGCCAAATAATTGAAGCGCCCAGTTCGCCCCGGTCAGCCGGCAAAGCCGATTCGACCGGCCCAGCCAGCCAAAAAAGCTGAAGTTAAGCCGGCTAGGCCCGTCAAGGTTGCGAAGCCGATAAAGCCGGCAAAATTAGGCAAGTCGGCAAAGCCACCAAAAGTCACCAGACTAGGCAAGTCGGTTTCACCAACCAAAGTTTCAAAAGCTAAAAAAGCCATGCCGCTAATTAATTCGCGACAGGCCAAGCGCGAGCAGAAGAGACTGAGTGCCGTAACTCGTTTCGAAAAGCGAAACCGTCTGCAATCGATCACGCAGAAGCTGTCACCGGAGGCAAAGCGCTTCAAAGCACTTTCAAGGCGCCGCCGAATCACACTCGCCATTAGCTTCGGCTCGGTTGCAGCACTTGTGGCCCTTGTCGCCGCCACGGTGTTCACGCCATTGTTGGCCGTTGAGACTATTGAGATCAAGGGTCTTGACCGAATTCCCGAGAAATCGATTCGCAAGGTTCTCGAAAAGCAGCTCGGCAAGCCTTTACCTTTGGTCAACTCGGATGAAATTGCCAATGATCTAGAAAAGTTTGCTCTCATCGAGAGTTTCTCGGCGATTAGTCAGCCGCCTCATGCACTTCAAGTTCGAATTCGCGAGCGTCAACCGATCGTCATCGTTTACAGCGGTGGTCAGCCCTATGTCTACGATCCAGCCGGGGTCCAGTTAGGCCGAGCAAAAGCATCTGACAAATATCCGGTTTTGACCATCGCTGGTTCTGCCAAAAACAGCGCCGAATTCAAAGCGGCGATCGATGTATTGCTTGCCTTGCCGGCTAATCTGCTGCCCAAACTTTCATCAATTGACGCCAAGTCAAAAGACAATGTGTCAATGCAACTGCGAGGTTATGCCGGTCAGCGGATTATTTGGGGCGATGGCTCGCAATCTGCTCTTAAATCAAAGGTTTTGGCAGCTCTAATCAAGAATCAAAAACGCACCGATCGAGTGACTTTTGATGTTTCTTCACCAACCACACCAGTCGTTAAATATTGATTTTTAGACACGCCCAAGCGCTTACCTGAATTGCCGAGATTAACGCCTTATTTTCTTGGCGCAACGCAAATAAAGATCGAAACCATAAGCCTCATCTAGAGGTTGAAGCTTTGATCAAGCGATTCGGAGGAAAGAAATGGCTGTAAATCAGAACCGTCAAGCACTTATTCGTGTAGTTGGCGTCGGCGGCGGTGGCGTAAACGCTCTAAACCGCATGATTGAAGCTGGCCTGCGCGGTGTCGAGTTCGTGGCTATTAACACCGACGCCCAGGCTCTCTTGATGTGCGATGCAGACGTGAAGCTCGACATTGGTCGTGAGCTAACTCGCGGCCTTGGTGCTGGTGCAGACCCTGAAATCGGTCGTCGCGCCGCAGAAGACCACGCCGAAGAGATTGAGGCTGCCCTGAAGGGTGCCGACATGGTGTTTGTGACTGCCGGTGAAGGTGGCGGAACCGGAACCGGTGCTGCTCCAGTTGTAGCCCGAATCGCCAAGCAGCTAGACGCACTTACCGTCGGTGTTGTAACCCGTCCATTTGGCTTCGAGGGCAAGCGCCGTTCGCAGCAGGCAGACCAGGGCATCGAGGTGCTTCGCGGCGAAGTCGACACTCTGATCGTGGTTCCAAACCAGCGACTGCTCGAATTGGTAAACAAGTCAGTTTCTGTGGTCGAAGCTTTCGCAACTGCCGATGACGTGCTTCGTGCAGGTGTTCAAGGCATTACCGACCTAATCGTGACCCCAGGGCTTATCAACCTAGACTTCGCCGACGTCAAGTCAGTTATGAAGGGTGCCGGCTCAGCTCTAATGGGCATCGGAACCGCAAAAGGTGAAGACCGCGCTCTACGCGCTGCCGAAATTGCAGTTTCAAGCCCATTGCTTGAAGCCAGCATCGACGGCGCATACGGCGTTCTTCTGTTGGTTCAGGGCGCATCAGACCTAGGTCTACACGAGATCGACGAAGCCGCTCGTTTGGTTCAAGAGGCAGTTAGCCCAGAAGCAAACATCATCTTCGGTGCGACCATCGACGATACTTTGGGCGACGAAGTTCGCATCACTGTGATTGCCGCTGGTTTCGACGCTCCTGCAGCAAGCCAGTCGGCCGCTCCAGCAGCTACCAGCTGGTTCAACGACTCAGCTACCGAAGCACCAGCACCAGCAGTCGAGCCGGTGTCAACTGACACCAGCATCTTCAATGCTGTCGTTGCCGACTTCGACTCAAACACCGCAGAAGAAGAAAACCTTGCAGCAGTTGTCGCCAATGCTGATGCTCCTTGCAGCAGTTGTCGCCAATGCTGATGCTGCTGACGAGGGCACCTGGGGCGACGGCCTAGACATCCCAGATTTCTTGCGCGACAAATAATGTCGGCGAACCCAGGTTCGCTCCAAGAGCGTTACGAAGCCGTGCTTGACCGAGTGTCAAGCGCGGCTTTGGCGTCTAATCGCAAGCCAGAAGACATCAATGTCATCGTGGTTTCAAAGAATCATCCGGCTCAATTGGTACTCGACCTCATCGACCTTGGCGCAAAGCATTTCGGCGAGAATCGCGATCAAGAAGCAGCCCCAAAGGCAGCCGAGGTCTCAGCGAACTCCGAGGTCGAAATTTCGTGGCACTTTGTTGGCCAGCTGCAGAGCAATAAAGCCAAGTCAGTGCTTCGATATGCCTCAGCAATTCACTCGATTGACCGAACTTCACTTCGACAGGCGATCACTAAAGAGGTGCAAAACATTCGTCAGAGTCAGCCCAATTTCATAATTGACGGTTTCATTCAGCTAAATGTGACCGACGACCCAAATCGCGGCGGAATCTCAGTTGCCGATTTGCCAAAATTTGCCGAAGAGCTGCTAGCCGACAAAACCATCAACCTGCTTGGCGTTATGGGCGTTGCTTCGCTAGAGCGCGAGGCTCAAGTTGATTTTGAGACCATCGCGAAAGCTAGCCAGGCTCTGCAAAAAATTCATCCAAGCGCCAAATTTATGTCGGCCGGAATGTCAGAGGATTTTGAGCTTGCCATTCCGTTTGGTGCGACACACTTGCGCATAGGCACGGCAATAACCGGAAAACGCGTTTATTAGTCATATCCTGAAATAAATAAATCCTCGAAAGGATCATCATGGCCGGTATTTTTTCACAGGTCTCTGGCTGGCTTGGCTTTGACGAAGCTGCAGAACAGCTTCCACAGCGCTCTTCTGGCGCAGCCGAGCAGCGTGCGGTTCGCAGCGTGACTCCTATTCGCCCACGTCGTCAGACTGCTGTTACCAGCGAGATTTTCACCATCGAACCAAAGTCATACGAAGAGTCAAAAGACATCGCCATGCACTTCCGCGAGGGTGTATCGGTCATTGTTAACATCGGCAACCTGTCAGAGTCAGACTCTCGCAACCTGTTGCACTTCATGCTTGGCCTAAAAGAGGGTCTAGAGGGCAACATCCGTCGAGTTACTCCAAAGGTTTTCCTGCTTACCCCAGGACACGTTGCGGTTAATGAAGACGAATCAGAAGAAGGCACCGAGCTAGGCGACGACCTTCTAATTCGCCCAAACCTATAAGTCTTTAGCTTCAAAAAATGAGCCTGTTAGCCCAATTTATTTATTGGTTGCTGCAGGCTTATTGCTTTGCACTGATCGGGCGATTCATACTTGATTTGATTTTGACCACTAATCCAAGTTGGCGACCAAAGGGCTTGTTTTTGGTGTTTGCTGAAGTTGTTATGACCATTACCGATCCGCCACTTCGTTGGATTAGGCGAATTGTGCCACCACTTCGTTTCGGGGTTATCGCGCTAGATCTCGCCTGGACAATATTGATCTCGGCAGTTCTGTTCACGCAGGGGCTCGTCGCCGCTTTTATCTAGACCAACAGCCGCTCACAATTAGCGGTGTGGTTTTGCACAAAACAAATCTCAGCCCAGCGAGTCTGCAATATTCTGCGGTAACCTTTCAATGTTTTAGTTTCGATGAACTCATCGATAATCAGATGCAACCAACCGAGGTGACCAGATGCCTTTAACTCCTGAAGACGTCGTAAATAAGAGATTTCAGCCGACCAAGTTTCGCGAGGGCTACGACCAGGATGAGGTCGATGACTTTCTTGACGAAATCGTGGTTGAGCTTCGTCGCCTAAACCAAGAAAACGATGATCTGCGTCAGCGCCTTTTGGCATCTGAGGCACGCATCGGTGAATTGCAGCGCAGTGGCGCCGGCTTAGTTGATCAAATCAACAACCCAAGCACCGCCGAAGAAGCGCTTACCGCCCCGACCTTTAGCCCTGCACCGGCTATCCCAGCTTTTCCAGAGGCCGCTCAAGACCCTGGCAACATCGAAACTAACAACACCAACAACTTGCTTCAATTGGCCCGCAAACTGCACGAAGAGCACGTTCGCGAAGGACTAGCCAAGCGCGATGCACTTATCGCCGAGGGCCATGCCACGGCTGCTCGAGTTTTGCGCGAAGCCGAGGCGCAGCAGCGTGCCGACCTGAGCCGTTTCGAGCAAGAAAAGGCACTCATCGAGCACAGCATCCAAGAGTTGCGCAGCTTCGAGCGCGAATACCGCACCAAACTAAAGGCATATATTGAGGGTCAGCTGGCCGAGCTAGACGACCAAGCAGACAGCGCCGCCAGCTCGGCCGGTGTTTTGACCGCCGGCAACCCGGTTGCTGCGCCTGCAACACCGCCAACTTTTACGGTGAACCCGACCAACCCGACCGGCGTTGATTTCACCAACAACAGCAACCCATTCACTGGGTTCGGCAACGAAAACTAATTGGCAACCCGAGCACTTCTCTCAGTCAGGGCAATCCATTTTTTTGGGCTGGCCGCTTTGGTCATACTGGTTGATCAAGTCAGCAAGATTCTTGCGCTTGAATACTTGAAGCCTGGTCAAATAGTGCCGATTATCGGCGACCTGCTAGGTCTGACACTGGCCAGAAACGATTCAGCAGCATTTTCGCTGGGGTTCGGTGCAACCTGGTTCTTCGCGATCACCTCATCGATTGCCGCTCTTATCCTCATCGCCGTTCGAAGCAAACTGCAAACCAAGGCGTGGCTAACGCTCGGGGGAGTGCTTCTCGGTGGAGTCATCGGAAACCTGATTGATCGATTCGCCCAAACTCCATATTTCGGCAGCGGACACGTAATCGACTTTTTTGTCATTCCTTTTCAGTTCCCAATTTTTAACGTGGCGGATATTGCCATTACCGGAACAATCACAATCTCGATGATTATGTATCTCCGTGGTTATCCACTTGGAAAATCCCGGTCGACCGAAGCTTCTAAAGCCGCCCAGAGTGCAGCTCTAACAAGTGGCGTAGATGACTGAAATTAAATACCTTCCGGTACTTGAAAAAATTGCTGGCGAACGAGCTGATGCCGGCCTTGCCAAACTGCTTGGAGTCTCAAGAACCGCCGCGGCTGAGCTTTTGGCGCAGGGGTTAGTTGAAAGCAACGGCAAACAACTTTCAAAGTCAGATCACCTGGTAATTGACTCAATGCTTGAGGTTCGCATGCCGCAGCCGAAAAATCCACTTGAGCTGGTTCCGGTTGAAGTTGAAGGCTTCAAGATTATTTATCAAGACCAAGACATCGTTGTGGTCGACAAGCCAGCCGGTGTTGCGGCTCACCCCTCGGTGGGCTGGGATGGCCCGACCGTTGGCGGTGCTCTGCTTGCGCTTGGCGTTCAGTTGACCACTTCGGGGGCGCAGGAGCGTCAGGGAATTGTTCAGCGCCTCGATGTCGGAACCAGTGGTCTAATGACGCTGGCTAAGTCAGAGCTTGCCTATTCGCGCCTTAAGCAAGCATTCAGAGACCGAACAGTTCACAAGGTATATCACGCCGTGGTTCAGGGGCACCCAGATCCAAGCGCTGGCACTTTCGACGCACCAATTGGTCGTCACCCAAAGGCTGAATTCAAATTTGCCGTAATGAATGACGGCAAGCCTTCGGTCACGCACTATGAAACTATCGAGGCTTTTCCTTCGGCGTCGTTGGTTGAGATTGTGCTTGAGACCGGTCGCACGCATCAAATCCGGGTGCATTTTTCTGCTTTTAGGCACCCGCTGGTAGGCGACACCATGTATGGCGCAGACCCAAAACTCGCTGCTCGAGTGCACCTTGATCGCCAGTGGCTGCACGCAGTTCGGTTGAGTTTCACTCATCCGATCACCCAAGAGCCAGTTGAGTTCGAGAGCGAATATGCACCCGAGTTAGAAACCGCTCTTGAAATCCTCCGCGGGGCGCATTCACCAAGTTAGGCTGGTGCTCCAACCCTAAGAAAGGCCTCGAATTGTCGAGCAAAAAAGACTCTTTTGTGCACCTACACGTGCACACTGAGTATTCAATGCTTGATGGCGCGGCTCGAGTTAAACCGCTAATCGCAGAAGCGGTAAACCAGGGGATGCCAGCGATTGGAATCACCGATCACGGTAACAATTTCGGCGCCTACGATTTTTATAAGACCGCTAAAAACGCCGGCATCAAGCCAATTATCGGCATCGAGGCTTATCTAGCGCCGGGCACCAAGAGACAAGAGCGCACTCGTGTGCGCTGGGGCGACGGTGGCGAGAACGATGTTTCTGGTGGTGGCGCGTTCACGCACATGACTATGTTCGCCGAGAACACAGCCGGCATGTTCAATCTGTTTCGCATGTCTTCAAAAGCATGGCTAGACGGTTTCTATTTCAAACCGCGAATGGACCGCGATCTGCTTTCGCAGTACAGCAAGGGTGTAATTGCGACCACCGGTTGTGCTTCAGGTGAAATTCAAACCCGCCTGCGCCTTGGGCAATATGATGAAGCCCGCAAGGCCGCAGCTGACTATCAAGACATCTTTGGCAAAGACAATTTCTTTTGCGAGATCATGGATCACGGAATCGATATTGAACTTCGAGCCATGGATGATCTGCATCGCCTGGCCAAAGACCTCGGCATGCCGTTGTTGGCAACAAATGACCTGCACTACACGCACGCGGCTGATGCCGCTGCTCACGAGGCCCTGCTCTGCGTGCAGTCTGGCTCAACTCTGCTTGACCCAAACCGCTTCAGGTTTGATGCCCAAGAGTTCTATCTAAAGACGCCAGCCCAAATGCGCGAACTTTTCGCCGATTATCCAGAAGCTTGCGACAACACGCTTTTGATTGCTGAGCGCTGCGAAGTTGAGTTTGCCGAGCGCGAACTTATGCCGCGATTCCCGGTTCCTGAGGGAGAGACCGAAGCTTCTTGGTTCGAAAAAGAAGTTGCCGCCGGCATGAATCGTCGCTACAAAGGCGAGGTTCCGCAGCGCCAGGCCGAACAGGCTGAATACGAAGTTGAAATCATCAAGCAGATGGGATTCCCTGGTTACTTCTTGGTGGTTGCCGACTTCATCGCCTGGGCTCGTGCGCAGGGCATCCGTGTTGGGCCTGGTCGTGGCTCAGCTGCCGGTTCGATTGTGGCTTATGCGCTTGGCATCACCGAGCTTGACCCCGTAGTTCACGGCCTGATTTTCGAGCGCTTCTTGAACCCAGAACGTGTTTCGATGCCTGATATCGATGTCGACTTTGACGATCGCCGCCGCGGTGAAGTTATCCGCTATGTCACCGAAAAATACGGTGATGACCGCGTAGCGCAGATTGTGACTTTTGGAACCATCAAAGCTAAGCAGGCCCTAAAAGACTCCGCTCGTGTTTTGGGCATGCCTTATTCGGTGGGCGAGAAGCTAACCAAGGCAATGCCACCTATGGTGCTTGGTCGCGATGTCACGCTGAACGATTTGATTGACAAAAACTCTGAGCGATTCAAAGAAGGCGCCGACTTTAGAGAGCTAATCGAAAACGATGATGACTCTAAAAAGGTTTTTGAATTGGCACAGGGGTTAGAGTCTCTAAAGCGTCAGTGGGGTGTTCACGCCGCTGGTGTGATCATGTCGGCTGAACCACTAATGGACGTCATTCCGATCATGAAACGCGAAGACGACGGCGCAGTTATCACGCAGTTTGATCAGCCACCATGTGAATCGCTCGGCCTTCTAAAAATGGACTTCTTGGGCCTTCGAAACCTAACTGTTCTCGATGACGCCTTGGCCAACATTAAGAGCAACCGCAACAAAATTGTGGTTCTCGAAGATCTTGATCTGAACCAGGATGAGCCGACTTTTGAGCTCCTCTCACGTGGCGACACTCTTGGAGTATTCCAGCTCGATGGCAATGCCATGCGTTCACTTTTGCGACTCCTAAAGCCAACTCTGTTTGAGCACATTTCTGCGGTTATTGCTCTTTATCGACCTGGCCCGATGGGAATGGAATCCCACACCAACTACGCCAAGCGCAAGAACGGACTACAGACCGTCGAGTCGGTGCACCCTGAGCTAACCGAATCGCTGGCCGAAGTTCTTGACCCTACCTACGGACTCATTGTCTATCAGGAGCAAGTAATGGCTGCCGCCCAGAAAGCGGCCGGATTCACCCTCGGAAAAGCAGACGTTTTGCGTCGCGCCATGGGAAAAAAGAAAAAAGAAGAGCTAGACAAGCAATACGAGGATTTTGCCGGCGGCATGAAAGCCAACGGATACAGCGACTCAGCTGTTGAGGCGCTATGGAACACCCTGTTGCCGTTCGCCGACTACGCGTTCAACCGCGCGCACTCAGCCGCCTACGGCGTACTTTCATACTGGACTGCCTATCTAAAAGCGAACTATCCAGCTGAATATATGGCCGCTCTGCTAACCAGCGTGGGTGACTCAAAAGACAAACTTGCACTTTATTTGAGCGAATGTCGTCGCATGAACATCAACGTTTTGGCTCCTGATGTCAACGAGTCAATTGCGGCATTTAACGCTGTGGGCGACGACATCCGTTTTGGTTTGGGCGCGGTTAGAAATGTTGGTCTCAATGTGGTTGAAGGCATCAAGACCGCGCGCGAAGAAAAGGGTCGCTTCACCTCGTTCAACGACTTTTTGCGCAAGGTGCCGGCAACTGTATGCAGCAAGCGAGTAATTGAATCACTCATTAAGGCTGGAGCATTCGACTCTCTGGGTCACACCAGGCGCTCACTGCTCGAGATTCACGAAGAGGCTGTCGATTCTCAGAGCGCACTAAAAAAGAATGAGGCTGTCGGTCAGGTTGACTTGTTTGGCGCCCTATTTGACACAGACAACTCGCTTGAAGATGACTTTGCGATCAAGATTCCTGATCGCCCAGAGTGGCCAAAAAAAGAGAAGCTTGCCTATGAGCGAGACATGTTGGGTCTTTATGTAAGTGATCACCCGCTTGCCGGCCGAGAAGCTCAATTGGCGCGTCATTCCGAAATGAGCATTGGGCAGCTAGCCGAAGCAGATATCAAAGACGGCGAAACCGTCACCATCGCCGGCCTATTGACTTCGGTTCAGCACAAAGTCGCCAGAGCATCGGGCAACCCGTATGGCGCTCTCACTGTAGAAGACTTTGACGGTGAAATGAGCGTGATGCTCATGGGCAAGACCTATCAAGAGTTTGGTCGCAATCTCATGCCCGACCAGGTTGTTGTTGTTCGCGGTCGCGTGAGCAACCGAGACGACAGCAAGAACATCAACGCCTATTCGATTGAGCAAATCGAAGGTTCTGGCGACGAAGAAGACTATGGGCCACTTTTATTGAAGCTAAAAGAGATTGAGGCCACTGCCGAATCACTCGAAGAGCTGGGTCGAATTCTCAAGCTTTATGCCGGAAACCAAGAGGTGCACGTCAAACTGGTCGGCGAAGATGCCGAGCGCCTATTTGCGCTTGCGCACAAGGTAAAGGTGACCGGCGACCTTATAGCCGAACTAAAAATCGCTTTTGGTGCGAGCGTAATTTCTCGCTAGTTCAAATTCTCTAATTGCTATCAGGCGATAGGTTCGCCAGCTGCTACATAGTTGCGGCGATAGTAAAGCAAGCCTGATTGCTCGTGGCCAATCAAACCTTCAAGCACGTCAACAATGACTACAGCGTTGTTTTCAACCGGGATAATCTGGCGAATTTTGGCGATAATCACTGCGGTCGCATCTTTGAAAACAGGAACACCGTGCGGACCAAGTTCCCAGTCATCGTTAACAAATCGCAGCGTGTGATCACTAGACATTTTTTTAGCCAGCGCAACATTGCTCTCACCGAGAGTGTGAATCGCAACGTATTCGGCTGCGCAGAGCACCGGCCAGCTGCTTGAACCGCTGGCCACGTTGAAACTTGCTAGTGGCGGGGTTGCACCAAGCGAAGTCATCGAAGTTGCAGTTAGGCCAGCCGGCTTGCCATCTTTGTCGACCATGGTGATCACTGAGACGCCAGAAGCATGGCGACTGAAAGTCTCTTTTAGTGCGGTGACGGCGTCGGCCTCGTGGCGATAGTCAAACATTCATATTCCTTACTTCGGTTCAAGGCTACCGAGAAAGAGCAACCGAAAATTGCGAGTCAAATCATCCCGTTTCTTTTGCCTGTGTTCCTGGGCGGGCGAACTTGGTTGACAATCTAAACTTGACTGATAACCAGAGAGGCATAAATCGATGACTGAAGTTCAAACCATGAGGGTTTTAGATCTTCGCGGCAAGAACCTAAGCAGCATCGAGCTAAATCTTGAATTGCCTCGAGCAGCCGTTGATATCAGCATTGCAATTGAGCAAATTAAGCCGCTGCTTGAAGACGTCAAAACCAGGGGAGTAGCTGCTGTTGTTCAGGTTGCCATCGAGCGCGATGGAGTCGACCCACAGCCTTTGCGAGTAAGCCAGACTGAGCTAGACGTCGCACTTCAAAATCTTGATCCAGAACTTCGAGAAGGCATTGAAGAATCTATTGCCCGCGTGCGCGCAGTCTCTGAGGCAAACTTGCCTGAATCAATCGAGGTCGAGTTCGCTGCCGGCGCCAAAGTAATTCAGCGCTGGCGTGCCGTTGATTCTGTCGGTCTTTATGTTCCTGGCGGCAAGGCGGTTTATCCGTCGAGCGTGATTATGAATGTGGTTCCCGCCCAGGCAGCTGGAGTCGACCGTCTGGTTATCGCTACTCCGGCACAAAAGGATTTTGGCGGTCGCCCGCACCCAACTGTTTTGGCAACCGCGGCACTGTTGGGCGTCGAAGAAGTGCTTTGCGTCGGCGGTCCAGCTGCAGTCGCAGCTTTTGCTTACGGACTTAGTGAAATTGATTTTGAGCCGGTGAACCTGGTTTGCGGACCTGGCAACATCTATGTTGCAGCTGCTAAACGAGCACTGCGCGGCACTATCGGAATTGACTCTGAAGCCGGCACTACCGAGATCATGGTGATCGCCGACGATAGTGCCGACCCAACTTTTATCGCCTATGACCTGGTTAGCCAGGCCGAGCACGACGAAGCAGCGGCTTCGGTTTTGGTGACTGACTCAACCGAACTGGCTCAAAAAGTACAACAGGCGGTCGCCAAAGCAGCCCAAGCTACCTCACACAGCGAACGAGTCTTCACTGCACTAGCCGGTCAGCAGTCAGCAATTGTTTTGGTCGACTCGGTGGCACACGCAGTCAAGGTCGCAAATGACTACGCAACCGAGCACCTCGAGATTCAGACCGAAAATTCACACGCTGTCCTAGCGGCGATTTCTAATGCCGGCGCCGTATTCCTTGGTTCATACTCTCCGGTTAGTCTCGGTGATTACATGGCCGGCTCGAACCACGTATTACCTACCGGCCAGCAGGCAAAATTCGGTTCCGGATTGGGCGTTCACACTTTCTTGCGCGCGCAGCAGATTATTGACTATACAAAATCCGGGCTCGCTGAGATTTCGGGCAAGGTTCAAAGATTCGCCAACGCCGAGGGCTTGCCAGCACACGGTGAAGCCGTGGCTATTAGATTTGCTAATGACTCAAACGGTCTGAGCGAGGAGGCATAAATGCATTGCCCGTTTTGTCGTCACCCCGATTCGCGTGTGACAGATTCAAGAACCGCAGACGATGGTGCTTCGATTCGCCGCCGCCGTCAGTGCCCAGAGTGCAACATGCGTTTCAGCACCACCGAGACCGCATCGCTAACCGTGATGAAGCGCTCAGGCGTCTCTGAGCCATTCAGCCGAAGCAAGATCATCAGCGGTGTTCGAAAGGCCTGCCAGGGTCGTCCGGTGACCGAATCAGACCTGGCTATGCTGGCTCAAACCGTTGAAGAAACTGTTCGCGCCACCGGTGCAGCTCAGATTGAAGCTCACGAAATTGGTTTGGCAATTCTTGAGCCACTTAGAAACCTGGATGAAGTCGCCTACATGCGCTTCGCCAGCGTTTATCAGGGTTGGGAGACCCTTGAAGACTTTGAGTCGGCGATTAAGAAACTCAAAGCGAGCCACGAAAACAGCCACTAAAAGCATGTACAAACTAATTTTTAATCTGGTATTTCGCCCGATGGACGCCGAATTTGCGCACCACATCGGCATGACTTCAATCAGAGTTGCTCATCGAATTGGGCTTACCAAGCTCGCTCGCATCCGCTCAACCGGCGCTATCCAGGTTCAGGCAATGGGCCTTCACTTTGACTCGCCATTTGGTGTGGCAGCCGGCTTCGACAAAAACGCCGTCGCTATTGAAGCACTTGGCGATTTGGGCTTTAGCCACGTAGAAATCGGAACAGTAACTCGCCATGCGCAACCTGGCAACGACAAACCGAGACTCTTTCGCCTCATCGCCGATCGTGCCCTAATAAACCGAATGGGTTTCAATAACCAGGGTGCCGATGCCGTTGCTTTGCGCCTTAAGAAACTTCGCAGCAAAAATTCAACTTCGCTTCCAGTGGTCGGCGTCAACATTGGCAAGAGCAAAATTACGCCGGTCGAAGAAGCCGCCGATGACTATCGATACAGCGCTCGCGTATTAGCCGAATATGCCGATTATCTTGCGGTGAATGTATCTTCGCCAAACACCCCGGGGCTGCGATCACTGCAGTCTGTTGAGGCACTTAGGCCGATCCTTGAAGCCGTGCAGGCCGAGGCTAAAGGCAAGCCGGTTTTAGTCAAAATCGCCCCGGATCTTGCTGATGAAGACATTGTTGCCGCTGCAGAGCTGTCGCTTGAGCTAGGCCTTGCTGGCGTTATTGCCACTAACACCACAATCGGTCGCGAAGGGCTCAAAACCCCTAAAACTTCTGTGGATGCAATCGGCGCCGGTGGCCTATCAGGGGCGCCACTAAAGGCCCGTTCTCTCGAGGTGCTGAACCTTCTAGCCCGTGTTATCGATGACCGAGCACTCATCATTTCTGTCGGCGGTGTTGAAACAGCTGCCGAAGTTTCGCAGCGTCTAGCTGCCGGAGCCACTTTGGTTCAGGGCTACTCGGGCTTTATCTATGAAGGTCCACTTTGGGCTCGCAAGATTAAGTCTCAGCTCATAAAGTCGGCCAAATAAAAAATAAGCCCTCGAAGTTTTCGAGGGTTTATTTTTTATTTAATCCCAGCGCTTATTTGCTCTTTCCGCCGCGCTTGACCTGAGGCTTAGGAATGCGCAGAGCGCGCATCTGAATTGAACGCGAGGCTGCATACCAGCGCACGCCGCGGTCAACTTTGGCTTCACCAAATTTGGCGATTAGGGCTTTGTTTACTTTGCGGGCGATCAGGGTTGCGTCGACAGCAATTGCCAAGAAGAGCACCCACATTGATACCAGTGCGACCAGCTGAACAGTGAAGTCATCTACGGCTGAAACCAGAATCACCACAAAAAGAGCCGGCATTACAAGTTCACCAACGGTGAATCGCGAGTCAACTAGGTCGCGAGCAAGGCGCTTCTGTGGGCCTTTGTCACGTGCGCTCAAGTATTTCTCTTCACCGCGCATCATGCCTTCGCGGGCGATTCGACGCTCTTCTGTCAGCTTGGCTTTAGCAGCCTTGCGCTGCTCGGGGTCTTTGTTGCCGACAATTGGCTTTACGCGTGCGGCTTCTTGCTCTCTGCGAGTTGGGGTGGCGCGGCCCTTGCCTGAAGCGGCTGGCTTTTCTGAGTTCTGCTCTGACATTAAGTTCCTTTTGGTGCTTAGCGGTTTAGTAAAGATTACTCGCCGGGAATCGCAATGCGGCTCCCTTGGTTAAAGACACACGTTGACTTATCATTTAGTCGAACCATCTGAAAGGAACACAAATGACTGACACCCTTACTCACGGAGTTGCGCTTACCGATGCTGCACAGGCCAAGGTAAAGGCGTTGGTTGAGGCCGAAGGCCGCGATGACTTGCGTTTGCGTGTTGCGGTTCAGCCTGGTGGCTGCTCTGGTTTGATCTACCAGCTCTACTTTGACGAAGTTCTTTCTGAGGGCGATGCCACCAAAGAATTTGATGGCGTTGAGGTTGTCGTCGACAAGATGAGCATCCCTTATCTAGACGGTGCATCAATTGACTTCGAAGACACCATTCAGAAGCAGGGTTTCACCATCGACAACCCGAATGCACAGGGCTCATGCGCCTGTGGCGACTCATTCAGCTAAAAATAGATTTATTTTCTAAATAACTTCTTTCTATTCCTAAAAATTAGGGCAATTTCGGCACCAATTATGGTGTTTTTCCCGTTTTCTAAGCACCGACCGCAATAGACTAGGCACGTTACGATTCGAGTTTTTGAAGGGTCGATTGTGCGTTCAAAGCATCTATTGAGATGGGCATCGTTGCCTATCGCCGGCTTATCTGTTCTTGCTCTTTCTGGTTGCACCCAAGAAGAGTTCACCCGAGGTTTGCTACCAGGCGTTCCTGGTGTCACCAACCACACTGATCGCATTACTGGCCTGTGGACAACCTCTTGGATCGTTCTCTGGGTAGTCGGTGCAATTGCCTGGGGTCTTATGGCTTGGGCACTTGTGGTCTACCGCAAGCGCAAGGGCGACAACACTGTTCCGCCACAGATGCGCTACAACAACCCAATCGAAACCCTATTCACCGTGGTTCCGCTGATCCTTGTGGTTGGCTTCTTTGCCTTCACCGCACGCGATCTTGCTGCCATCGAAGAGCCGGTAAAGAACCCCGACGTCAAGATCGAAGTAATTGGAAAGCAATGGAGCTGGGACTTCAACTACGTCAAAGAAAACGTATACAGCTCAGGCATTCAATCGCAGTTTGACGGCGAAGAGGGCAGCGAGGCTGCTCTACCAACTCTTTACTTACCGGTCAACAAGAGCGTGCAGATCGACCTACGAGCTCGCGACGTTATCCACTCATTCTGGGTAATCGACTTCCTTTACAAAAAGGACATGTTCCCCGGTCGTACCAACCACATGTATTTCACTCCACAGGTAATCGGCGATTACAAGGGAAAGTGTGCTGAGCTTTGTGGTGAATACCACTCACTCATGCTGTTCAATGTCAAGGTCGTTTCAGACGCCGAATACAAGGCCCACATTGCCTCTTTGAGTGCTGCGGGCAACGTTGGTCAACTTGACTCGAAGTATGACCGCAACCAAAACCTTCCTGCAGACAACCCAGAAGTTAGAGGCTAAGACAGATGGCTACCGCAACTGCAACCGCTACCGCGCCTAACGGCGTAGCTCGCAAATCAAAGGGCCGCATTCTGGTTGACTGGCTAACCACCACCGACCACAAGAAGATCGGCTACCTATACTTCATCACCTCGTTTGTTTACTTCATCGTCGGTGGAATCATGGCGCTGATCATCCGTGCTCAGCTAGCCGCTCCTGGTCTTGACATCGTTCAGACCAAAGAGCAGTACAACCAGCTATTCACCATGCACGGAACCATCATGCTTTTGATGTTTGCGACCCCGTTGTTCGCTGGTTTCGCAAACGTGATCATGCCAGTGCAGATTGGTGCACCAGACGTGGCATTCCCTCGTTTGAACGCGATTGCATACTGGTTCTATTTCTTCGGCTCATTTGTCGCAGTTGCTGGTTTCTTCACCCCTCAGGGTGCAGCAAGCTTCGGTTGGTTCGCCTATGCACCACTCTCAAACACCACATTCTCACCGGGAATCGGTGGAGACCTTTGGGTCTTTGGTCTTGCCCTCGGTGGTTTCGGCACCATCATGGGTGGTGTCAACTTCATAACCACCATCCTGACCATGCGTGCACCTGGTATGACCATGTTCCGTATGCCGATTTTCACCTGGAACACCCTGGTGACTTCGATTCTTGTCATCATGTGTTTCCCACCTCTAGCAGCAGCTCTGTTCGCTCTTGGTGCAGACCGCAAGTTTGATGCACACATTTTCGACCCAGCTAACGGTGGCCCAATGCTTTGGCAGCACTTGTTCTGGTTCTTCGGTCACCCAGAGGTTTACATCCTGGCCCTGCCATTCTTCGGTGTGGTTTCAGAGATTTTCCCGGTATTCAGCCGCAAGCCGATCTTTGGTTACAAGACTCTGGTCTACGCAACCATCGCAATCGCCGCGCTTTCAATGACCGTGTGGGCTCACCACATGTACGTCACCGGCTCGGTGCTATTGCCATACTTCGCATTCACCACAATGTTGATTGCGGTTCCTACCGGCGTGAAGATCTTCAACTGGATCGGAACCATGTGGAAGGGCTCGATTACTTTTGAAACCCCAATGCTTTACAGCCTTGGCTTCTTGGTTTCTTTCGTATTCGGTGGTCTAACCGGCGTTATCTTGGCTTCACCAGCGCTTGACTTCCACCTTTCAGACAGCTACTTCGTAGTTGCTCACTTCCACTACGTAATCTTCGGAACCGTTGTGTTCGCGATGTTTGCTGGCTTCTTCTTCTGGTGGCCAAAGTTCACCGGAAAGATGCTGAACGAGACTCTCGGAAAGATCCAGTTCTGGTTGCTATTCATCGGTTTCCACATGACCTTCTTGATCCAGCACTGGCTAGGAATCATCGGTATGCCACGTCGGACGGTTTCACCTGGATGAACGGTGTTTCAACTGCTGGAGCAGCACTGCTTGCGCTGTCAATGATTCCGTTCCTGTGGAACGTCTACATCACCGCTCGCAAGGGCAAGAAGACTACCTTGAACGACCCATGGGGTTATGGCCGTTCGCTGGAGTGGGCAACCGCTTCACCGTTCCCTCGCCACAACTTCACCTCGATTCCTCGAGTTCGTTCAGAGTCACCTGCTTTTGACTTGAACCACCCAGAATTCGCCGCACCAGAGGCGCAGACCTCAGCAAAGAAGGGCTAAGCAAAATGAAATTCAATGCCAACCTCTTTTTCTGGCTGACCATCTTCTATCTGGTCGACGCAATCGGCTACACCATCTGGGCAATCAACTATTACGGCAATGTTGAGATCATCGGCACCGCTGCTATCGGCATGTTGGTATTCATGTCAGCGTTCGAACAACACCCACAAGCACCAGGGTGCCGTTCCTGAAGACCGCCTAGACGCAAACATTGAAGACGGCGACGCCGAGATCGGCTTCTTCTCTCCTTGGAGCTGGTGGCCATTCTT
The DNA here is from genome assembly GCA_041191585.1 of Actinomycetota bacterium. Classification (GTDB taxonomy): domain Bacteria; phylum Actinomycetota; class Actinomycetes; order Actinomycetales; family Microbacteriaceae; genus Rhodoluna. The sequence continues at coordinate 65,348 of JBEEOO010000005.1, forward strand.
CATTGGTGCGTTCGCAGCTCTCGCTTTCACTTCGCTTGCTGTGGGCTGGTGGTTGTTCTTCATCGCGTTCCCACTTGCTCTAGTTGCGCTAATCGGTTTCGTTTTCGAATACAGCCGCGGGCAACACGCACACTAAGTTCAAATAGAAAATGGACCCCAGTAGGGGTCCATTTTTTTGCAAGTTGTCTTCACTAACAGTCTGTTATACAGCGATCGACCATTCAGACCACCTTGTCCGAGATCTAACTCAAGTTTTTGTCTGCCCAAATCACAACGGCATCATGCGTAAATTTTCCTAATCCTTCGGCCACCGCCTCATAAGAGTCTCTATAGGGAGAGGGGAGTAGGTAGCTTAGGGCAAGGCCCTTGTAGGCTGCGCGAGTGGGAACCCAAAACTGAAGGCAAAACTCGTAGTGCTGCCTTACCGCGTCTTGAACAACCTCAGAGCTGGCTTCTGCTTCGGAGTAGTTGTTGTTGTATTGAGAGGCGTGTAAGCCCGGAAACTGATCGCTCACTTTTGCAAACCGCGATACTGACTAATTACCTCATAAATTTCTACCTGATAGTCGTCGTACCATTCGCGGTTGCGCTGCTTGGCAATTCGGTGCGTTGGGTTAGTCCTCAGTGTGTGCAGTGCATCTTTAGTTTCGAAGTAGTAGACCACGTTTATTTGCTTGCCGTCAGGGGAGACCCACTTCTTCTTTCCGAGATAGCCTTCGATGCTCTCGGTGA
>JBEEOO010000006.1:0-45222 GCA_041191585.1 Actinomycetota bacterium
CTTGAGCTTCACCCACAAAACGTCGCCTTCAACGTGGCAACCATTCGTGAGTTGGTCGAGCGCACCGGCGCAACCAACGTTGGCGTCGAGTTAGACGCATCACACCTCTTTTGGCAGCAAATGGATCCAGTAGCCGTAGTGCGAGAGCTGGGGGAACTTGTGTTCCATGCTGCTGCCAAAGACATTCGAATCAATCCTGAAAATGTTGTCTTGAACGGTGTTCTAGACAACAGCTTCAGAAAGTTGAGCCCGAGCGAGCCGCGCACCAATCTTGGTGGCGACGAGTGGGCAAACGAATGGCCGAAAAATTCAACCTGGGATTTCGTAGCGGTGGGCCGAGGTCACCCTGCTGAGTACTGGGCTGAGTTCCTTACTGCTCTTCACGAAGTAGACCCAAAAATGTGGGTCAACATCGAGCACGAGGACACCTCGCTAGGTCGCGAAGAAGGTCTTGCGGTTGCATGCGAGACCTTGTTCAAGGCAGCGGAAATTGCAAAGTTATAAAAACTTCGGACAGATTCACGAATTTTGGAAAATCTGAATCGAGGATCTTAAACAACATGTACCACCAAAAAAGGAAGGTTAAAACTGTGAAAATTACACGTAAAGTACGAATTGCAGCTGCAATTGCCGCTTCAGCGCTGGCGCTGACCGGAATGAACATTTCAGCCGCAACAGCAGCAGGTACCTCTGCTAAGGGAATCCACATCGTCGTTATGGGTGGCGCTCCAAATGACTCATTCTGGTCAACCGTTAAGAACGGCACCATGGATGCAGCATTGGCAGTCAAGAACTCGGGCGGTAAAGTCACTGTGGTTTCTATGCCAAACTACGACAACTTCAACGCCGACGCAGGAAAGCTTGTTGCAAAGATGTTGACTCTAAAGCCAAGTGCAGTGGTAATCCCGCTTTGGGTGCCAGCTTCTATGAATGCAAACATCAAGAAAATCCGCGCAGCCGGAATCCCTGTGATTCTTTACAACTCAGGTCAAGACCAAGTAAAGACTGTTGATGCAGAAATTTATATTGGCTCTGACGAGTTCGTAGCCGGAAAAACTGGCGGCAAGTACTTCGCCGACAAGGGCCTAAAGCACGTGATCTGTGTTAACACCCTTCCAGGCCTAACAAACATCGAGGCTCGATGCAACGGACTAAAGGCCGGAGCCACTGGCGCTAAAGTCGAGACTCTTAACTTGCCAGCAAGCAACTTCGGCAACGCGACTGCAATCACACAGGCAATCAAGGCAGAAATCACCAAGGATTCGACCATTGATGGCCTTTTCACAATCGGTGACGCAGATACAGACAGCGCTGCTGCGGCAATCAAGCAAGCTGGGCTTGGAAGCAAGGTAAGCCTAGGTGCGACTAGCGTGACTCCTTCAGGTCTAGAACGCATCAAGGCCGGAACACAAGCTTTTGCTGTTGACCAGCAGGGTTACGCCCAGGGCTACTACGCAACATCATATGCATTCCAGCTTGCTGCGTATGCAATATCATTGCCTACCAGCGAACTGCTATCTGGCCCATCACTGATCACCAAGTCAAACGTGGCTAAGGTGCTTGCAGGCGCCAAGGCCGGTCGCCGCTAAAAAAATGAATTGGGTGTCGGTCAAATGGCCGACACCCAATTCACAGCAAATAAGTTCGAATCACCAATAACACCTTCATAACTTAGGAAGAGCATGTCCAACAAATCAGCAGAAACCGCGAGCACAATTAGACAGTCGCGGTTTAATGTCAAGAGCCTCACGAGGCGCCCCGAAGCCGGTGCACTGGCTGGAACCATCATCGTTTTTGGATTCTTCGTCCTGTTCGGAGGCTCAGAATTCACATCAACCGGTGGATTTGCAACGTGGCTAAATACAGGCGCCGAGCTTCTGATCATCGCCTTGCCTGTTGGCCTACTCATGATTGCTGGAGAGTTTGACCTGTCCGTAGGCTCTGTGGTTGCTGCAAGTTCGGTGACCACGGCTCTAGTTGGCGGCACGTGGGGATTGCCCACCCCAATCGCCGTTTTGGTTGCGTTGGGGCTAGGAATGCTTTCGGGTTACCTAAACGGGCTAATGGTCACTCGCACAAACGTGCCTTCATTCATCGTCACATTGGCTATGCAATTTGCGCTTGCGGGCCTAACGCTCGGTCTCGTTCGCGTTTTCACTGGTACAACCAGCCTGCCAATTGCTGGTGACGAAACAACAACAATGTTGTTCGGGGGCTTCTTTTTCGATCAATTTGAGCATGCGATCTTCTGGGCTATTGGTGTGACCCTCGTCGTTGCTTGGGTGCTTCAAAAGAGCAAGTATGGCAACTGGATTTTTGCCCTGGGCGGCGATACGCAAAGCGCACGCGCTGCAGGTATTCCGGTTGAAAAAACAAAAATTGCTCTATTCATGGCTACAGGGGTTGCCTCCGCATTGGTCGGAGTGATTCAGACACTTATTTACAATGGCGCACAGACCGGTGGCGGCCAATCATTCGTGTTCAACTCGGTGATTGCCGTAGTGATCGGTGGTGTACTGCTTACCGGTGGCTATGGGTCTGTTTTTGGAATCGTTCTTGGAACGTGCACTTTTGCAATTGTTAACCAAGGCGTCTACTACACCGGATGGAACTCGGATTGGGCTGCGCTCATTCTTGGAGTTCTACTTCTCGCGGCGGTTCTTATGAACAACACATTCCGCCGTGCTGCAATGAGCTCTGGCGAAAAAAAGAAAAAATAAGGACGGACAAATAATGTCAAACCCAATTCTAAAACTTACCAACGTCTCAAAGTCCTTTGCCGGCGTTCAGGCTCTCGAGGATATTTCACTCGAGGTTGAGCCAGGAAAAGTCCTTTGTTTACTTGGCGATAATGGTGCTGGTAAGTCAACACTGATCAAAATCCTTGCAGGGTTTCACAAGCCAACATCGGGCATCATGCACGTAAACGGTCAGGAGATTGTTTTCAATAATCCTAAAGATGCATCTGCACAAGGCATCGCTACGGTTCACCAGTTCGGCGGAACTTTTCCGTTGATGTCTGTTGCTCGATCATTTTTTGTAGGAGAAGAGCCCACAAAGGGAATCTGGCCTTTCAAATACTTTGACACCAAGAAAGCTAATGACATTGCCGTGCGTGAAGTTCGAAAGCTGGGCATTACGCGAGTCACCGACGGCAATCGACTTGTTGGCGGTCTGTCAGGAGGCGAGCGTCAGTCACTAGCAATTGCACGAGCAGTTTATTTTGGTGCCAAGGTCCTGATCCTTGACGAGCCAACCGCGGCGCTTGGTGTGAAGGAAGCAACACATGTTCTTCGACTTGTTATGCAGGCTCGTAATCAGGGCATCGCCGTAATTCTTGTAACTCACAATGTTTTGCACGCAATGACAGTCGGAGACCACTTCGCTGTTTTGATCCACGGCAAAAAGGCCGATGACTTTGCCAAGGGTGAGCGCACCCGTGAGCAAATCACAGACCTCATGGCCGGTGGCGAGGCCATGGCTGAACTTGAAAAAGAACTCAGCGACCTCACCGGCACAATTAATCAAATCAACTAGGTCCGATACCTCTCGTGGTTTTCTGAACTCCTCCTTGGTTAGTGAAAGAGACAACAATCGCTCGGCTTCGGTCGGGCGATTGTTGTTTAACCATCGGGATTTTTGACGGAACAGCGTGCCGGTTTGCCTGATAACGCTTGCATAGTTCAAAGTGAACCAAGAACAAAAACTCACAAAGGAGTGACCATGAGCCAGAAGCCAGACCGCAACCTGGGCGTTGAACTAGTTCGCGCAACCGAAGCGGCCGCGATTGCCGGATCAGCCTGGATTGGCCGCGGCGACAAGAATGCCGCCGATGGCGCGGCCGTCGATGCCATGCGTGAGTTTCTTTCAACCGTAGATTTCGCCGGCACCGTGGTTATCGGCGAGGGCGAGAAAGACGACGCCCCGATGCTCTTCAACGGTGAGGTTGTTGGCAATGGCCATGGCCCAGAGTGCGACATCGCAGTTGACCCAATCGACGGCACCAGCGTCACCGCGGCTGGTCGCGCGCACGCAATCTCGGTGATTGCGGTTGCCGACCGCGGCACTATGTATAACCCGGTTGATGTTTTCTACATGGATAAATTGGTCACCACCGGCATTGGGCAAGGCGTGGTCAGCCTTGCCCAGAGCCCTGCCGACAACGTGCGTGAGCTGGCCAAGGTGCTCGGCAAGCCAACCAGCGAAATCACCGTTGCTGTCATCGACCGCCCACGTCACCTTGGTTTGCTCGAAGAAATTCGTTCTGTCGGTGCCCGCACCCGCCTGTTTCTAGACGGCGATGTTGCCGCCGGAATCCACGCTGTGACCGGTGCCGGAAACATCGACATGCTGCTAGGAGTTGGCGGCGCTCCAGAAGGAACCGTCACCGCGTGTGCCGTGAAGGCGCTCGGTGGATACATGGAGGGTCGCATGGCCCCGCTAGATGCGGAGCAGCTGGCCAAGGCAACTGCTGCCGGCCACGATCTTGACCGAATCTTCACCCAGGATGATTTGGTCACCAGCGACAACACATATTTTGTGGCCACCGGTGTGACTGACGGCATGCTGCTCAAGGGTGTTAGCCGCGAGGGCAAATATGTGCGCACCGACAGCATCATCTTGCGTTCGCGCTCGGGTACCATTCGCCGAGTTAGCGCTGATTATCTAGCTGAGCGCTGGCTGTAAATTTGCTGCCGCGGGAATCACCCGCAGCCCAAAACCCTTAACCTTTTTATTGTGAGCAAGGTAGACGACGGCCCAGACTACGAGTCTGACGAAGCGGTCGCGCGCTGGGGTGCTGTGACCGTGGCCGAAGTTGCCGATGATCCGGTTCGCGCCAAGCACATCCCGTTCTATAAATTCACCTACTATCCAGACGTTCTAGACCTTAGAAAAGCTGGATATGAGGTTGAGAATTTTGCCTCGATTTTTGACCTTCTCGACGATGCCCACGTTCGTCACGCTCAGGCCGCTCACAAACTTTTGCACCTGCCGAGCGACCGCTTTGGTGGCCTGACCGATGCCGCCGGCGGCAACATGATCTGGACTCCGCGCCGAGCTCGCGAACTTGAGTTTCAAGTGCGCGCCGCAATGCACCGATTCGGCATGAGCGATGTGCCGACCCTGCTTCGCCGGATGCTGGGCAAGGCTTTTCCGGGTGACTCGATGACCCACATCAGCGTTGACCTGCTGAACATTTTCTTTTGGGCAGCGATGGCCAAGGTAGCCCGCGATCTCAGCTGGCGCTCGCCAAACCTAGAGTTTGCCGCCGATTATTTGGAGTATCCGGTCAAGCGCGCTTTCGCGATTTGATCGCCCCCGCGCGAATCTGCTCGAACACATCACTAAAGCACACAACCCCCAGAACACTCTGGGGGTTTTGCAAGGCGAGAGTTTTTGGCTCTCGCATGGTTGAATCACTCTCTCTAGTTAGCAAATGCCTCAATCGGTGGGCAGCTGCAGACCAGGTTGCGGTCACCAAAAGCCGAGTCAATTCGGCGAACCGGTGGCCAATACTTGCTCTTCATCTGGCCAGCAACCGGGAACACCGCTAGCTCGCGTGAGTACGGGTGGTTCCACTCTTCGACCAGGGTGCGTGAGGTGTGTGGCGCGTTGACCAGCGGGTTATCGTCGGCCGGCCAAACACCAGCACCAACCTTTTGGGCTTCTTCGTGAATCGAGAGCATCGCCGCAATAAAGCGCTCGAGCTCTTCGAGCGGCTCTGACTCGGTCGGCTCAATCATCAGGGTGCCCACCACCGGAAAACTCATCGTCGGTGCGTGGAAGCCATAGTCAATTAGACGCTTGGCAATGTCATCAACGGTCACGCCAAACTGGTCTTTGACCACGCGAGTGTCGATGATGCACTCGTGAGCGACCAAGCCGTCGTTGCCTGTGTAGAGCACCGGATAAGCGTGGCTCAAACGGCGAGCGACATAGTTGGCCGAAAGCACCGCGTTGGCAGTTGCGTTGCGCAGACCCTCGTTGCCCATCATGTGGATGTAGGCCCAGCTGATGATTAGCACGCTGGCGCTGCCAAACGGTGCGGCCGAAACCGGGCCGTATGAACCCAAGTCAACCGGCGACATTGAGTGACCAGGTAGGAAAGGAGCGAGGTGCGCACGAGCGGCCACTGGACCAACTCCTGGACCACCGCCACCGTGAGGAATCGCAAAAGTTTTGTGCAGGTTGAGGTGTGAAACATCGCCACCGAACTTGCCGAACTTGGCAAAGCCAACCATCGCGTTGGTGTTGGCGCCATCGATGTAAACCTGGCCACCAGCCGCGTGCACGGCATCACAAATCGCAACCACGGTGTCTTCATAAACACCAAAGGTAGATGGATAGGTGATCATCAAAGCCGATAGCTTGTCGCCGGCCTCGGTGATTTTGGCGTGCAGGTCTTCGACGTTCACGGTGCCGTCATCGTGGGTGTCGACAACTACAACCTTCATGCCGGCCAGCACAGCCGAAGCCGCGTTGGTGCCGTGCGCACTAGACGGAATCAAGCAAACATCGCGCTGAACATCGCCGCGGCTCAGGTGATAACCACGAATCGCCAAAAGTCCAGCAAGCTCACCCTGGCTGCCTGCGTTTGGCTGCAGCGAGATGTTGTCATAGCCGGTGATGTCGGTTAGCCAGCCCGAAAGCTCACCAATCAACTCAAGATATCCAGCGGCATCTTCGGTCGGTGCAAATGGGTGCAGGTTGCCGAATTCTGGCCAGGTAACCGCTGCCATCTCGGTGGTTGCGTTGAGCTTCATAGTGCAAGAACCCAACGGGATCATGCCCTTGTCGAGCGCATAGTCATAGTCGGCAAGCTTCTTGATGTAGCGAAGCATCGCGGTTTCTGAGTGATAGGTGTTGAACACTGGGTGCTCAAGATAGCTGCTCTCGCGGTCTAGCCCGCCAAGACGGTTGGCCACAGCGCTCGAGGTCGAGGCAGCAATAATGCCGGCATCGCTAGCGCCAAACAGCTTGGCAATGGTCGCGATGTCTGACCACTCGCTGGTCTCGTCAACTGCAATCGAAAGCACCGACGAGCTAACCCGGTGCATGGTGATGTCGTGCTTGCGAGCGGCTTCAAAAATCGCATTCGCATCAACGCCAACCACACGAATTGTGTCGAAGAAGCTCTTGTTTTCAATTGCAACACCAGCACTCTCAAGAGCGGTTGCCAGAGCAACTGCCTTGTTGTGCACCTTCGACGCGATCGCCTTCAGGCCGGCTGGGCCGTGATAAACGGCATACATGCCCGCCATCACAGCAAGCAAAACCTGGGCGGTGCAAATGTTTGAGGTGGCGCGCTCGCGGCGAATGTGCTGCTCGCGAGTTTGCAGGGTCAGGCGATAGGCGGGGCTGCCATCGGCATCAACCGAAACGCCAACCAAACGGCCAGGCATGTTGCGCTCAAGGCTGTCGCGAACCGCAAGATAACCGGCGTGCGGGCCGCCATAACCCATCGGCACACCAAAGCGCTGGGTGGTGCCCACCACGATGTCGGCGCCTACTTCTCCGGGGGCCTGCAGCAAAGTCAGGGCCAGCAGATCGGCGGCAGCAATCGCCAAACCGCCGCGCTCGTGCGCAACGGCAAAGATGTCACCTAGGGCCTGAATGCGGCCTGATGCACCCGGATACTGCACCAAAACACCAAAGCAATCGGCATCGATTGAACCCGCGCCCGCGGCGGCATCAAAGTAGCGAATCTCGATCGACATCGGCTCAGCGCGGTGCTCGAGCAGTGCCTTGGTCTGAGGCAGAACATCGCTGTCAACAAAGAAAACATCGGCGCTCGAGCCGCTTGCGCGACGGGCAATCAGCATGGCCTCAACCGCTGCGGTTCCCTCATCAAGCATCGATGCGTTTGCAGTCTTCATCCCGGTTAGGTCGGTGACCATAGTCTGAAAATTAATCAGTGCCTCAAGACGACCCTGGCTAATTTCAGGTTGATAAGGCGTATACGCGGTATACCAGCTTGGGTTCTCCATGATGTTGCGCAAGATCACACCGGGGGTGTGAGTGCCGTAATAACCAAGTCCGATGTATGACTTGGTGATGCGGTTCTTGCTTGAAATCTCGCGAAGGCGTGCAATTGCCTCGTGCTCGGCAACGGCGGCAGGCAAGGTGCTGCCACCGACAAACTTGATCGCGTCTGGCAGCGCGGCCGCCATCAAATCGGTCAGTGAGTCATAGCCCAACGCTGAAAGCATGTGCTTTTGGTCAGCGGCATTTGGGCCAATGTGACGCTGTTCAAAAGAGGTATACGCCTGGGTCAAATTACTCGCCAACCATCTCGTCATACTCGGTTGAAGACATTAGGTCAGGCAGCTCGCTGAACTTGATCTTGATTAACCAGCCGGCGCCGAAGGCATCCGAGTTCACGGTCTCTGGCGCACCTGCAAGGTCACCGTTCACCTCAACAACCTCGCCGGTTAGTGGCGAATAAAGCTCGCTCACCGATTTGGTTGACTCAATCTCGCCAAAAATCTTCATGTATTCGGTCTTGGCGCCAACTTTTGGCAGGTCAACGTAGACAACCTCGCCAAGTGCGTCAGCCGCATATTTGGTGATGCCGACAATCGCGGTGTCACCCTCGATAAGAACCCACTCGTGCTCTTTGGTGTATTTCAGGTTGGTTGGATTTGCCATTTTTTATCTCCTAGTGGGTGCTATTTCTTGCGCTTATAAAAAGGTGTTGCAACGATGGTGAGTTCTTGTCGGCTGCCACGAACGTCGGCTTCGATAACTGCCCCCGGTTCAATATTCGCCGATGTCGACACGTATGCCATCGCAATCGGGTATCCGAGTGTTGGTGACAGCGCGCCCGAAGTGACTTCGCCGATGGCGACCTCTTGGCCAGCTTCGTGCAGGGTATAACCGTGACGAGCTGCGCGGCGGCCGTCACCCTGAAGGCCAACCAGCTTGCGCTTGATTGGCGCGGCGGCGATGGCGGCCAGTGCGGCCTTGCCAACAAAATCAGTGTCGCGGTCGAGGCGAACGACTTTGCCGAAACCGGCCTCGTATGGGTTGTGATCGCGGTCGAGTTCTTGACCATAGAGCGGCATGCCGGCCTCTAGGCGCAGAGTGTCGCGACAGGCCAAACCGCATGGGGTTAGGTCGGTGCCACCAGCCTTGAGCAACAGTTGCCACATTTCGCGGGCTTTGCCAGCCGGAACGAAAAGCTCAAAGCCATCTTCGCCGGTGTATCCGGTGCGTCCGATCAGAACATCGATGCCGCCAACCTTGCCGGCGGCGATGCTGTAGTAGCGAACCTCGGGCAGGGCCACCTCGGTCAGTGGCTGCAAGATGGCCTCAGATTTTGGCCCCTGAAGTGCGATTAGCGCCCAGTCGTCACTTTCGTCAACCACGTTGGCATCAGCAAAACCTGCCACGCGCTCGTTTAGAGCTTCGACCACGTTGTGGCGGTTGCCGGCGTTGGCCACCACCATAAATTCTTCTTCGCCAAGGCGATAAACAATTAGGTCGTCGATGATGCCGCCGTCTGGCTGCACAATCAGCGAATACTTCGCTTTCGAAACCGCGATCTCGCTGCTTGGGTTGACCAGCGCATAGTCAAGAAACGCTGCGGCCTGATGCCCAGTGACCCTAATTTCGGCCATGTGACTGATGTCAAAAAGACCGGCTGATTCACGAACCGCGTGGTGTTCGGCCAAATCGCTGCCATAGCGCACCGGCATATCCCAGCCACCAAAATCGGTGAACGCGGCGCCCAAGGCAACGTGCTCTGGGTGCAAAACCGTCTGCTTCACATGTTCTCCTTCAAGGGCACAGGGGCCCAAATTGTTGCAAATACATCTGACCAAATCGCTTGCCTTTCGACCGGCGACTAAGCCAAGAATCCTCTAATTAGCGATGCCGAACCCTCTAGGTGAGCCAGCATTGCCGCCGATGCCTTTTCGGGTTGACCGGTCAGAATTGCCATAACGATTTCTTCGTGCTGCTCGTTTGAGTGAGAAACGTTTGGTGGCAAAAGCGGAAACTCGTTGAGCAGTTCGTTGACCTTCATTCGAGACTGCGCGATCTGGTTGACCAGCGAGTTAGAGCGAGTTAGCTCGGCGATTAACAAATGCAGTCGCGAGTCAAGTCGGCGATAGTCGTCGGGCGTTGCCTGTTTGGTGTCGAGGTGTGCTTGATAGAGCGCATCGCGAAGTTCGCCGCTAAGTTCGGCCGATGCCGCTTGATAGGCCGCGCCCGATTCGAGCACCGATCGATAGGTCAGCACATCAACGATTTCGTCTTTGGTGAAAGTTTGGCGGTTGATCAGGTCGCCATCGCGGCCAATCATCACTGGGCCGGTCGGAATCGCATCGGCGATAAAAGTGCCGCCATAGCGACCTCGGCGAATAACCAGATAGCCGGCGTCGGCCAGCGAAGAAGTTGCGTCGCGAACAGTGTCGCGAGAAACGTCGAGCATGGTGGCTAGTTCGCGCTCAGGGGGCAGCTGCTCGCCCGGGTGAATCAAGCCAAGTCTGATGGTCTGCAGCAGACGCTCGACGGTCTGCTCATATGCGTTGCCGCCGCGAATGCGGGTGAGCAAAAGTGAGCTGCTCACCAAGGGCGCAGACGACTCAGTCTCGGCTTGCAAGACTTCGAAGGCATCCATGATTTTGCTCAATTTCAGTTGGTTCGGTTTGGGATTAACCTCACCCAAGACTTGGTCGGGCGCTTATTCGGGGGGAATGCTGCCCGACCAAGCCGCTTGGGGTGAGGTGTCAATAAAGATTTATAGCGGGGTGACGTAGGCACCGCTGATGCCACCGTCAACCAAGAAGGTTGAGCCGGTGATGAAAGCGGCGTCGTCGCTAGCCAAGAAGGCCACCGATGCAGCAAGCTCCTCTGGCTTTGCAAAACGACCAATTGGAATGTGAACCAATCGACGCTGAGCGCGCTCTGGGTCTTTAGCGAAAAGCTCCTGAAGCAACGGGGTGTTTACTGGGCCAGGGCAAAGCGCGTTAACGCGGATTCCCTGACGGGCAAACTGCACGCCTAGCTCGCGGCTCATCGCCAAAACGCCACCCTTTGATGCGGTGTATGAAATCTGACTGGTGGCCGAACCCATTACTGCAACGAATGAAGCGGTGTTGATAATTGATCCGCTGCCCTGCTTGGTCATGTGACGAAGCGCTGCGCGGCAGCAAAGGTAGACGCTCTTTAGGTTTACGTCTTGAACCTTTTGCCAGGCCGGCAGCTCGGTGGTCTCGATTGAGTCATCGTCAGCTGGTGAGATGCCGGCGTTATTGAAGGCGATGTCTAGGCGGCCATACAGCTCGACTGCGGTGTCGAACAGGTTGTTCACCTGAGCCTCGTCGGCTACGTTGACCTGCACAAATGATCCGCCAACCAGCTTGGCTGCAGCCTCGCCGGTGGTTGGGTCCATATCGCCGATAACGACCTTGGCGCCCTCAGCGGCAAAGCGCTTTGCGGTCGCCAGACCGATGCCACTCGCGCCACCGGTGATAACGGCAACCTTGCCAGCTAGGCGCTGGGTGAGGTCGATCTTCTCGATGCTCATCTTTTCTCCTTATTTATGTTGCTGTGTTGCATTTGGTGCCTTGCGGTTAGCCGCCCGGCATAAAACCCTTATTGCTCGGTGGTGATAAATACGTTCTTCTCTTCGGTGAAGTGCAGCGGTGCATCCGGGCCAAGTTCGCGGCCAAGGCCCGATTGCTTGAATCCACCGAATGGGGTGTTAAAACGCACGGATGAGTGTGAGTTCACCGAAAGGTTTCCACTCTCAACACCGCGAGCCACACGGATTCCGCGACCGATGTCGCGAGTCCAGATTGATCCCGACAAACCGAATTCGGTGTTGTTGGCAATCTGAATAGCCTCGGCCTCATCTTCAAAGGTGTGCACGGCCACAATCGGGCCAAAGATCTCATCAGTCATGCAGCGATCGTTCAAGCCGTTTGCCATAACCACGGTCGGAGCAAAGAAGAAGCCCTTGCCCTCAGGTGCAGAGCCACGGAATGCCACGTTGGCACCATCGAGGTATCCGCTTACCGAATCAAAGTGACTGCGTGAAACCAGCGGGCCAACCTCGGTTGCTTCGTTGGTTGGGTCGCCGACCACAACACCCTTGACCGACTTCTCGAGGCCCTCCATAAATTTGTCGAGCACGCTGCGCTGAACCAGGATGCGGCTGCGCGCACAGCAATCTTGGCCGGCATTCTCGAACACTGAATAAGGTGCGGTGGCCGCAGCCTTTTCAACATCGGCGTCAGCAAAAACGATGTTGGCGCTCTTGCCTCCAAGCTCAAGGGTCACGCGCTTTACCTGGTCGGCGGCGCCCTTCATGATCTGCTTGCCCACCTCGGTCGAGCCGGTGAACACAATCTTGCGAACATCCTGGTTGGTGATAAGGCGGTTGCCCACCACGCTGCCCTTGCCGGGCAAAACCTGAAATAGACCCTCAGGCAAACCGGCCTGAAGGGCCAACTCGCCAAGGCGAATCGAGGTTAGCGGGGTCCACTCTGCTGGCTTCAAAACCACTGCGTTGCCGGCGGCCAGTGCCGGGGCAAAACCCCAAGAGGCAATAGTCATCGGAAAATTCCACGGAGTGATAACGCCAACCACGCCAAGCGGTTCGTTGAAAGTAATGTCGATGCCGCCGGCAACCGGAATCTGCTTGCCCAGCAGGCGCTCAGGCGATGCACTGTAATACTCGAGCACGTTGCGAACGTGGTTCGCCTCCCAGCGAGCCTGCGAAATCGGGTGGCCTGAGTTGCGCACCTCAAGTGCGGCCAGGTTCTCGATGTCGCCATCAACAGCCGCAGCAAAATCGCGAAGCGCCTTAGCGCGATCAGCAGGGGCAACGGCGGCCCATTTCTTTTGGGCAACCTTTGCGCGCGCAATTGCCTCATCGGTCTGCTCAACACTTAGGTGCTCAATAACCTCCATGGCCTCTTCGGTTGCCGGGTTGATGATTTGATAGCTCATCGATTGCTCCTATATGCGCTCGCCGCTGATACCAGCGATTCAAAAAGTCGGTTGTCGTCGGGGGTGTGCTCTGGGTGCCACTGCACCGCAAGACCAAACGGGTGGCCGGCAAGCTCAATGGCCTCGATCACGCCGTCTTCACTGCGGGCAACCACCGATAGGCCCTCGCCCACCTGGTCGATGGCCTGGTGGTGATAAACCGCACCGGATACTTTGGTGTCGCCATCGAGCGCCTGGCTCAACAGTGAGCCCGGTTCAACATCGATTTCGGCCATGTTGAAATTGGCATTGCCAAGCTGATATTTGGTCGAACCAACCACGTCAGGCAAGTGCTGAATCAGAGTGCCGCCGCGCTTCACGTTGAGCACCTGCTGCCCGCGGCAAATTCCTAGAAACGGGATTACCTTTTCGATGGCAACCTCATAAAGTGCGCGCTCGAGTGCATCGCGCTTGATGTCTGGTTTGTCGGTGAATTCACCGGCTGTCTGGCCATAGAGCGCTGGGTCAACATCGCGACCACCGCAAACAATCAGGCCATCAAGGCCAGACATAATTCGCTCCGCACTGGCAGCATCAATATCCTGCGGCGGGATCAAAACCGCGATTCCCCCGGCGCGAGTGACCGCATCGAAATATTCGGTCGGCAAAAAAGCAGCCTCGACATCCCATACGCCGGTCTGAGAGCGCTGGCGATAGGTGGTTAGTCCGATAAGTGGCTTAGAGGCGCTCAAAACCGCGAACACGCTCCCAGTCAGTGATGGCACGGTCGAAGGCAGCAACCTCCACGCGTGCGCTGTGAACATAGTGGTCAACCACGGCGTCACCAAAGACCTGGCGAGCAACGGTTGATTTGTCAAATAGGTCGGCTGCCTCGCGCAAAGTTGCTGGAACGTGTGGCTTGTCGGCCGCATATGCGTTTCCGGTGGTGATTTCTTCGAGCTCTAGCTCGTTCTCGATTCCATAAAGACCCGCTGCAATCAAACCGGCAACTGCCATGTATTGGTTGACGTCGCCGCCAGGAACGCGGTGCTCAACGCGCATGCCGTGACCCTTGCCAACCACTCGAAGGCTTAGGGTTCGGTTGTCTAGACCCCAGGCCACAGCGGTCGGTGCAAAGCTGCCCTCGACATAGCGCTTGTATGAGTTGATGTTCGGTGCATATAGAAGTGTGAATTCGCGCATCAACTTGATCTGACCGGCCAAGAAGTGACGGAACATCTTTGACATCTCATATGGCTCGTTTTTGTCAGCGAAAACTGGGTTGCCGGCCTCGTCGCGAAGCGAGATGTGAATGTGGCAAGAGCTGCCCTCGCGCTCATTGAACTTGGCCATGAATGTGATTGCCTGACCGTGCTTGTCGGCGATCATCTTGGCACCACTCTTATAGATCGAGTGGTTGTCACAGGTGGTGATGGCCTTGTCATAACGGAATGCGATTTCTTGCTGACCCAGGTTGCACTCGCCCTTGACGCCCTCGCAATACATGCCGGCGCCATCCATGCTGTTGCGAATGTCGCGAAGAAGTGGCTCAACGCGAGTTGAGGCAAGCAGGTCATAGTCAACGTTGTAGTCGGTGTTGGCGCGAAGGTTGTCATAACCCTTGGCCCAGGCGCCGCGATAGGTCTCGTCGAAGACGATGAACTCAAGCTCGGTGCCAACGAATGGCACAAGGCCCTTGTCGGCCAAGCGCTGAACCTGGTGCTGAAGCACTGCGCGAGGCGATTGGGCAACCGGCTTGTGGTCGGTGGTCTGCAGGTCAGCAAGCACCATTGCGCTGCCTGGCAACCAAGGCACAAGGCGCAGGGTTGAAAGATCCGGGATCATCGCCATATCGCTGTAGCCGTTCTCCCATGATGAGAACTCATAGCCATCGACGGTGTTGTTCTCGACGTCAACAGTGAGCAGATAGTTGCAGCACTCGGCACCGTGGCCCATGATGTCTTCGATAAATAGGCGCGCGGCAACGCGCTTGCCCACTAGACGACCCTGCACATCGGTGAACCCGACGATCACAGTGTCAATTTCACCTGAGGCAACCAGTGCGGTCAGTTCTTCAGGGGTTAGCAAACCTTTGTTTTTAGACATCCTTCATTCCTCTACCTTGAGGTGGGTTTTACAACCTTTAGAAAACACTACCTCAGTGACCATTGTCAATCTGGCTCGTGAATAAGGGATGAATTGAAACGTGAACGTAACAAAAGCCACAAATTGGTTACAAAACCTTTATCTAAAGGTGGGAATTTCGTCTTATAAGAGGTCTAAGCTCTGAATCACCCGGCCATAACTATGTCGTGTTTCCAGCAGTTCAGGTCCACGGCGGAAAAGGAAAAATGCAGTATGTCTACAGACAAATTAAAAGTCTCGGGCGTTACTTATAACCCTCAAGGCGACGATTATTACGAGAAGCGTCAACTGAAAAGAACTGCTGGAATCTGGGGCCTCTGGGGCCTTGCAGTAGCCGCAGTTATCTCAGGTGACTTCTCGGGCTGGAACTTCGGCATCGCGGCCGGCGGCTTCGGCGGACTATTGGTTGCCTTCGGCATCTTGGTAGTTATGTACTACGGCATGATGTTTGCCATCGGAGAGATGGCAGCTGCCATGCCTCACTCAGGTGGAGCTTATTCTTTCGCCCGCAAGGCCATGGGTCCTTGGGGCGGTTTTATTACCGGCCTTGCCGAGACCATTGAATATGTAGCGACCACCGCGGTTATCGTCTACTTCTCAGCGGCCTATGCAGACGGCGTGACCACCGAGCTTCTCGGCTTCCACATGGATGCCTGGATCTGGTGGGTTGTGCTTTACGCAGTATTTATTGCTTTGAACTCTGCCGGTTCAAGCGTTTCGTTCAAGTTCGCGATCGTTGTTTCATTCATGTCGATTGCCATCTTGGTGGTTTACGGCATCATGGCCCTGGCTTCGGGTCAGTTCAACTGGGATTCTCTATGGAACATCCCATCTGACGGTGGCGCTACCTCAAGCACCTTCCTTCCTCACGGAATCCTGGGCATCCTCTATGCAATTCCATTTGGTGTTTGGTTGTTCCTTGGCATTGAAGAGCTTCCTCTAGCTGCTGAAGAAGCACACGAGCCTGCAAAGCACATTCCAAAGGCTGGTTTCTGGGCTCGCGGAACCCTAATCGCTACTGGTCTTCTAGTTATGTTCTTGAACACCGGAATCTTGGGTGCCGAAAAGACCGGCGCTGCTGGCGAGCCTCTGCTAGACGGCTTCCGTGCGATTGTTGGCGACGGCTGGGCTGCCGTTCTGGGCATCTTTGCTCTAATCGGTTTGCTTGCTTCGCTTCAGGGCATCATGTTCGCCTACGGTCGCAACATGTATTCACTGTCACGCGCTGGTTACTATCCAAAAGCACTTTCAGTCACCGGCAAGAACAAGACCCCATGGGCTGCTCTTCTAGCCGGCGGTGTGATCGGTTTCGTTGCTTTGGTTGTTGTTGACGCAACCGGTGGCTCGGCATCACCTGCAGGTGCAATCGTTCTAAACATCGCAGTATGGGGCGCAATGCTTGCCTACCTAATGCAGATGATTTCTTATGTATTGCTTCGTCGCAAGTTCCCATCACTTGACCGTCCATACAAGTCACCATGGGGTGTTCGCGGTGCCACCGTTTCAGGCATCATCGCAGCCATCTCATTCATCGGTTTCTTGTTGAACCCAACCTTCTTGCCTGCAATCGTGGCGATCATCATCGTTTATGTCGTGATGTTGGCAATCTTTGCGGTTTGGGGTCGTCACCGCCTAGTGCTTTCTCCAGAAGAGAAGTACGCAGTTCACGGCGTTCACGAATAGATCGAAACGCTGATTTATTCGCAACATACGATTCACTGATCGGGGGTCGGCTCTTCGGGGCCGGCCCCTTTTCACTGAGGGACCTTTCCTATGAAACAGCTAAACGCACTTGACTTGTTCACCGTGGGCATTGGCCCATCGAGTTCGCACACCGTCGGCCCAATGCGCGCGGCCCGTCTGTTTGCGCTCGAGTTGCAGTCGGCCGGGCTGATTGAGTCGGTGGCCAAAATTCAAATCACCCTGTATGGCTCACTTGGTGCCACCGGAGCCGGCCACGGCACCACCAACGCATTAATCGCTGGTCTGGCTGGCGAAACAGCCGAGGGTTGCGACCCGGTTGCCGTGCTCGGCGCTTGGGGCTCGGCGGT
The DNA here is from genome assembly GCA_041191585.1 of Actinomycetota bacterium. Classification (GTDB taxonomy): domain Bacteria; phylum Actinomycetota; class Actinomycetes; order Actinomycetales; family Microbacteriaceae; genus Rhodoluna. The sequence goes on from JBEEOO010000006.1 coordinate 17,136, forward strand.
TGAAGCAGGGCAGATTTCGCTGCTCGGACACACAGTGCCACTGGCTGAGAGCGACCTCAAGTTTGAACCGCGCACTCACCTGCCGCGACACTCAAACGGCATGCTATTCGACGCCTTCGACGCCTCTGGCTCTGTCTTGTTGAGCCGCCAATATTTTTCAGTTGGTGGCGGTTTTGTCGAGGGCGATGAAGCCCCACTGATGATCGACACCGATGTTCCCTATGCCTTTAGTTCAGCCGCCGAGCTGATCGAGATTTGCGAGCGTGAAGGACTAACTATCGCCCAGGTGGTTCGAGCTAACGCTGTGGCTCAAATCGGTGAAGCCGCAGTTGAGGCCAAGCTTGCATCGGTGTGGGCGGCCATGTCGAGCTGTGTTGAATCAGGGCTCAAAGGCCGCGGCACTTTGCCGGGTTATCTGGCAGTGCCACGCCGAGCAGCATCGATGGCCGAGGCGCTTCGGGCACGTGAGGCCGACTTTGTGCCGAACACCGAGCTCTCGAACGAGTGGCTGCAGGCATACGCCATCGCAGTAAACGAAGAAAACGCCGCCGGAATGCGCGTGGTCACCGCGCCGACCAACGGCGCTGCGGGCATCATCCCTGCGGTTGGTTATTTTGCCAAGCAGTTTAAAAAGGTGAGCGACGAGCGGTTGGTCAGTGAGTTTTTGTTGACGGCCGCCGGCATCGGTTCGCTATATAAGATGAACGCTTCGATCTCGGGTGCCGAAGCCGGATGCCAAGGTGAAGTAGGTTCGGCTTGCTCGATGGCGGCCGCCGGGCTGGCTGCGGTGCTAGGTGGAACTGTTCGACAAATTGAGAACGCCGCTGAGATCGCGATGGAACACAACCTTGGGCTCACCTGTGACCCGGTTGGTGGTTTTGTGCAGTTGCCATGCATCGAGCGCAATGCGATTGCGGCTGGCACCGCAGTCGCTGCGGTGCGCTTGGCACTGATCGGTGATGGGTCTCACAAAATCTCACTCGATACCGTGATCGAGACCATGCGCCAAACCGGCCTGGACATGTCGACCAAATATAAAGAGACCAGCATGGGCGGCCTGGCCGTAAACGTTATCGAGTGCTAGCCCCCTATTTGGTACCTTTATCCCAAGAAGGCTTTCAATTGAAACGCAAAACTGCTTGAGGGAATCAAATGCAAATTTTTAAAAACAAGAAGTGGTCAATTTTTGCTGCTGCTGCGCTGGTTGCTTCAGTTTTGGTTCCGGCGGCTCCTGCTCAAGCCGCAACGTCGTTCCCATGTGGCACCAGTGGAACTTATGAAGTAGACGGCTCGGGCGTTCTGACCGGGAACACTGCCTGCAAAGGTGCCGTCACCATCGACTCAAGCGTGACGTCTATTGCGGCTAACGCAATGAAGGCTGCGGCAAACGTCACCGCGATCACATCTGTCGTCGTTCCATCGAGCGTCACCGCTATCGGTGCCAGTGCTTTTCAGGGCAACCCAATAACCAGCTTGACTCTAAGCGAGGGATTGCTAACCATTGGTGACTACGCATTTGAGAGCATGAATGGCGGGTCGGCAGTTGATGTCACGATTCCCGACTCGGTTACTTCTGTCGGAAACCGCGCATTTCACCAATCGCTTTTGGGCGCAATTGTCATCGGAACTGGCCTAACCACTGTTCCATCACACGGTTTTTATAACAACTATGGCTGGGGTGCCACGTCGGTTACGCTCAAAGGCGGAGCGCTAAGAACCCTCGATACCGCAGCATTTGATGGCTTCAAGGGCGAAAGCATTATCGTTCCCGAAGGCGTCACAACCATCAACGAGCGCGCCTTCGAGGGCGGCGCGGCCCTAAAGCGAATCTATTTGCCGTCAACACTCACAACTTTTGGCGTCAACGTTTTCAGCATGCGTCCAGCCTCCGCTCTGGTCACTCTTTCTTACTGTGGCACCACTCCTGCCGTCCAAAACTATGCAAGCTATCCGGGTGGCGCGCACCCAACCGGATGTTTTGTGGGTGCCACATACAAGGCAAACGACGGAACCACCTCATTTGTGGTCGAGGATAATGTCGTCGGAGCCACCGCTTCGGTTCGCACCAACTCTTTCACTCGCGCCGGTTATAACTTCACTGGTTGGACAGCCAATCAAGATGGAACTGGCCAAGCTTTAGCCGAAGGCGCCTCGCGCACTTTCGCAGCGCATGAGACCTTCTATGCGCAGTGGGCTGTCGCTCCGCGCGTTGTCACCTTTGATGGAAACGGCGCAACCTCGGGCACCATGGCGAATCAGTCATCAACAACATCTGTTCGTTTGACCGCTAACGCATTCAGCCGCAGCGGATACACATTCGCTGGTTGGAATACCGACCAGGCTGGAACATCGGGCAGTGCCTATGCCGACGAGGCAACATTCGGATTTGTTTCGAGCATCACACTCTTTGCTCAGTGGACTTTGAACCCCGTTAGTTCAGCACCTGCACCAGCTCCGACACCGACCCAATACACAGTTGTATTTGAGGTTGAAGCAGGGCAGCCGGTTGTGACCCAGGTTGTCGAAGAGAAGAAGACCATTACGCCACCGGCAAACCCAACTCGCGTTGGTTACACATTCGATGGTTGGAAAATCTCTAGCCTTGGCGAGCTTGTCTATGACTTCTCAAAGATGCTAATCACCTCGCCGGTGACCTTGACTGCGGTTTGGGTGCCAAACAAATACACCGTCACCTTCAAGAAGTCAGCGGCAGCGAAGGTGATCACTAAATCGGCCCTACATTCTGAGAAGTTGGCGCGACTCGCTCCACCTAAGAAATCGGGATACAAGTTCGCCGGCTGGCGCATCGGTTCATCAAAGGGCAAGGCCTTCAGGTTCAGCTATCAAATCAAGAAGAACCTGAACTTGGTTGCGACCTGGAAGAAGCTCTAATCGGCTAAAAATATGACCCCGGACATTACCCGGGGTCATATTTTTTGTCCGGCCAACTGAATAACAACCTCTTAACGCATTGTTTTAGAAGCTAATCGAGGTCTATTGTCTAAGTAAGCAATAAAGCTTTTGAGTTGGGGGACTCCATGCGTTCTGCGCGTATCGCCATTGCATCTGTATTGACCTTGGTCGCAACACTGTTGAATCCGATTGCTCCGGCAACCGCGGTCGACACTGTCACCAAGACAATCACAGTGAAGAAGTCAGACGGCAGTGCTTATGCCAACGCTCTGGTCGCTCTGTCTAGCTGGGACGATGTTCTCAACATGGCGGTTTATACGCCAGCGGTCGCGACTAACGCTCAGGGTGTTGCAGAAGTTGTAGTCCCTAGCACCAAGAGGATCGAAAACGTAATCGTTGAACCAGCCGCAGGCGACCTAACGCATGCTCTTTCTCAGGAATACGCTGGATTCGTAACCGGCGAAAATGAGTCCCTTACTCAGACATTGAATCTTGCAAACGTTGCCGTGAAGCTTTTGAAAGCCAATGGTGCTGACGCAGGTTTCGGGGCCCATGTTTCGTATCCAGGCACGTTCAATGCACCTTCTGAATCAGCCGAGCACACCCTATTAAGGAGCGGTGCTGTGGGCATTGATATCTTGGGCTCGCTAAGTTCAACAAGTTGCGCAGTTATCTCTGCATCTGGCAACCAAGACGAGGGCGACTTCAATGCTGAGTATGGCCTAAAGCAGGTTTCTGGCACCCCAAAAATCTATGCTGAAAAAGATTGCACAACTGAACTTGCGAAGACCACCTCTGGGTCACTAAATGTTTACACGCTTCAAATGGCTTCAGCCAATTTGAATGGACGAGTGCAAACCAGCAGCGGGTCAACTCTTACCTTGCCGGCTCAGGTCACCGGCGAAATTGAATTCTTCCTAAGCGATTCCGAAGGTGGGCCTGACTTCACTCGGTGGCTCGGGCGCGCGACACTTTCGAGCACCTCGACCTACAGCGCCAAGCTGCCAGCTTTCGATGTGGCCACCAAAGTGCACACTCGAATTCACATCTCCGGTTCCCTTACTATCCCTACCCAGATCTTGGGATCGTTCTGGGTTGCAACAGATGGAAAGTACTCCCTCACAGAAAACGGGACTTTCGTCACGCCGTCACAGTTCAGCCTTGACCAGAGAATCTCTTCTGCGGCACCGAACTTTCAAATGAAAGTAGTGCGTGATGACACACTAGCCGCGGAGCCATCTTTTATTTCCGTCTACCAGCAGAATCCAGCAACCGACTGCTGGTTCGGGCCAGGCTACTCGGGAAATGGAACAGCATCTTTCATTCTTCCCGATGGCACATTCAATCTAAATGTTTGGCCAACAAGTGCCGGAAGGGCGTCAGCCGACGTCATTCTTAGTGTCGATGCCGGCCAGCCTCGACTTCAAATTAGAGGCACAAGCGAATATCTGACCGCTGACGCCCAAGGCGTATTCACCGTTACTACCAAATCACCAAACGTGAATCTGCGAATTATGTCACCGACCGATGCGACAAAGTTCCTAAACAACGCATACGTGAACGTAATCGATGACTCTAACGACAACTACGTAGCTGGTGGTGGCGGTGGCCAGGTTTCTATGGCCGTTGCTGCCGGCACTTATCGTCTTGAAATTTATCCAAACACTGGAACTTTGGCGACAAAGCGCTACTCACTCACCGTCACTGGCAGCGGCTTTACTGTCTTGGATGGCTCTACACCGGTTGTTGCTAATCAAGACGGCTCGGTCTCAGTCACTGCAGATCAACCGAACGTAGTAGCCACCGTGCAGGACACCAACGGCGGTTCGATGTCTCTATACCCTCGAGTAAACGTGGGCGGCCAGCTTCAGAAATACGTTTCAAATAACCGCTGGGACTATGTCTCAAATTCAAATGCCACTAAAGCCGGTGCAATTGGATTCAAAGTGACAGAACCGGGTACATACCGAATTCGTTTCAATGCATGGGGTTCTAGCGATTTCGCCCCAACCATTTCAAATTCATTCACAATTACCAACGGTTCGACGAGCGTTGACCTTGGTGCCATCCACATGAATGCGCCAACGGTTAAAGTTAAGGTGCGCTACTCGGGCGGCAGCTCCGATTTGCCATTCTCAAATGTGGTTATTTTCCAAGATAACGACTACGTTGGCGAGGCCAATACCGAACAGGGTGGCGTTGCTGGTCTGGTCTTTGACTCAGCAGGCAGCTATGTGATCGAGGTTCAGCCACCATTCGATAATTCAACCGCTAACTCATCTCCGAACCGATACAACGCAACCGTAACTTCGAATAACGGAACGCTGTCTGTAGCCATTTCAGGTAAATCACTGGACTCTTCAGGCGCTTTAGTTCTCGAGCTTGGTGTGCCAAACATCACTGGTTCGGTTAAAAACCCAGATGGAACAACTTTTAAACCGGCTAACAACAAGTGGGTGAATGCGGCACTCCAGAAGAATGTTGGCGACCACTGGGAGTGGATTTCAAACACCAACGTGAAGTCAGACGGCTCATTTGGTTTTGCGGCATCCGACCAAGGAACCTATCGAGTGCGCCTCGAGCCTCAAAACGTGGCCAACGCAGTTCTAACAACCTCAGACGAATTTGTAATCAATGCGGGCAACCAAAGCGGATTCACTAAAGCATTCGGTGCAATTCAACTAAAGCAGCCGAACTTTAAGTTCTATGTGCGCACCGCCACGGGAACTACGAATCTTGCATACTCAGGCGTCGAGCTTCGCAAAGATAACCAGTGGCTAGATTGGGTCAACACCGATCAAACCGGCCTTGGCACATATCGATTCGAGTCAGCCGGAACCTACGAGATGGTTGTTCACCCGAACGATGACAGCTCGGCAAACACTCGCAAGACATACAGCTTTGCTGTAACCGCCGGCGCAAATGCTGGCGAGTTTGTTGTTGCCAGCCAGCAAGGATTAACTGCGGAATCGAACGGCAGTTATATCTTGCGCCTCGCCACACCAAATATCACCGGCAAGGTTGTTGACTCAACCGGTGCTGCAGTTGGTGGAAGCAAGTCAAAGGGCTGGGTTAACATCAGCGTTCAACGTCTGAGCCCAGTCACAGAAAACTGGGAGTGGGCAAACTACTACTCATACACAAGGGCAGATGGAACTTTCAGCCTAAACATTGACGCTCCAGGAAAGTATCGTCTTCGTCTTGAGCCAGGAGGCCGAACTGACGTAGCCCTTACGACTACAAGCACGTTCGAAATCACTTCAGCCAACTTAAGCACCTTCTCAAAGGCGTTTGGGTCGATCACTTTGAAGTCGCCGACCTTGAAGGGCAAGGTATTTGGTCCTGACGGAACAACTACTGTGCCGAATTCTCAAGTGGTTGCTGTCGACCAAAATACCGGTCAAGAAATGTGGGAGTACAGTCGCCAGACTGACCAAAACGGCGCCTGGACGATGACTCTTCCACAGGGAAGCTATTCCATCTATGGTCGTGCCCCATACAGAAACGTTTCTTATGGAAACAGCAACCTGGTTGAAAATGTCACCGTAGATTCATCGGGAGTTGCAACAGTAACTGGCCGCGACCCGGCGAACCTGAACGTGAACCTTACCAATCCGACTTGGTCAGGAGTGCTTCTAGAGCCAGGTTCATCTACTACGCCTATTTCGCAAGCCTCAATTTGCCTTTCACTCGGCACCGGCAAGTCATCATGGATGTGTACCGAGGTCGACAATCAGGGTCGCTGGGCATTCTCAAAGCCAACCGGTTTCACTGGGTTTGACGCATCAAGTCAGTTGATTATTATCCCAAGAACCGGCACTTTTACCGAGCGTCGCTACCAAGGCGCTACCGATGTTGCAGCCGTGCTCGGTGCATACACCGCCGGCAATACATATTCGAACATCACACTTCGCCCACTTGCGCCAAACACCAACATCACGGTGAAGGCGGGCACTACACCTGTGCCAAACGTTTGGGTGTCTATTGAGCGCCCGAATGTGGGCTGGCTCGGCGGTGGTGTTACCGATGCAAATGGTGTCGCACATCTGAACATCGCAAACCCAACATTGGCCTTCGATGTTCGAGTCGATCTGAACGGCAATCGAGAAGTGGCTCAGAACTACGCGTCAACTAGAAAGTCCTATGCGGCGAGCGACATTGTTCAGAGCAACGGAGTATTCAACACCGAAGTTAGCCTCGCAGTTCCTAACCTAAAAGGCACTTTGAGCGAGCCTTCTGATTCGAGCAACCCCGGTGCTGCAATCGCATATTCATGGATTGAAGCATTCAACGAGTCAACTCGTGAGTGGGCAGGCGGATCATCCACAGACAGTCAGGGTCGATTCTCATTGTTCTTAACCGCACCTACCGCGGCGAACACCAGCTACACCTACACCGTTACTGCTAGATCAAACAACTCAACTAACCTGTTGAGCCAGCGTGAATACACCGTTGGAGTTGCAACGGGCGGAGCTGTTACTGTGCAGGACAAGCGCACAGGAGTGACGGTGAACCCAGTCAGCGGTCTATACGGATTCACCTTGAGCTCACCATCCGTGGTTGGAAAAGTTGTTTCAACCGACAACACAACCGGAGTCTCAGACAGCTGGATTGAGTTGATGAAGATCGTGAATGGCCAGAGAAACTGGCTAGCAGGCACAAACTCAAAGTTCAATGGCGACTTTGGTCTGGCGCTGGACAACGGCAGCTATGAACTAGTGGCAAATGTGCCTTGGCAGCTTTCTGGTATCGCTAAGTCAAGCACTTGCAGCATTCAGGTTGCGGCTGGCGCTATGACTACAACATCAAGTGCATGTGTAGTTGACGGCAAGGTCAAACTTGCGCTGCGCGCCCCTAACCTAAAGTTCAAGCTCGTGAACGGCGCAACCGCCTTGCAGAATGCCTGGGTCAGCGTCAACGTTGGCAACTGGAACACCGGCGCCCAAGCTGACAAGGATGGCTTCGTTTCGCTATTCATTGACAGCGATGAGATTGCCGCAAAGAACCCGAGCTTCAATGGCAGCTACGATCTCAACTTCTGGGTCGAACCAGGATGGGGTCGCAGTGACATCGTTCGCTGGAGCTGCAAGAGCGGTGACGCAAAACCGATATGTGACTCTGTTCCTGATGTCACCATTGGCCAACAGTACGCACAGACAATCATTGCTAGCCCAATTCAGGCAATGACCCCAAACACCACCATCACGATCAAGCGCCCTAGCTTGAACACCGCTGTAGGGCAAGGCGGATGGGCAACTCTTTATCAAGAAGAGAACGGATGGCGTCGCTGGATTGGCCACGCTAACACTGATTTGGACGGTAAAGCCACGTTCAACATTGAAAATTCAACTGATGCGACAGCCCGATACACGCTAGAAGTAAATGCTCCGTGGGCCGATCGCCAGAGCTACTCAATGAAGCGCTACACGAACCTGAGCTTCAGCCAGTTGAACAATCAATCGTTCAACTTGGCGACGCCAAACCTAACGCTAAATATGAAGCAAGCTTTGGGCGCTGGAGTCAGCAAGTGGGGTTATGTTCACGTCGACGAAGTCAATGCGGCTAACAACTACAACTGGGTCGACTGGGTTGGCGGTTCAAGCGTCGACGTAGACGGCCTTGTCACTTTGACTCTTGGTTCGTCAAAGACATTCAAAATCAACGCCTATCCAGGTTTCGGTTCAGTCGGAACCTACACCAGCTGTTATGTTTCAGTTGATTCAAGCGGTGTTGTTTCACCTATCGTTGGAAAGTGCACCGCACTTGGCACTGTGACAAATGGCGTGGCTGATTTCACACTCAGCGCGGGCAACGTGCAAGGCTTCGTCAAAAAGTCTGACAACACAACTGCTGCCGCTGGAGCGATCGTATTCGCTCAGGCTTATAGTGGCTCGACTCTGGTCGATGGCGTGACATTTGAGACGACTGTTGCTGCTAACGGAAGCTACGGCATGCAACTAGATACTGCCTATACCTGGAAGCTAAAAGTCTTCTATGTGAATGCTCCGGGCGAAGTGCTGCCTCAAAGATCTAAGTTGACCGAGATAGTGTTGTCAGCAACCGTTTTGCAAGGCCTTTCTAACGGCAGTTCAATCAACACTGACATCGTGCTAGAGGCTAAGTAACTAATGAAGAAATCAATCGCGATATTCGCAGCCGCACTTCTAGCAGGCATCGGTTTTCCTACTTCAGCGCACGGTGTATCGGCGCCAACATCGGTGAGTGTTGAAAGCAAGTCGCTTGCCAATACCGCCCTTGACCAGGCAGTAGTTCAGGTCACTTGGGCACCCGTGACAGGCGCTGTGGCATACAGTGTTTCGGCAACCGCGACTGGTCAGACCGCAAGGGCCGGATCGCCATCGTCTTGCACAGTGTCGCTTTGCAGTTCAACTATCGGATCTCTTTCTGGCGGCGTCATTTACGACTTCATAGTTACGGCCATCGATACAAACGACAATCAGGCAGCGGCACAAGCAGTCAAGTTCGAGCCAAAGTCGATCCCAGCTGCGCCAGCAGTTGTCTCGATTGTTACCGTTGACGGTGCGATTAACCTAACCTGGAGTGCACCTTCAACTTCTGGCGGATTAGCTCTCGACGGGTATGTAATTACCGACGGGGCAAACATCACCAAGAACATTGCGGCCGACAAGGTTTCGGATTCAATCACTACTGCGACGGCTGGCAGCACCTATAGCTTTACCATCAAGGCCAAGAATGCTTTGGGAAACAGTGCAGCCTCGACATTTACAACGGTCACGGCGGTCGCTAGTCCGAGCGCACCAGCTGCTCCAACAATTCAACAATCTGCCAGTTCGATCACGGCAACTTGGACTGCGCCGGCTGCAAATGGCTCACCAATTACCGGATACAAAACTTATCTGATCGATAACTCTGGCAATGATGTGGGCTCAGCGACTCTGACAACCACAACTACTGCAAGCATTACAAACATCGCAGCAGGAACCTACACGGTCAAAGTTGTTGCAACGAATGCCGTTGGTGACAGCGTGCGATCAGCGGCCTCAAGCAGCTTCACGGTTGCTGCAGGTTCGGCTGCAAACACCCCCGTGTTCACGCCAACTTCTCTAACCAACCTCGACATCGGCGCAACTCAAAGTGTTTCCGTCGTTGCTCCATCAGGTGGAACGGTGACTGTTTCAACTAACTCAGCAGTCTGCACATACTCTGCTGGAATCGTCACTGCAGTAGAGTCTGGACTCTGCACCATCTCAGCTAGCGCCGATGCAACTTCTGGTTTTGCCGCCGGAACAGCCTCTAAAACATTCACGGTCAAGTCGACTCAGAACATTGTTTTTGCATCGATTGCCAACCAGACCTTGCCCGGCACATTGACAATCGCCCCAACCGCCAGCTCAAGCCTCGTCGTAGCCCTGGCTGCTTCAGGGACATGCACGATTTCTAACCGCGTGATCACGTTCACGGCTGCAGGCACATGCACAATCACCGCGTCACAGGCGGGCTCGGCTAACTTCAGCGCTGCACCAAACGTAATCCGTAGTTTCACTATCACTGCAGGCACAGGCACAGGCACAGGTGCAGGCGGCGGTGGCGGTGGCGGCGGTGGCGGTTCTACTGGTGGCGGCGGCTCATCTGGCGGTGGCGGATCGACCGGCGGCGGTGGCGGCACCACAACTCCAACCAAGCCAAACAGGCCAATTATTATCCCGAGCAAGCCAATTGCTTCGCCATCGACCTACTTCGCTACTTCATCTTCGACATCGGGCGCAGCTTCTGCAAGAGTTAGTGGCTCTTCGGCTTCGGTGTCAGTAAAGATCGGAAAGCCAGTATTTGCCACCTTGGCCGGGTTGAAGGTAGGCACTGTGGTCATGACCAAAATCAAGTCGAATGACGGCAAAATCTTTGTCTTGTCTCCGAAGAAGGTTGGGTCATCAAAGGTCTTTACCTCATCTGTTATCAAGCCAAAGAAGGCTGGCACCTATGCCATCATCATGAGCTATGGATCTGTGACAAAGACCTTGAAAATCACGGTCAAAAAGTAGTCCAGACACGAAAACACACTAGTTCCAACAATTTCGCCATAATTAGCTCATGGGGAAGAAATTCGGGGCAATTTTATTGGCAGCAGCACTTGTGGTCTCAGGTGTGAGCGCAGCGCAAGCGGCAGCTAAAGTCGGGGCATCCTGTTCGAAGGCCGGTCAAACAGTCAAGGCGGCGGGCACCACTCTTAAGTGCACAAAGGTCGGCAAAAAACTCATCTGGCAAAGGGCTGCCGGAGCCAGCGCCTTAGCGCCTAAGTTCAAAGAATTCGACAAGTGCCAGCCAAACTTTGATCTGGTGATCGGCAAGACGAAAGCCGGCAAACTTGCCTACCTATCTTGTGGCCCAGATGGAAAACTGCACCCAGAAAACAGTGCACCTGAAATCGACCAGGCAACCGGTAAACCGCTGGGTGGACCTCTCGGGCTGAATATCATGTCAACCGACTACTCGAATCCTCCGAGAATAACAACCAAGCCATCAAGCGCACTTTCGGTTTTTGCCTCAGAAGTCACACCGTGCAAAATTGCCGACGCTGGCGCTAAAGGTGACATCCCAAACAACCCACAGCGTCACTTTGCGACGGGATTCCCCCTATACCCAGACCGCGCAAAGCTAGATGAAAAAACTGTCGTTCAGTTTGTTCCAGTTGATTTTGCTGACCTTAAGGGCAAGCGCTCCCCAGCGGTTGATTGGGCTGACACCGCGAAATTCCTGAAGCAATTCTGGGAATTGCAGGGATCAAAAGAGATCAAGCTCGACATTCGAATCCCAGACGAATACACCCACCTTCCAAAGCCTGTGCTCGATTACGATCTAGCCGCAGACTTTTTTAAGACCGGCAAGCCGCCTCAGGGCACTTTTGACTACGCGAGAGCCTCCATTGCTGCAATCGACAACAAGATCGATTTCAGTGACGTCGATGTTGTTGCCGTAGTTCCACCAGCCGAGGCAACCAAAGAGCAGGTCAGAAGCTTTACCGCTGAGGCCGCCGAGCCAACTCGCGGCTTCAAATCTGCAGAAAAAGAGATCATGAATCTGCTGGTCTCTCCAGGAAAACCAGTGACTCCTTATGAATTCCTAACTTGGGTTCACGAGTTTGGGCACATGCTCGGGCTATCTGATCTTCGAAACGTGCCTAAGGCCAGTGCCCAAGACTCGTCACCACTCGGTGTTTTCGACGTCATGAACTCATTCTCAGCACTAGAAATTCTGGCCTGGCAGCGCTTCTTGCTTGGCACAATCGCAGACAACCAGGTGAATTGCATCAGCCAAGCGGGCACTTTCACATCTTGGATGACTCCGCTCGAGGCCCGAGACAACGGCGTTAAGCTCACCGTCATACCAACTGGCAAATACACAGCTATTGCAGTTGAATCGCGCCGCTCATACGGTTTTGACTTTAACTTGGGTTCTGCAAACAACGGACTAATTGTTTACAAACTCGACACCAGCATTCCGTATTACCAATCCGCCTTACAGATTGTGCCTTCGCCGTCGGCAACTGATAACGAATGGCGCCGAGACGCAGCCCTCAAGAAGGGTGAGTCGGTCACCATCGACGGTGTGACGATCACCAACGTGGAGACCGGCGCATTTGGTGACGTTGCAAAGATTGAAAAGAAATAAACCCGCGGAATAAACCGCACACCGCCCGAGGTTGTGCCAGACATGACGAACAGCCTCGACCAAATTGAACTGACCCTGATTGACGGCAGCAAGACCACCTTTGGCGCCCTGGCTGGCAAGGCGGTTTTGGTGGTCAATGTGGCATCGCGTTGCGGTCTGACTCCGCAATATGAGGCGCTAGAGCAGCTGCAAAAAACCTATGGTCCACGTGGCTTGGTCGTTCTGGGTCTGCCATCAAACACCTTCAAGCAAGAGCTCGACTCATCAGACAAGATCAGCGAATACTGCTCAACCACCTGGGGCGTGACCTTCCCGATGACTGACACCGTCTCGGTCAATGGCCGCAACCGCCACCCGCTCTATAAAGAGCTGGTCAAAAACAAAGACGGTATGGGCCTTGCGGGCCCCGTGATGTGGAACTTTGAGAAGTTTCTAGTTGGCCGAAACGGCAAGATTCAGCGCTTTCGCCCACCGGTGAAACCGGATGCTCCAGAGGTTATCGCGGCGATCGAATCAGCCCTGGCCTAAGCCAAAACCCTCGAACTAGAGCCCTTCAGGCGCAGCCAACTCATAGTTGACGGCACCAAAGTCACCGACAAATGCCGGCCTGCGTACACGCTGCCCAGCTTCTTCGGCAATCAGCAAAGCAGCTGCCCAGTCGTGCTCTTTAATGTGACGCTCAAAATAGACGTCAACCGTGCCATCGGCAACCATGCAGGCATCGAGTGCTGCTGAGCCCATACGGCGCACGTCAACAAAGTTGGGCATGATGCAGTCTAGGTGCGCAAACTGCGCCGCACGCTCGGCCGAAGAATAAGAAAAACCAGTCGCGATAATCTTGGTTTCTCGGTCAGTCGGTGGCCCAAAAATCTGGCGCTTCTGGCCATCGCGAATTAAAAATGCGCCACCACCGCGCGACGCAAAATAGGTGAGCCCAAGTGCTGGCGCAACAACCGCACCGGCAACCCAAACCCCAGCCTCGATGTCAAACGCGCCAACCGAGGTCGCAAAATACGGGATGCCACGAGTGAAATTGACTGTGCCATCAAGCGGATCGATGCTCCAGCGAACCTTTGATTCACCAACGTGGGCGGCCAGCTCTTCGCCGGTGATTGAGTCTTGAGGGCGAAGCTTGGCGATTACCGCGCGCACTGTGGCCTCGGCGGCTAGGTCGGCATCGGTGACTGCGTCTTCGGGTGACGTCTTTGAGTTGATCTGCAGTGGCCCACCGTGGCGAGCCTTTAGCTCAGCTGCCCCGGCGCTCGCCGCTTCAATAGCGCAGGCCAGCAGCTCTTCAAAAAACGCGTTAGTCATTTCTAAAGTTTAAGCGGGCTGCTGACGCAGAATCTTCTCCATCTTGCGTCCATTGGCAACCTCGTCGACCAGCTTGTCGAGAATGCGAATCTTTTGCATCAGCGGGTCTTCAATCTGCTCAATGCGCACACCACATATCACGCCGGTGACCAGATTTGAATTCGGATGCATCGTGGCCGCACCAAAGAACTCGGTGAAGGTTACGTTCTGTTCAATTAGCTTGTGCAGCTGCTTGGCATCAAACCCAGTGAGCCACTGAATCACGGTGTCAAGGTCGGCCACCGTTGCGCCCTTGCGCTCAACCTTTTTCACATAGAGCTCATAAACCGTTGAGAACGGTGTGCCATAAATGCGGTGCATGCTCTGAGTTTATGCGCGGTTCAACAATACGGATGCCTGACGGCAGCTCGCTGACCTTGTGGGATTTGATGTTCCTACGCGCCAGCGCATGAGCTAATCGCGTGGCGCACGGTGCTCATTAGTTTTCGCAGGCGATGCCATCTTTATCTCGGTCAAGTTTCTTAGCTACAGAGTTGTAAACCTTCAGGTTGACCGTCGGGATTTTGCTAGTTTCACCGCCGACGTTTTTTGTCGATTTAGATTTGGCCACCCCACCTGGATAAACCTTAGTGAGAGCTGCGCAATTCTTGAAAGTTGCGGCCGTTGCAGGTGCACTGCCAGAAATTAAAATCGCTGCAACTAGCAGCGCCCCCATAATTCGCTTCATGGGATCAGTTTAGACAACAAAAAAGGCCGCCCGAAGGCGACCCTTTTCTCAAACTCAACCCGCCCGGCTAGTGGCAGGTTTGGCTACTCCTGGCGGGGCGTCACTTGGCGCTTCGCCGGCAAAACGCTTGTTCGCGTTCGGCAATTCGGCGCAACGCCTAGTTTGCAAATAGTTCAGGCAGCGTAGCCGACCAACCATTGCGCAGGTCAGCAAGCGGCCAGGTGGCAACATCCTGAATCTCTAGGTGAGCCGAAGAGTCGGTGACGCCGATGCGCAGCACCGGAATGCCGCGAGCCTCACACAAACCAACAAACTTGACATCGTCTTCGCGGCCAACCGAAACCAAGATGCGGCCGGTTGATTCACTGAACAATGCCGAAGTGCGGTCAACTTCATCGCGCTCGCAGATCTCGCTGATCCAGATGCGGGCACCAACACCAAAGCGCAGGCTGCTCTCGACAACTGCCTGAGCCAAACCACCCTCTGATAGGTCGTGAGCTGAAGCAATCAAGCCCTGCTCGCTGGCTGCGGCAATAGCCTCGGCCAGCTGCTTCTCGAATGCCAAGTCAACCTTTGGTGGGCGGCCACCCAGGTGACCGTGAATAACCTCACACCAAACCGAGCCATCAAGCTCGTCGCTGGTGGTGCCAAGCAGATAGATGTTGTGGCCTTCGTCTTGCCATCCTGATGGAATTCGACGAGCAACGTCGTCGATCACACCGAGCACACCAACCACTGGGGTCGGGTGAATGGCAACATCGCCGGTCTGGTTATAGAACGACACGTTGCCACCGGTGACCGGAATGCCAAGCTCGAGGCAGCCATCGGCCAAACCAGCGGTTGCCTGTTTGAACTGCCACATAACCTCTGGGTTTTCTGGTGAACCAAAGTTCAAGCAGTTGGTCACGGCCAGCGGCTTTGCGCCACCGGCTGCAACGTTGCGATATGCCTCGGCCAAAGCCAACTTGGCACCCTCATATGGGTCTAGCTGACAGAAACGACCATTGGCGTCGGTGGCAATCGAGATGCCCAGGCCGCTCTCTTCGCTAACGCGAACCATGCCCGAGTCATCTGGCATCGCCAGGGCGGTGTTGCCGCCGACATAGTGGTCATATTGGTCGGTGATATAAGCCTTTGAAGCCTGGTTTGGGCTGGTCACGATCTGCCACATCTGAGCAGCAAGTTCGCTGCCGTTGTCGTTGTGGCGGTGCAAGCCTTGGCCATCGGCGGCCACGTGAACACTCATATAGTTCAGGTGATCTTGATAGGCAGGGTATGCCACTGGGCGCTCATAAACCGGGCCATCGTGAGCCACGGTGCGTGGTGGAACGTTGACGATTTCTTCGCCGTGCCAAGTGATGTAGAGGCGGTCTTCGTTGATGACCTCGCCAAGCACTGAATACTCGACCTCCCACTTGTCGACGATTGCCTTGAAAGCCTTTAGGTCTTTCTTTGGCACGATCGCCATCATGCGCTCTTGCGACTCTGACATCAGAATTTCTTCTGGGGTCAGTGACTCATCGCGCTTTAGAACCTTGCTCAACTCAACGCGCATGCCCGCGCCACCGTTTGAGGCCAGCTCGCTGGTGGCACAGCTGATGCCAGCACCACCAAGGTCTTGAATGCCGGCAACCACGTTGGCCGCATAAAGCTCAAGACAGCACTCGATCAAAACCTTCTCGGCAAAAGGGTCGCCAACCTGCACGGCTGGGCGGCGGCTTGGGCCGTCGGCGTCAAAGGTCTCTGATGCCAAAACCGAAACACCACCGATGCCGTCGGCGCCGGTGCGGGCACCAAACAAAATCACCTGGTCGCCGGGGTTTGAGGCCTTGGCCAGCTTTAGGTCGCCGTGCTTTAGCGCACCAACGCTAAGTGCGTTGACCAGTGGGTTGCCCTGATAAACCTTGTTAAAAACAGTCTCGCCACCAATGTTTGGCAGGCCAAGGCAGTTGCCATAGAAGCTGATGCCGTCAACTACACCGTGCACCACGCGAGCGGTGTCTGGGTCGGTCGGTGCACCAAAGCGCAGCTGATCCATGACAGCGATCGGGCGCGCACCCATGGTCAAAATGTCGCGAACAATGCCGCCAACACCGGTTGCTGCACCCTGAAAAGGCTCGATATAGCTTGGGTGGTTGTGGCTCTCGACTTTAAAGGTCACCGCCCAGCCCTCACCGATGTCAACCACGCCGGCGTTCTCGCCCATGCCCACCATCAGGTGCTTCTTCATTTCTGGGGTGACTTTTTCGCCGAACTGGCGCAGATAAATCTTTGATGACTTGTATGAGCAGTGCTCAGACCACATCACTGAATACATGGCCAATTCAGAAGATGAAGGGCGGCGACCAAGAATGCTCTTGATGCTCTCGTATTCTTCGGTCTTTAGGCCAAGGGCAACATAAGGCTGCTCTTTGTTTGGCTCAGCGGCCGCCTTGGCGGTGGTGTCTAGGTGAGTTAGGTCGACTGCTGGAGCGGCCGGCTTCTTTTTGAAAAGACCCATTATGCGTTCACCACTGCTTTCAAAACTGATGTGAAGAATTTAAGGCCGTCGACGCCTGAGCGCATTGCTGCAGCGGTGTCTGGGCCAAAGCCAGCCTCAACTGCGTGCTCTGGGTGAGGCATTAGGCCAACCACATTGCCGCGCTCGTTGCGCAGGCCGGCGATGGCGTTCATTGATCCGTTTGGGTTCATTTCGAGGTAGCGGAAAGCAACTAGACCCTCGCCCTCAAGGCGCTTTAGGGTTTCGTCGGTGGCGATGTAGCCGCCCTCACCGTTCTTTAGCGGAATGGTGATCTCTTGGTTTAGCTCGAACTCGTTGGTCCATGGGGTGTCGATGTTCTCGACACGAAGCTTTTGATCGCGGCAGATGAAGTGCTGGTTCTCGTTGCGAATTAGGCCGCCAGGCAGCAGGTGGCTTTCGACCAAAACCTGAAAACCGTTGCAAATGCCAAGCACTGGCAAGCCCTGCCCAGCCTGCTTGATGATCTCTTGGGTGATCGGGGCCTGAGCAGCGATTGCGCCACAGCGAAGATAGTCACCGTATGAAAAGCCGCCAGGCAAAACCACGGCGTCGACCTTCTTTAGGTCTGAGTCTGCGTGCCACAGTGGCACGGCGGTTGCGCCAGCTAGGCGAACTGCGCGCTGGGCATCGCGGTCATCGAGAGTGCCCGGAAAAGTAACAACACCAATCTTCATGGTCATCGCTTTCGGGGTTTAGTTCTCGACGGTGACCGAGACAACGTCTTCGATCACTGCGTTGCTCAAAAAGTTTTCGCCAATTTGCTTGGCTGATGCGATGTCGGCATCGGTGACTGCGCGGTCAAAGTGAAGCTCGATGCGCTTGCCGATGCGAACCGCGGTGATGTCGTTGTGACCCTTGCGGTGAAGTGAGTTTGCGACTGCTTTGCCCTGTGGGTCTAGCAGAACCTCTTTTGGCATAACTTCAACGATGATTTTTGGCACGGTGGCTCCAAGCTTTTGTGGTTGGGCGGGTTATTTGGTTCGAGATTTGCCTCGATTTTAATGCCCGGCGACAACGGCGAACCCCTTTATTTTAGCGCCTGAATCACGCCCATCATGCCTTGGTCTTCGTGATCCAAAATGTGGCAGTGATACATAGTTTTGCCCGCGAACTTTTCAAAATTAATTCGCACCACGGTCTCGCTCTGATAGCGAATGTCGACAACGTCTTTCCATACCGGTTGGTCAACCGGCTCGCCATTAATGCTCACGACCTGCATCGGCCAAACGTGCAAATGAAACGGATGATTCATGTTGCTCGTGTTGACGATCGTCCACTCTTCAACAGTGCCCAGGCTGACCTTGGTGTTGACCTTTAGGTGATCGAATGATTCGCCGTTGATGGTGAACATGCCGTTCATGTTCATGTCGCCCATGTTGCTCATGTCGTGGTTCATGCCACTCATGTTGTTGCCACTGTTGTTGCCGTTGCTGTGCATGGCACCCATGCCGGCCATCATGTCGGGCATGGCCAGAGTGAACTTGCGCTTGGCGTCAACCTTGGCGTCGCTCAAGCTAGGCAGAGCGGCGAGTGCGCCGGTCAAGCCAGCGACCTTGGCGGCAGTGTTGCCAGTCGGCGTGATGGTTGCAAGCGTGCGCCCAATTTCTGGCGCGCTCATTGAGTCTGGGTGCACGATCGAGTCAAATGCGATGTTCACCGGCTTGCTGCCAAGCTGGGCCAAAACATCGGCGCGATTGCCCGGGGCCAGAATCAGCTCATCGGTTTTCACCGGGGTTGGGTGCGGTTGGGCATCGAGGCCCAACACGGTGAGATCGGCACCATCAAAGTGCAGGTGCACATAACGCGAAGAGCAAGAGTTGATGATTCGCCAGCGCTCGAGTGCATTAACTTCGGCTTCATAATTTGGTGTCACTTGGCCATTCACCAGGATGCGCTTGCCCTCGCGACCCATCATCAAGGCCATCATTCCCGGCTTCAGAATTTTGCCGTCTGTGCCAAAGTCGATGTCACTGATCACCAAAACGCGCTCGCGGTTGACCTCGACCGGGTCATCGTTCTCTACGTAAATTGCGCCGTAAAGTCCGGCGAAAAGTTGATTAGCAGCCTGGCCGTGCAGGTGCGGGTGATACCAAGAAATGCCAGTTGGGTGATCGGCGCCAAGCTGATATTCATAGGTGAAGGTTTCGCCGGCTTTGATGTCGAGCATCACGTTGTCTGAGTTGCCCTCGGGCGAAACGTGCAGGCCGTGAGCGTGCAGGTTAGTTGACTCATCGAGGTTGTTGGTGAAGTTCACCGTGATTTTGTCACCGGGTCTGGCTACCAAAGTTGGGCCCGGCAGGCTGTTGTTATAGGTGAAAGTTTCAACTTTTTGGCCATCAATTTCTGTGATGCTCGGGCTGGCCACGAGGTCGACAATCAGCTGCCCATTTTTGCTGCGGATGACCTTCGGTTCACCGGTGGTTGCCGCTGCCGCGGCCGCCCGACCGTTCATCAAAGTGCCGGCATAAAAACCGCCGGCTGCAAGTGCAACGGCACCGACTGCGGCGCCGCCACCAATCAAGACGGTTCTGCGACTGATTGCTTTTTTCTTGGCCATGTCCAAATCCTAAATTTCAATTCTGGATTTTTCGTCTGAATCTGCGATTTAGGCGAGGGCTATTGTTCTGTACAGAATTTTGTACATACTTGAATTATGGAATTTTTATCAATGGCCGAAGCCCGTGCTAATTTCGCATCAGTTCTCGATGAAGTTGCTGAGTCAAAAAACCATCGAGTTATCACCAGAAACGGTCAGCCGGCCGCAGTTTTGATGTCAATTGACCAGTATGAATCCATGGTTGAAACGTTAGAAGTGCTCTCAGACCCTGAAGAGGCGGCTGAAGTCTTGTTCATGATGCACAACAAAGACAAAGTCGAATGGACTTCGTCTGAAGAGATGAAGAAGATCGTTCTCGAACGCGGAATTCGCGAGGGATATTTGTTGCCCGATGGGTCAAAGAACCCTGATTATGTTGACTCAGGGCAGCAAATTGACCAAGTATGAAATTGTCTTTTCACCATCGGCAAAATTTGACCTTCAGCAACGCCTACCGCTCAAAGTTGTCGACACCATAATCAGTTTTGTTTATGGTGCGCTGGCTGAAAATCCTCGACGAGTTGGAAAACCTCTAGATGGCCCTTTCAAAGGTGCTTATAGTGCGCGCCGCGGCGACTATCGAATCATCTATGAGATTCGCGAGCGTGAAATTTTGGTTTTCGTGACCAAAATTCAACATCGCGCCAAGGCTTACCACCGCAACTATAGATAGCGTCATTAGCCCTCGGTGAACACCAAAAATGGATGCTTGTGTTTGCATACTTGCGACTTAGACTAAAAACAGATTTCAAAGAGGAGGCGAAAATGAACATCAACCTAATGACTGCAGACGGTTGCCAGTGCGGCGGAAGCTGCCAGTGCAAGGGCGCGACCAACGGTGGCGGCTGCTGCTAATTAATGCCTAGTGAAAATCGTCGTGTGCTTTTTAGCGCGCGACGATTTTCAATTTAAGGGCGTTGAGCACAACTGAAATGCTTGAGAAAGCCATCGCTGTTCCGGCAAGCATTGGGTTCAACAGACCTAGAGCTGCCACCGGAATCAAGATCACGTTATAGCCAAAAGCCCATCCGAGATTTTGCTTGATATTGACCCAGGTGCGACGAGCTAGGTTGAGTGAATAAGCAACCGCCATCGGGTTGTCGTCGACAATCGTGATTGCGGCAGCCGACTGTGCCGCGTGAGTGCCTGAGCCCATAGCGATTCCGATGTCGGCACCGGCCAGCGCTGCCACATCGTTTAGGCCATCGCCAACCATCGCAACCACAGACTTGCTGCCATCTGCATTCGATTTGAGCGTCTCGATCGTGGTCAACTTTTGCTCGGGCGTGACGCCGGCAAAGTGAGTTGCAATCTCAAGCTCGCCTGCAACCGCAGCAACGCGACCCTCAGCATCACCCGATAGCAAAATCGGTTCGACATCGATTTTTTGCAGCGCCACAATTGCACTCTTTGAGTCATCGCGAATGTCGTCATCGAGTGCAATCAGCAAACGCGCAACACCGCCCCAAGAAACCACAACCAGGCTCATTGCGCCGGCTGCCTCGATGGCACTGGCAAGCTCGGCCTGATTTTCAACCTGCACTGCTGAAGACCTGGTAACCGTCAGGGTTGTGCCGTTGACCGTGCCCTGCACTCCGCTGCCCGCTGTCTCGATAACGTCGGTTGCGGTCAGAGACGAATCAACTGCAGCAATCGCTTTTGCAAGCGGATGAGCCGATGAGCGCTCAATCGCAGCGGCCATCGCTAGAGCGGCTCTTTCGTCGGTGCCGGCTAGGGCGGTCACCTTGGCAACGCGCAGGTTACCGGTCGTCAGTGTGCCAGTTTTGTCGAGCACAACTTTGCGCACGCGGTTCAACAGGCTCAAAGTGTCGGGGTCACGAATCACGATTCCGTGGCGCGCACCGAGAGAGGTTGCCACCACCAGGCTCATCGGCACCGCGATGCCGAGGGCACATGGGCAAGCGATCACGAGCACAGCGATCGCAGCCGAAAGACCGCGCTGGCTGTCACCAATCACAAAAGCCCAAACCAAATAGGTGACTATCGAAAGCACGATCACCGCGGGCACAAAAATCTCTGAGATGCGGTCGGTCAATCCGGTGATTTTGGTTTTGTGGGCAGTTGCCTCGCGCACCAAATCTGCGATCTGGGCGATGCGACTGTTGGCACTAACCGCGGTGGTGCGCAGCACTAGTGTGGCCCCGATGTTGACCGCACCGGCACTGACCTCGGCGCCGGGCTGCACGCTAACCGGCACCGACTCGCCAGTGATGAGTGAGTTGTCGACCTGACCGACACCCTCAATAATCACGGCATCAACCGGGATGCGCTGGCCATTTGCCACGATGACAGTCTCGCCGAGCTTCACGTCTTTAGTGGCAATGGTTTCTTGCCCTGACTCACGCCGAACAACAGCCGTATCAGGAATCGCGGTGAGCAATGCTTTGACCGAATCGGTCGCTGAGCGTCGGGTGCGCACCTCGAGCCAACGGCCAAATAGAACGACAGTTGGCACCGCAGCTGCCACCTCGAAATAGACATCCATGCCGCCGACGAATAGCTGGATCACGCTATAGACATAGGCAACAATCACGCCAAGTGACACCAGGGTGTCCATGGTGGCGGTCTTGAGTTTTAGGTTTTTGAAAGCCGCGATGTGAAATGGCCAGGCCACATATGCGGCAATTGGAAAGGTCGCGAAAGCTGCGATGGTGTGCCAGTTTGGCGGCATGAGTTCGTGAAACATGCTGATCACTGCAACTGGGGCAGCGATGAAAGCGCCAATCCAGAGGCGCCACAGCAACGACTTTAGTTCGCTGCGGTTGGTGCCAACTTTGTATCCGGCGTCTTCGACAGCCTGTACCAAAAGTGCCTGCGTGATCGCGGTGGCCGAGGTGATATGTGCTTTTTCGCTGGCGAAATCGACATATGCCGAAACGCCCGGAACTTTGTTCAGGTTCTTTTCAACCCGCCTGGCGCAAGCCGTGCAGGTCATGCCCTCAATGTCTAGTTCGAGATTAATTTGTATCCAGCTTCATCGATTGCCGCTGCGATTGCATCGGTGTCAACGCTGTCATCAAGCACAACGTGGGCCGAGCCTTCGGTTGCCGAAACCTTGATGTCGCGAGCGCCGGCTAGCTTTGATAGTTCTTTGGTGACCGACATTTCGCAGTGTCCGCAGGTCATACCTTCGATTTTTAGATCTAGTTCTTTAGACATTTTTGCTCCCGTCAACTCCAGCCTTCCACGTGATATAGCCACCGTCAAGATTGCGCACATTGAAGCCGTGCGCCTTCAAAATCTGGGTTGCGGTGTGGCCGCGCTGGCCAACCTGGCAGTGCACAATGACGTTCTCTGGGCTGATTTCATCTCGGCGGGCGCGCAGCTCATCCACTGGAATATTGATTGCCCCCGGAATGCTGCCCGCGCGGTTTTCGGTCTCGGTGCGAACGTCGACCAGCACCGCGCCCTTGGCTATTTCGGCCTCGAGCTCGTGCCACTGCACCGTCTCGGTGGTGCCGTGCAAAACGTTGTTGCCCACATAGCCGGCCTGGTTGATTGCGTCTTTCGCCGAGCCGAATTGCGGGGCATAGGCTAGCTCGAGGTCCATTAGGTCATCAACGGTTAGCCCGCCGTGAATCGCAGTTGCAATCACATCGATGCGCTTGTCGACGCCGTCTTCACCGTTGCCCTGGGCACCTAGCAATTTGCCGGTGGTCGGGTCGAAAAGCACCTTTAGCGAGACTCGTTTGGCACCCGGATAGTAGCCAGCGTGCGAACCGGGGTGTAGGTGAATCGCAGTGTATTTAATGCCGGCTTTTTTGGCCGCGCGTTCGCTCAAACCGGTGATTGCAGTGGCAAAGCCGAAGGCACCAATAATCACGGTGCCGAGTGCTGCGTGAGCTTTTGGCTCGAGACCTGCGATTGAGTCGGCGGCTAGGCGGCCGTGACGATTGGCTAGGTTAGCCAGCGGAATCAGGGTTTGCGCACCGGTGAGGTAGTGCGGCTTTTCAACCGCATCGCCAGCCGCATAAATGTCAGGGTCGCTGGTGCGCTGCTGGTCATCGACCCAAACACCGCCGGTGTCGCCCATCTTTAGGCCGGCCTCGCGAGCCAGCGAGTTGTCGGGCACAACACCCGCGGCAGCGAAAACAATCTGCGCTGGCAGGCTGCGGCCGTCGCGCAAAATCACAGCATCGGTGGTGATCTCAACCGGCTCAGCGTTGGTGACAATCTGCACGCCGTTATCGCGCAAGCGCTCTTGCAGCGGCTGAATCATCTCGGTGTCAAAAAGGCTAAGGATGCTGGATCCGCGCTGAACGATTGTGGTCGGCATTCCGATGTGGGCAAGGTTCTCAGCCAGCTCGATGCCGATGAAGCCGGCACCCAAAATCACAGCGGGCCCCTTGCCACTGCGCTCAACCATGGCTTTCACAGCGTCGGCGTCGGTCACATTGCGCAGGGTCATGGCGCGGTTGATGCCCGGAATCGGCAGCTTGCGTGGCTTGGCGCCGGTCGAAATTATCAACTTGTCATAGTGGTCGACATATTCTTCACCGGTCTGCAAGTTAGTGACATTTACGGTCTTGTCATCGCGGTTAATCTTGGTGACCACGGTGTGCACGCGCACATCCAAGTTGAACCGGTTGTGCAGGCTGGTTGGGGTCTGAAGCAGCAACGAGTTGCGGTCGGCAATCACGTCACTCAAGTAATAAGGCAAGCCGCAGTTGGCATAGCTGACGTGCTCGCCCATTTCATAAACGGTAATTTGTGCGTCTTCGCGAAGGCGGCGCAGGCGCGTGGCGGCTGACATGCCGCCTGCAACACCACCGATGATGATGACTTTTAGTGAGGTAGACATTTGAGGCTTTCTTTATTAGGCCAGTGACATAAAGGCTTTTTCGAGGGCGGCGCGGTTGGCTGTGCCCTCTGGGTCGGTGCCGCAGTGCTGCATGCCGGTGGCGATGATCGTGAACCCAGCGCGAGTGAGCGCGGTGCTGGCAGCAGAAAGTTGGGTTAGCAGGTCGGTGCAGTCGCGGCCCTCGTCAAGCATTTTGACGATTCCGCCGATTTGACCCTGAACTCGCATTAGGCGATCGCGAGCGGCTTTTAACTCTTCTGGTTCTATTTTCATGAAATTTAGTATACCCTAGGGGGTATGACAAAAATGATTAAATTTCTTGTGGCGTCACTGGTTGCGATTTTCGCGGTCTCGTCTTTGACCGCCTGCTCATCTAGCGAGGCCATTGACATGACCTCTGTTGCGGCTGTTATTGATGTGCGCACCGCAGATGAATTCGCGTCGGGTCACCTCGATGGTGCACTCAACTTCGACATTCAGAGCCCAGAGTTCGCTAGCCAGATCGACACGCTCGACAAGGCAGCTAACTATGTGATCTATTGCCGCTCGGGCAACCGAGCCGGCCAGGCAGTTTCATACATGCAAGAAAACGGATTCACTGGCACACTCACCAACGCCGGTGGCGTGGCCGATGCATCGACAGCAACCTCAATCGCGATCGTTGAGTAAGAGAGAAAACTATGTGTTCAAAAGTAACCTGCCGCAAGTGCGGCAAAGCCACCTGGTCTGGTTGTGGCCAGCACGTTGACATGGTGATGCGCGGCATTCCGAAGGCCCAGCGTTGCCAGGGTCACGCCAACGACCCGAAAGAGCCGGGCTTTTTTGCTCGACTGTTCGGCAAAAAGAACTAGTCTCTGAACAACTAGAGATTTGGCACCAAAACAAAAATTACAAAATCAATCGAAAGTTAGGAATCAAAATGTGTAGCCCAGCAAATTGCGCAAACTGCGGAAAAGTAACTTGGACCGGTTGCGGTCAGCACGTCGAAGAGGCTCTTGAAGGCGTTCCAGCCGAGCAGCTTTGCACCTGCAACGACTAATTATTTAGCAGCGAAATGGCCTCGAGAAATCGGGGCCATTTTTGTTTTTCTTCGGTGTTCGAAACTAGGGCTGACACTCTGTCAGGCCGGATTTTTCATCCTGTTTTATTTTTTTGGGCGTGAAGAAATCTCTGATTGCCGCCCTGATCTGGGTGCTGACCGTTATCTCGACACCGGTGCACGGTGAGCCTCTAACCACCAGCAAAATTGCGACTTCAAAGACTGCTGCAGTCGCCACGGCAAAAGGCCCAACTGGCCAAACTCTCACCGCGACCCCAACTAAAAACCTGCCGGCAAACGCGACCACCGTCATCACTGTTACGGGCAAGGGCTACAGCACAAAGCACGGCATCTATGCAACCTTCTGCGTAATTCCAGCCAAGGGCGAAAAACCCGACCTCTGCGGTCCATTCGACATCACCGGCAAAAACAATCAATCGGTATGGGTCTCATCGAACCCACCGGTTTATGGCGTCGCGCTAGCCAAGCCATTCGGCAAAGGCGGCACCTTCAAAGTCAAGGTGCCGGTTCAGTCGAAAATTGGCGATCTCGACTGCACAGTTTTGAAATGCGCGATTCTTACACGCGCCGACCACACCCAACCGGATTACCGGAAAGCCGACGTGATTATCCCCGTCACGTTTAAATAAGGAGAACAAAATAATGAAGAAATTCGCCGCTATTTCAGCGACCGCAATCGTATTGGCTGCAGGCCTTGCTGCCCCAGCGCAGGCCGCAGACTTTTCAGTCTCAGCCGACAAGAGCACCAATTTGCTTGCTGCAGGTGACACCGTTGTTGTGAGCCTTGCCAACATTCCTACCGACGCCGGACTATATGTTCGTCTGTGCCAGGGAACCCCGGCTGATGCAATGAAGGGCCGCCCAGCGAACTGCTTTGGTCAAGGTGCTTGGGTTAGCACATTGGCAGCATCTAAGGCTCAGGGTGCAGCCGATGCAACTGCGCCAATCAAGCTAGCGGTCAAGGCGCAGTTCACCTCAGGTGCAAACAATGTTGACTGCCTAACTCAGGCCTGCTTGATCCACATTCGCCGCGACCACATGGCGCCAACCGACTTCTCGCTTGATCGAGTTATTCCAGTGACTTTCACAGCTGAGACTGCACCTGCGCCGGTTGCGAAGAAGCCAATGACCAAGGCTGAGCTAAAGGCTGCGATTGCCAAAAAGAAGGCAGCACTAGCTGCAGCTAAGGCAAAGAAGAAGGCCGCTAAGAAATAGCGGCTTTTAGCCCCGCGATAGTGAATTGCTCGAGGGCAGCGGCTTCTCTAACGAACTCGCTGCCTTCGTCAATTCGCTTCGCTGCCGCAGCCACGGTGGCATAAATCAAGTGGCACGTTGCCGTCACATCGGCAACACCAATTTCACTAACCGGGCTAGTTAGAGCAAACATAAAGTGCCCGTGCATCGCCTTCAACATTCCTCGCTTGTCTTCGGGCAGTGAGTCAATTGAAATCTGGCGAATGACTCGGTGATCGGCACTGGCCAAATGAGCGAGGCTGTAGTGAATCCAGATTCTGATTCGTTCCATCGGGTCTTTAATGCCTGAGATGTGTTCGTCGATGGCATTGCTTAGATCGGCCATTTCGTTGATGACCAACTCAGCCAAGACATCTTCTTTTGACGCGAAGTATTGATAGATAGCTGGGCGACTTAGGCCGGTTGCGGCAGCCAGCGCCGACATTGAAACGGCATCAACCCCGTGGTCAGCAATTAACTGCTGAGCTGCCCCCAAGATATCTAAATCACGCAACTTCTGAAGTGAGCCTTTCAACTAACTCGGCATATTTCGCGGCAGTTTGAGCCACTATGTCTGCAGGGATAACCGGCGGAACACCGGTTTGATTCCAGTTGTCGGCCAACCAGTTGCGAACAATCTGCTTGTCGAAGCTTTCTTTGCGCTCGCCGCGCTCCCATGATGAGCGCGCCCAGAATCGCGATGAGTCAGGGGTCAAGACTTCGTCGCCCAAAACAATTTCACCGGTGGCTGGGTCGATACCAAACTCAAATTTGGTGTCAGCCAAAATCAATCCGGCCTTCTCGGCAAGCTCACTTGCGCGTTTGAATATTTTGATGCTCAGATCGCGAAGTGCAGCTGCATCATCTGGCCCAATCAATTCGACAACGCGCTCGAAGGTGATGTTTTCGTCATGCTCACCCATCGGAGCTTTATAGGCTGGCGTGAAAATCGGCTCTGGCAACTTGCCACCAAAGGTCAAACCCTCTGGCAATTTCACGCCGCACACTTCACCGGTGGCTTGATATTCTTTCCAGCCAGAGCCGCTGATGTATCCGCGAACAACACATTCAACTGGGAACATCTCAAGTTTTTTGGCGATGGTTGCACGGCCAGCAACCTCGGCGGGAATCGGGGCTTCGTGACTTACGTGGTTTGGAACATCGAGGCGTTCGAACCACCAGTTGGTCAAAGTAGTTAGGTGTTTGCCTTTGCCTGGAATTGCAGGTTCGAGCACGTGGTCGAACGCGCTGAC